>JBDRKR010000028.1:0-34885 GCA_043813805.1 Candidatus Nealsoniibacteriota bacterium | reverse complement strand
TGCCTTCCGCCTTTCTCGTATAATTCTATCGCCTCTCTCCTTTTTTTGGTTTCCGATGAGATAACATCGATAATTTCTTCATCAATTAATTGGACGTCTTTATCTTCTTTCAATTTATATCTCTTTTCTTTCTCTTTATTTAAGATTACCGCCAAAAGCAAACGTAAAACCGAGGAGCTTAATTCCTCTTTTCCCTTAACCGATTTATTTAAATCGCTTTTGATTTGCTCCTTTAGGGCCATATTCTAATTTACCCATTTTTTTCAACTTTTGGTATTCTTTCCTCACCTCTTCTCTGCGCAAAGCCGCTCTCTTTTGAGCGCCCAGGCTCTTTTGCTTCTTTCTGAACCTTAACTTTCTCGCTCTCACCAAAAGCCCGCTCTGCTGGACTCTCCGGCCGAACCTTCGCACTAAACTTTGCGATGTTTCCCTTTCTTGTTTTGTAACTTCTAAATGCATAATGTTTTAGTTTTTATTTATTTTGTTGCCAACCTCCTAATAAATGTAAATGAAGATGAGGAACGAGTTGGCCTGAGCCCCTGCCCACATTAAAACCGAGCTTATAGCCGGTCTTCGCCACCCCCTGGTCTCGGGCAACTTGCCGGGCTGTAAGTATCATCTCTCCTATTAATTCTTTATCAGATTCTTGCAAATGGTCAACTGACGGGATATGAGTCTTCGTAATAATCAGCAGATGAACCGGGGCTAAGGGTTGAATGTCTTTAATGACTAAAAAATTGGGGTTCTCAAAAATAACGGTGCTGGGCAAGTCTTTCGACACGATTTTACAAAACAGGCAATTATTCATAGTCCTTACCTTTTTAAATATTTTTCCATTTCCCTGACTACCCTGTCGAGCTTCACTGTTTCCTGCCTGCCCGTTTTCATGTCCCTGATAATAATCGATTCTTCCAAGGCTTCTTTCTGTCCGAGGATAAGAGCGTAATCAGCGCCGACCTTATCGGCCAAGCGCAGTTGAGTTTTTAAAGAATCTTTGCCGAAAGATTCCGCTATCTGGATCTTCGCCTTTCTGAATTCTTCAAAGAGTTTTAAACTCTTCCTTTTACCTAAATCGCTTAATTGAGCCAGAAAAACTTTCTGCGGCGCGGAACCGCTGGCTGGTTCCTGTTTCATCCTTTCTTTGAGAGTGGCGACGATTCTTTCGATGCCGGCCGCTCCTCCGCAAGCCGGGGTATCTCTGCCGCCAAGCATTTTGACCAAAGTATCAAACCTTCCGCCGCCCACCAAAGCGCCCAATCTCTGCCCGTCTTCGGAATCCTCGTAAATTTCAAAAACGGTCTTGGTATAATAATCCAATCCTCTTACTAAATAGGGATTGAGCCTGTAGGGTATCTCCACCTCATCTAAAAATTCCAGCACCTCTTTAAAGTGGGTTTTGCATCCGTCGCAGAGATGATCGACTAATTGGGGAGCTTGGGCCTTAACCGGCTGGCATTTTTCTTCTTTACAATCAAGGATTCTTAAGGGATTGTAGCGCAACCTCCGCCGGCAATCTGAACAAAGCGAGCTTTCCCGCGAACGGAAATAATTAACGAGCAATTTCTTATAATAAGGACGGCAGTTTCTATCGCCGATGCTGTTGATTTCAACAATTAAATTCTTAAACTTCAGCTCTTTTAAAATGTTGTAAAAAATCTGGATGATTTGGGCGTCGATCACCGAATCCTGTTCGCCGAAAACTTCGAGATCAATTTGGTGGAATTGGCGGAAACGGCCGGCTTGAGGGCGCTCCATCCGAAAAAGAGGTCCGTAAGAATAAAGCTTCTGGGGCTGAGGAAGATTGACCATGCCGTGTTCAATATAGGCCCTGACAATGCCCGCGGTAAACTCGGGTCGCAAAGCTAAAAAATCCCCGCCCTTGGTGCGAAAAGCATACATTTCTTTTTCAACGATATCCGTGCTTAACCCGATTCCCTTTGAAAAAAGCTCGGCGTCTTCAACGATGGGCGTGTCAATTTTTTGAAAACCGTAAAATTGAGCGACGGAGTTTGCCGTAGCTAAAACTTTACGAAAGAAAGGCTGAGTCTCGGGCAGAATGTCGTGCATGCCGGTGGGCGCCTGAAGTCTTATTTTTTTTACCATAATATGATTTAAAAATTTAATATCTGTGCTTTGCCTGATATATCAAGTATTCTACTTGCTATAAGCGGGTAATTCAACTTTGGCTAAGGCGCTAATCGGCCAAGCCCTAAAGAATACGCGGCCGATCAGGTCTCTTTCGGGCAAAGTGCCCCAGGCCCGGGAATCAGCCGAGAGGGCTCGGTTATCTCCCAAAACAAAATAGTCTTCTTTGCCTAAAGTTATTTTGATGTCGCCCTGCGTCCGGGTGGTTTGGGGGAGATAGGTCAATTCATCCAAGGCCACGGGCGAACTGTCCTGATAGATAAAAACTTTCCCGGAATTAACCGCAATAGTTTCTCCCGGCAACCCGACGATCCTTTTGATATAGCGCTGAGTGGTGTCGTTGGGATATTTAAAAACCACAACCTCTCCTCTTTCGGGTGCTCGAAACTGATAAGTTAATTCGTCAACGATTAAATAATCGCCATTATAAAAATTGGGCTCCATTGATTGCCCTCTGACAAAAAACGGCTGGAAGACAAAATAGCGTATAGGCACTACAATCAATAAAGCGACGATGACAATCTTTAAAACTTCCCAAATATAAAGAAAGAGTTTATTCATAATATTATGACTTTTCTAATTATACCTAAGTTTATGCTAAAATACAAGTGATATGATTTTAATCACGGGATTAGGCAATCCGGGAAAAGAATACGAAAAAACTCGGCACAACATCGGTTTCCGGGTGATTGACGAATTGGCGAAACAAAAGCCCAACGATGTCGTGTTGCTAAAGCCCCAGACTTTCATGAATAACTCCGGAGATGCTGTAATCAAGGCGGTAAATTTCTATAAAATGAAACCGGCGGATTTGTGGGTTGTCCATGACGATGTCGATCTGCCGCTGGGCGAATTTAAAATTTCTAAAAACCGGGGTTCGGCCGGCCACAAAGGCGTACAATCCATCATTAAAAAACTGGGTACTCGAGACTTCAACCGCGTCAGAATCGGCATCTGCCCACTCAAAGGGAAACCTACGGCTGTAGAAAAATTCGTCTTACAAAACTTTACCAAAGAAGAAGAGAAAATTTTCCAAACCGTCATTCCCCAAATTATTGACTTGTTGAAATCGGATATCAACAAGACCAAAAATTATGAAGTTTGAAGTCGGCTCTTTCGCCCATATCTACAATCGAGGGAATCGCAAACAACCGATCGTACGCGATGCAAAAGATAAATGGCATTTCCTGCAAGTTTTATATTACCTTAACCACAAAAGCTCCATCCTCAATCCTTTCCGTGAATTACGAGAGTTGTTGAAATCGGATTTCAACAATCAGCTTATCTGGCCGGCACGGTTAGGTCTGCGTTCGCCCCTCATAAAAATCCTGGCATTTAAATTAAGAGAAAACCATTTACATTTACTTTTAAAACAAGAAGTAGAAAATGGAATTCAAATATTTATGCAGAGAGCAGGCATTGCGATAGCAAAACGGTTTAATGAACGCTACCGAGAAGTAGGAAGTTTATTCCAAGGGAGATATAAAGGAAAATTAATAGAGAAAGATAATTATCTCACATATCTTAGTGTATATATTCAAGTTAAAAATGCTTTTGAAGAATATCCCGGTGGTTTAGAAAAAGCCGTCCAAGAATTTGATAAGGCTTTCGAATGGGCCATAAAAGATCCTTACAATAGTCTGGGCGATTATGCTGGAAATCGCAACTCTCCCATTATCGACAGAGATGTATTGGGTGAAATGTTCCCAACGCCGCAGTCATATAAAGAATTCGCTAAACAATGTCTGTTTGGTATGAATCTTGACGAAAAACTTGGGAAACTCCGCCTTGACTGACTTGTTGAAATCGGAAGTCAACAAGCTAATTAAATGAAAAGCCGGGGCTATGCCTCGGCTTCATGATGTGCAACGGAAACGATCCGTTTTATCTTAGATCAAAAAAAGAAACAACAGCGTCGCGACGAATAACAGACCGAAGGCTACCGCTAACCCAATAAGTCTTTTTCCTTTTGAGCCGTAGAAAGAGCAATAAATCATAAGTAAAAAGAGAAGAGCAGCTAGACTCATAAAGAAAATATTATCTTTGTCCCAAACCACGATACCATTCTGCACCACGACATCGCGACCGGTGGCTTGAGCAAAATATCTTTTCGCCTCTTCGCCATCATCCTTTTTAATCAAGGCGTTGTGTTTAAAATAACCCTTGGCCGCCTCGCTCAATTGCTCATCTAACTCAATAGAGGTTTTCAATTCGTAAAGTTTCAGGTACTCATCGGCCCCTATTCTTGCCCGTTCAAAGTCCCTCACTTTATCGTTGAAAACCGACATCTCGTCTTTTGTAACTTCGCGGTCATCGGTAATTGTTTGGATCCAGGCCGTGATCTCTGCTTTCTTTTCAGAAAGAAGCTCCTCTCTTTCTTGAAAAGCTTGCAATCCGGCTTTTTTGAAATTGTCGCCGTCATCGGCGAGAACCGGCAATGCGCCGAAAAGCACAAACGCGATCATCAACAGTGCCATTGCTCCCCAAAACAATTTTTTCAAAGTACACCTCCTTTTGACAACTTACTGAATATCATAATATACTCCAAATAGATGGAATTGTCAAGAAAAAGCGTTAAAGAGATTCTGGTCGCCAGCATCACCCCCTATTTTCTGGAAAGGGGTAATTTGTGGTTTGAAGAAAACCTTGAAAAAATCCTGGAAGCTAAAAAATCCCAATCGTTTTTTGAAGACAATCTTTTGCTTTTCCAGCAGGATCGCGAAATGAGCTTCTCGGAGGTTTTGAGGAAACTTGATGAAATGGGCTATGAAAAGGTCCAAACCATCGCAGAGCCCGGCGAGTTTTCGCGGAGAGGCGGCACGATTGATATTTTTCCCTTAAATTATAACAATGCTTTCCGGGTTGATTTTGACAACAACCAAATCGAAAACATCGAACCTCTGCCTATTGCCATTGCCGATGAACAGGCGGCCAAAGAAAGAATCAAACGAAAACTCAAAAGGCAAAAAATCTACTCGCAACTGGACGCTTTAAAAGAGGGCGACTATTTAGTGCATCTTGACCACGGGGTCGGTATGTACGGAGGCCGAACCTCTATCATCGATAAAGGAGGTTCGGCCTCAAACGAATATTACGTCCTGACGTACGCGCAAGGCGATAAATTATATGTACCGGTCGGGCTTGAAAGAAAACTTTCGAGATACGTCGGTTTCCAAACTCCTTCAATTTCAAGATTAAGCTCGCAAATTTGGGAAAGAACTAAAAGAAGGGTAAAAGAAGAAACCGAAAAACTCGCTAAAGAGCTTTTAGAAATTTATGCGAAAAGAGAACTGGCTACCCGTCCCTATTATTTGCCCGACACCGAGATCGACATCGCCCTCACCGACACTTTCCCCTACGCTGAGACGCCCGACCAGATCCAGGCGATAGAAGATATTAAAAAAGACCTGGAAACCTCCCAAATTCCCTTGGACAGAATTATCTGCGGAGATGTAGGCTTCGGTAAAACCGAGGTTGCTTTAAGGATCATGGTCAAAGCGGTCAATTCAGGCTTCCAGGCGGCCCTGATTTGCCCGACCACCATTTTGGCTTCCCAGCATTTCCAAACTTTTAAGAAAAGACTGGACGATCTTCCTATCAAATTCGAACTGCTCAGCCGCCTGCAAACCAAAAAAGAGCAGCAAACTATCATTCAAAAGCTAAAACAGGGGCAAATCGACATCATCATCGGCACCCACCGCGTTTTATCAAACGATGTCGAATTCAAAAATCTGGGACTTTTGGCCATCGACGACGAGCAAAGATTCGGCGTCAAGCAAAAAGAAAAATTAAAAAAAATAAGAGCGTCCCTGGATATTTTGTCGCTTTCCGCCACGCCCATACCGAGAACCCTATATCTGTCCCTTTCTTCTTTAAAAAAAATCAGCGTCATCCAGACTCCCCCTCTTTACCGCCAGCCGATAAAAACGCTCGTTTTGCCCTGGTCGGAGAAAATAATAAAAACAACGATCAATAAAGAAATGAAAAGAGGGGGACAAATTTATTATCTGCACAACCGGGTGGAAAACATCGAAGCCGTCAAAAAGTTTCTTCGGGAACTTGTCCCACAAGCCAAAATCGGAATAGTTCATGGTAGATTAAACGAAAAAAAACTGGTCAGTATAATGAAAGATTTCGGAAATAAAAAAATCGACGTGCTGGTGGCGACGACCATTATCGAAAACGGGCTTGATGTGCCCAACGTCAACACTTTAATTGTGGCTGATGCTCCAAGGCTTGGCCTGGCTCAAGCTTATCAAATCAGGGGCCGGGTCGGCCGCTCGCACATACAAGCTTTTGCCTATTTCTTTTACAGCGGCAACCTTTCGGAACTCGCCGAAGAAAGATTAAAAGCACTGAAAGAGGCCGAAGACCTGGGTTCAGGCTACAGAATTGCCATGAGAGACCTGGAAATCAGGGGAGCCGGCAATATTTTAGGCAAAGAGCAATCAGGCAGCATCAACCAAGTCGGCTTAAATTTATATTGTCAGATACTCTCCGACGCTATCGATAAAATAAGAACCCCTCGCTCCGCTCAAGAACCTTGATTTTTCGCTTCGCTTAAAATTAAAAAATAATTAAATTTTGTCATTTTCCGGAAATGGTGTTAGATTAAGAAAATATATGTCGAGTAAACTAATTATCGTTGAATCGCCGACTAAATCAAAAACCTTGCAGGGCTTTTTGGGTAAAGACTACAAGGTCCTTGCCTCTTACGGGCACGTCAGAGATTTGCCCAAGGGCGAACTTGGCATTGATATTGAAAAAGGTTTTGAACCCAGATACGTCATTCCCACAAAAGCCAGAAAAAACATAAAACTGCTCCGAGACGCAGTTAAAGAAACCAAATCAACAATACTTGCAACTGATGAAGACAGAGAAGGCGAAGCCATTGCCTGGCATTTGATAGAGACTTTAAAGCTCGGCGGGAAAAAAGAGCCATATAAAAGAATTGTTTTCCACGAAATTACCAAGGAAGCTATTCAAGAAGCTCTAAAAAATCCTCGGGACATTGACCAAAACCAAGTTGATGCCCAGCAGGCAAGAAGGATTTTGGACAGAATCGTCGGTTATAAATTATCGCCCTTCTTATGGAAAAAGATTTCCCGCGGGCTTTCCGCCGGCCGCGTTCAATCGGTCGCCGTCAAATTGGTGGTAGATCGTGAAAGAGAAATCAAAAAGTTTTTGGCGCAAGAATATTGGACCATTACCGCTTCTCTTAAAAAAATGAAAGAGGCTAAGCCTCTTTCATTTGAAGCGACTCTAATCAAGAGAAATGACAAGGTTTTAGATAAACTGGAAATAAAAAATCAGGAAGAAGCGGAAAAAATCATCAAAGACTTAGCGGGGGCGTCATATCAAGTATCAGATGTTGAAAAAAAAGAGGTAAATAAAAATCCCATGCCGCCGTTTACAACAAGCACTTTGCAGCAAGAAGCGTGGAGACGATTTAAATTCTCGGCCAAATTCACCATGAGCATCGCCCAACGGCTTTATGAAACGGGAAAGATCACGTACCACCGGACCGATTCTTTTAATCTTTCCGAAACGGCCCTGGGTATCGCCAAAAAATTCATTACTGAAAACTACGGCTCAAATTATTATCAATTCCGGAAATTCAAGACTAAAGCCAAGGGAGCTCAAGAAGCCCACGAGGCCATCAGGCCCACTTACCCCGAAATAACGCCTGATCAGGCAAAATTGGACGAAAGGCAATATAAACTCTATGATTTAATCTGGCGGAGGTTTATGTCGAGCCAAATGAAAGAAGCGATCTTCTTAGCTACGGCCGCAGATATCAAGGCCAAAGAATGTGTTTTCAGGGCCAACGGCCAAACACTGAAATTCGACGGTTTTCTGAAAGTCTATCCTGTAAAGTACGAGGAAGCGATTTTGCCGCCGTTGGAAAAAACCGAAACATTGGAACTCTTAAAAATAGACCCGCTGCAGCATTTTACGCAGCCCCTCAGCCGCTATACCGAAGCCACCCTGATTAAAGCTCTGGAAAAAGCGGGCATCGGACGGCCATCAACCTACGCTCCGATTATTTCCACCATCCAGGGAAGAAACTATATTGAAAAAAACGAAAAGAAATTTTTCCAGCCGACGGAAATCGGCTTAGTCGTCAACGACGTACTCGTCGAACATTTTCCCGAAATAGTCGATATTAATTTTACAGCCAATATGGAAGAAAACCTTGATAACGTTTCTCGGGGCGAAAGAAAGTGGAAACAGGTGCTTGAAGATTTCTACGGCCCCTTCAGTAAAAATTTGGAGCAAAAATATAAAGAGGTTTCAAAAAAAGAATTTACTGAAGAGCCCACTAAAAAGCTTTGCCCCAAATGCCAAAGCCCGCTTTTGGTGAGACTTGGCAAATTCGGTAAATTCTACGCCTGCAGCAAATTCCCGGAATGTAAATATACCGAATCTTTGCCTCAGAATAATTTGGGAATAAAATGCCCGAAGTGCCAAGAGGGCAACGTCGTCACGAAAAGAACGAAAACTAATAAAATATTTTACGGGTGCGACCGCTTCCCCAAATGCGATTTCGCTTTGTGGGACAAACCTATGAATGAAAAATGCCCCAAGTGCTCATCGCTTCTTGTAGAAAAATATAAAAAGGTGAAATGCTCTAATAAGGAGTGCGATCATGTTAAGTCAGCAACTCCAACTAATTCTTAAAAACACCTCGAACCCCGAGCTTATCAAAAGCGTTTTTGAATTTGCCGAAAGCGCGCATCTCGGCCAAAAAAGAGCTTCGGGCGAAAACTACATCTCTCATCCGCTGAGAGTCGCTTGGATTTTGAGCAAAATGAAGCTGGATTCGAAAACCATTGCCGCCGGAATTTTGCATGATGTCGCCGACGACACCGATAAAACTTTGGAGGATATTGAAAAAAAATTCGGCAAGGAAATCGCTTTCTTGGTCAGCGGCGTTTCAAAATTAGGCAAACTCCGCTATCCCAAAGAAGGACTGACTGTAGAACCGATAGAGATGAGGATTAAAAAACCAATTGACTTGCGGGCCGAAAATTTAAGAAAGATGTTTTTTGCCATGGCCGAGGATTTAAGGGTGGTTTTAATTAAATTGGCCGACAGATTGGACAATATGGAAACTCTTGGATCGGTCCCGCCCGAAAAACAAAAAAGAATAGCTTTAGAAACCCTGGAGATTTTCGCCCCTTTGGCCAACCGGCTGGGCATCGGAGAAATCAGGGGCAAATTGCAAGATCTGGCTTTTATGTACCTTTATCCGAAAGAATATAACTGGCTGATAAGCAACGTCAAGGAAAGATACGAAGAAAGAAATAAATATTTGGAAAACTTCAAAAAAGTCCTGGTGAAAATATTCCGGAAGGAAAGGATAAAAATAATCGATATCCATTACCGTCCGAAACATTACTGGACGCTCTATCAGAAACTTTTGAAGCACGAAATGGATTTCGAAAGGATTTACGATTTGGTGGCCTTAAGAATAATCGTCCCGGACATTAAAACATGCTACGAGGTTTTGGGAATAATTCATAAGTTTTGGAAGCCGCTGCCCGGCCGGATCAAGGATTATATCGCTTTCCCGAAGCCGAACAGCTATCGGGCTCTCCACACAACATGCCTTTGCCTTGGCGGGAAGATTACCGAGGTTCAAATCAAAACAAAAGAAATGCATGAAGAGGCCGAATATGGTATTACCGCCCACTGGGCCATGAAAGAAGGCATTAATTTAAAAAACCAAGGCAGTAAATTTTCCTGGGTTGTGCAGCTGAAAAACTGGCAAAGTAAAATCTTGGAGTCCAAAGATTTCTTAGAAGGATTAAAAATTGATTTTTTTAAGAACAGAATCTTTCTTTTCACGCCGAAGGGCGACGTAATCGACCTCCCCGAAGGAGCCTGCGCCATTGATTTTGCATATACTGTACATTCCGATATCGGCGATCATTGCCACGCCGCCAAAGCCAACGGCAAAATGATTCCAATTTTCCAGCCTTTAAAAAACGGAGATATCGTAGAAATTTTGGTTGATAAAAATCAAAAACCTTCCCGGGATTGGCTGAGATTCGTCAAAACAGGCATGGCCCGTTCCAGAATAAAAAACTTTTTAAAACAAAGCTCCCGGACAGAAAGCTTAAAAGGTTTTTTGAAAAAAACGGCGGAAATTATTCGTTTTCCCAAATTGCGCTGGATAAAAAAAGAACCGAAAATAAAGAAGACGCCGAAAGCCGAAATGATTGTTTCTTTGGCCGGAGAAACGGGCATTCAAAAACATCTGGCTAAATGCTGTCTCCCCAAACCCGAAGAAAAAATTAAAGCTTACATCACCAAAGACCGAGGGGCAGTCGTCCATAGGGCTGACTGCAAGGAAATGGAAGAAATCCAAAAGAAATGGCCTCAAAAAGTTATTGAGGCCGGTTGGGTGAAAAAATAAAAACCCGCGCCTAAGGTTCGAGCTTTTTAAATAAGGCCTCTATTTCTTTTTTAGAATCAAAAAATACCGTAAGTTTGGGCCTGCCCGCCTCCATCCTCAGTTTAATATTTTTCAGGCCAAGGACTTCCCTGATCTTCTCTTCCAACGCTTTTATTTCCCGCGAAGCGACTGAAACGTTTCTCCGAACCGGCTGCCAAATATTTAAGCGAGCGGCTAAATTTTCCACTTCCCTGACATTAAGCCCGTCCCTTAGAGTTCTCACAAAAATAGCTTTCTGTTTCTGAGCATCGCTGACGGCCAGCATGGCCCTTGCGTGGCCCTCGCTGAGTCTTTCCTCTCTCAAGGCTATTTTGATCTCATCGGGCAAATCAAGAAGCCTTAAAGTGTTGGCCACTGCTTCCCGGCTTTTACCGCAAAGCTTAGCCACGTCTTTTTGCATAAAATTAAACTCCTGTTGCAGTCTAGAGTAGGCCTCGGCTTTTTCCATGGCGTTCAAATCCAACCTTTGGACGTTTTCGATTAAAGAAATCTCCAGTTTTTCTTTTTCGGTCGGATCCTTAACAATCACCGGCACCTGGTTCAATCCAACCATTTTGGCGGCCAAAAACCTTCTTTCCCCGGCAATCAATTGATATTCAGTTCCTGTTTCTTTCTCGATGCGGCTGACAAGCAAGGGCTGTAAAACCCCAAACTCCCTGACCGAATCGGCCAAAGCATTCAATCCATCCTGGTCGAAATTTTTTCTGGGCTGATACGGATTGGATTTTATTTTTTCGATCTCAATGTAAAAAATCGGCTCTTGTCTTGTTCCGGAAGCGGTACCTTCCTTCGCGGTTTTTCTGGGAATTAACGACTCTAGTCCTCGTCCAAAATTTTGTTTCATATTTGTGGAGTAAGATTATTTATTGTTGGATTAAGGTTAGGATTAGGGTTATTTTGATTTTCTTTATTAAGAAGTTCTTGGGCCAATTCCCGATAAGACTGAGCGGCCGAAGACGTGGGGGCGTATTGCAAAATTGTTTTGCCGTATCTGGGAGCTTCAGCTAAGCAAACCTGCCTGGGAATCACGGTATCAAAAACGTATCCCTGGAAATTCTGCCTGATTTCCTTAGCCACCTCCCTGCATATTTTATTATTTCTGTTGTACATAGTCAAAAGAGCGCCGGTAATTTTTAAATCCTGCCCCAAATTTTCCCTAACCAGCTTAATCGTGCTTAACAGCTGATCAAGTCCTTCCAACGCCAAATATTCGCACTGAACCGGAATTAAAACTTCATTAGCGGCGCAAAGAGCGTTAATAGTCAACGGCCCCAAACTCGGCGGCGAATCGATCAAAATAAAATCGTAAGAATCCTTGACCTTGTCCAAAATTTCGCGCAATTTAAACTCTCGATCCGGGAGATTGACGAGCTCTATGGAAGCCCCGGCTAAGTCTGACGAGGCCGGCATAATTTCGTATCCAAAAAACGAGCTTTTACGGATAATGGCCGCGGGACTCACATGGCCCATTAAAGCGTGATAAACAGAAAGCGGCAAATTTTTAGGATGGATCCCTAAAGAAAAAGTGGCGTTCGCCTGGTGGTCAAAATCAACCAAAAGCACTCTTTTCCCCAGTGCCGCCAAAAAAACAGGCAAATTAACACTGACATTTGTTTTACCTACGCCTCCCTTGTTATTGACAACGCAAATTATCCGAGTCATTAAATCAGATTAGCAAAAAAACTCCATATTTACAAGAGAGCGGTTTTCTGTTAAAGTAAGGCAAGATTTATCTTGCCTGGGTGGCGGAATTGGCTTACGCGTGCGACTCAAAATCGCATGACCGCAAGGTCATGAGGGTTCGACTCCCTCCTCAGGCACATTTAAACTTCTGGGAGATCTTGATGATAATCCATCCCGCAAGAATGCCGACGACGGCTCCTCCTAAAATATCCAAGGGCCAATGGACGCCCACAAAAACTCGGGCAATGGAGATCAAAAAGCTGGCGGCAAAAAAAGCTATGCCGGCTTTTTTGTGGTAATGGTAAACAACGAAAGACAAAGCAAAACAGACGCTGGCATGCCCTGAAGGGAAAGAGGGTTTTGCTGCTACTTCAACTAATAAATTAACATTATTCTCAACAAAAGGCCGCGGCCGCAACCAAAAGAGGCGGATTAATTCGGCAATACCGAATTTAGCCAAAACCACGGCCAGTCCCGCCCAAATAATCCTTCGAAGATTCTTTCTAAATAATAAAAGCGCCGCCCCGCCCAAAATATAAATGAGATATTCGGCGAAAAATATACCCAAAGAGTCGAGGCAAACAGACCTCCCTGCCAACCCGTTAATTTGTTGAAAAATAAAGTAATCCATTAGATTCTGAGATCAGCCTCTGCTTTAATATTTTTTGAACTCTTCGACCGGTGAAAAAAGGCGGCAACAGCTGCCATGACGGCGTTATCGGTGCAGAAAACTTTCGGCGGAACTAACAATTTTAGTTTATAGTTTTTAGTTTTTAATTGATGGTGAAACTGTTTGCGCAATTCATCATTAGCAACAACGCCGCCGCCCAGTATAATTGTTTTTACCCCGTAGTCCCTGGCGGCATTCATGGTTTTATGAATTAAAACGTCAATGATCGCCTGCTGAATCTCTGCACACATGGCCGCTTTATCATATTTTTCACCTCTCGCTTTATATAATACCGCAGTTTTTAATCCTGAAAAACTGAAATCGTAGTTTTTTTGATGAATCATCGGCCTAGGCAGAACAATCGAAGTCCGGCTTCCCTTAACTCTTTGGGCAGCTATTTTGGCGATTATTGGTCCTCCGGGATACCCCAGCCCCAAAATCCTGGCCGCTTTATCAAAACACTCGCCGGCCGCGTCATCTCTGGTTTCGCCGATAAGACGATATTCGCCGATGCCCTTCATTAAAATTAATCCTGTATGCCCTCCCGAGACCACCAGGCAAATCGCCGGAAACTTAATTGATTTCGTAAACCCGTCAATAAAACTGACAAGTATGTGCGCCTCTACGTGGTTAACCGGAATCATCGGTTTTTTTAATTTTTCAGCCAAATCTTTGGCAAAATTTATTCCCTGCCACAAACAGGGTTCTAACCCATGGCCCGCAGTAACGCCGATAAGATCAATTTCGGGGTTCCCCGCTTTTTTGATTGCCTTCTTAAACACCACCGGTAAATTTTTCTGATGTTCTCTTTTCGCCAAAAAAGGATAAACCCCGCCGTATTTTGCATGAAGTTTTTCCTGAGAAGAAACAATATTGGAAAGAATTTTAAACTGAATTTTCTCCTTTCCTTTTGCTTCAACAACCGCCACGCAGGTATCATCGCATGAAGTTTCGATGGCCAGAATAATCATAATATTTTAAAGTCTTAAAACTTTAGGCGGCCAAACTGTTAAGTCTAAAACTTTGGAAGGTTTGCCCGGTAAAATTCCGGCGTCAATTATCAGGTCGGGCTGATGCTTTTGGCCCTTAAATTGCGACATTACTTCTTTAAGATCGCCCGAAGCGGGCTTTCCGGAAATATTAGCTGAAGTGCCGACCAACGGTCTGTTGAGCTTTTTTAATAAAATATTTATCAGCTTATAATTTGGGATGCGAAGGGCAATTGTTTTTTTATCAACCCCGTATAATTTTATCTTTGATTTCTTCCTTTTTAAAACTACCGTTACTTTCCCCGGCCAGACCTTTTTTAAAAATCTCTCCTGCTTTTTATTAATTTCGGCTGTTTTTTTTGCCATTTTAATATCTTTTACAAAAATCGGAACCGGCTTTCTAAGTGAACGTTTTTTGATCAAAAAAACTTTCTTTACCGCTTTTTCGTTGGTAGCATCGGCTGCAGGGATATAAACCGTGTCGGTAGGACAAATTAAAACCATGCCCTGTCTAAGCGCTTTAATTACTTTTTGAAAATCCGGCTTGATAATCTCCATTGTTTTAATCTAACCCATTTTCTTAAAACAAAAAAGTCCCGCGGTTCCCCGCAGGACTTTTTACCTTTGGCTTAACAAACTAACGATTCGATCTTACGGCCTCCACACTCCGGACATCTGATGGGACCCTTGTCGCCCCTGCAAACCGGTTTTTCCACATTAATTTCCCTACCGGTTTTTGAATCCATACCCGAATAAACGGCTTTCTCATGATATGAGTCCCAGGAAAAATAGAGACCGCACGAACACAACCATCCTCCCGATATTATCGCGTTTTGGGGCATCTTATTCCTCCTTCTGCCTAATTTTCAATACTTAATTATAACAAATCCAATCTTTTCTGTCAATAGGCGGGCCTTAGTCGAATAATACTTGGTCAACTCTTTGGCTTTGGTTAAAATATCCGACGAAATTTCCTTTTTTGAATAACTCTTAATAAGAGTCTGGGGTCCGGGATAATCCTTCATCTCAACTAAGACGTCTCCCCGTCCGGCCAGTGTTTTAATCTTTCTATTTTCCGACTCGTTGCGGCCGACGACGATTTTCGTCTTATCAAACCAGAAATGCCGGCCGTATCTTAAAAGCATCACGTCTTTCTCTCCGCACTTCGGACAGATTTGCAATAATTCCTTCAACTTTTTACCGAAGATCGGATCGGTCAAAAGACATCCGCCGGCCGGCGCGGGATAATCCTTAATCTGCCAAAGTCGCGCCAAAGCCGCCTGTTTTCCCCTGCCTCGCCCGGAAATATCAAAAAGATTATCTCTGTCCACCAAGCCCTCTTTTTCGGGAACGGTCGGTTCTAAAAGCTTGGCCGAAAGGGGCCTCAATAAAAAACCT
The DNA here is from genome assembly GCA_043813805.1 of Candidatus Nealsoniibacteriota bacterium. Taxonomy (GTDB): domain Bacteria; phylum Patescibacteriota; class Minisyncoccia; order Minisyncoccales; family MHMH01; genus 2-02-FULL-43-13. Next base: position 19,539 of record JBDRKR010000028.1, on the reverse strand, counting down.
GCCAAAGAAGCTTCTTTTTCAATTAGTTTTAGGGCTCTTAAATTTTGCGACATCGGCCGCTCGCCCAAAACTTCTCCCGTTGCCACAAAATCAAATTTCTTTTTTTTCATAATTTCTCCGGCTTTTTTCAGCATCAGAGCATGGCAATCAATGCAGGGGTTCATTGCTTTCCCATAACCGTGTTTCGGATTTTTAACCATAACCAGGTGCTCCTCGGAAAAATCGACTATCTTTAATTTGGCCTCCAACAGCTTTGCCGCTTTTTCAGCGGCACGGGTGCCAAAAAAATAGCTCTTGAAAGAAAGAGCTGTTATTTTTATCCCCTGCTTTTGTAGGATTTTGACGGCTAAGGTTGAATCAAGCCCTCCCGATAATAAAACCAGACCCTTAACTTTTTTCATTCGTTCTTTTTTACAACTTTCTCGAATTTTGTATAGAAAGTGGTGTTATCTTCAATGTTTTCAAAAACAACGGTTCCCGGACCGATAATGCAATCTGAGCCGATCAAAACGCCCGGCATGGTGCTGCAATGGACGCCAAAGCGCGTATTTGAGCCCACCACAGCCCCAAAAGAGGTCAACCCCGTGTCTTTTTTTTGATTCTTAATCATTGATCTGATGCTTTCCCTGTCCAGTTTTTTATTGGCGCTGACAAAGCCTGCGCCGAAACGACAGTTTTTCCCGATGATTGAATCGCCAAAATAACCCGAATGCAAGTGGGTTCCTTCCTGGATAATCGTGTTTTTGATCTCGCAAAAAGCGCCGGTTTTCACAGTTTTTTCCAAGTTGACCGGACCGCGTAAAACATTGTTCGCCCCGATTTCACAATTGTCGCCGATAAAAACATGACCGTTAATGACGGTATTTTCCCCTATTTTGACATTCTCTCCGATGTAAACCTTGCCGTTAATCACGACGTTTTTTCCGATAACAGCTGAAGCAGCCACGCTTTCTTTGAAATTTTCCGATTCAAACATCGCTTGTAAGACCTTAAAAAGATCCCAAGGATATTTTAATGTAGGCAAATCTTTGTCCAATAAAACAAAATCGCCTTTTTTTTCTTTTAAAAAAAGATTGAGGGCGTCAATCAGGTCCTCTTCGCGGTGGCTTGTTAATTTTTGATAATACCGGAAAAATTCCGGCTGCAAAAAATAAATCCCTAGCGTTCTTAGGTCAGAAAGGGCATTCCTCGATGAAGGATTTTCATCAATGCCCACTAAAACGTTTCCTTCAAACCTCAAAACTCCGTAATCTTGCGGGTCGTCGACGGGAGAAGCGGCTAAAACGACTTGAGACTTGTTGTCGTTTCCTTTTTTAACCATGGCTTTCATGATTTCTTCGGCGTAAAACTTATAAGGATGCAGAATAAAGAACGGCTCTCGAATAAAATCTTTCGCCCTGAAAACTGCGTCGCCCGTACCCAATGCCCGGTCCTGAATAATATAAGATATTTTCGCACCAATCTTGCTGCCATCGCCCACCTCTTCTTTAATGCGGGCATCAGAGCTGCAAACCAAAACAATCTCCTTGATACCGGATCTGACAAGAGTTTTAAGCGTCCAATTAACCAAAGACTCGCCCAAGAGTTTGATTTGGGATTTGTGGGCTTTGTTAAGCGGCCAAAAGCGGGAAGATTCTCCGGCTGCCAAAATTACAGCTTGCATGTTGATAAAATGATTTTAGCTAATTTATCAGGATCGTGCGCTATGGGGCCGGAAAAAGTAATCAGGTCGGCGCCGATAAATCTTGAGTCCGAAGTCCTGTTTTCCACCATATTCAAAAGCTCCGGATGCTCTTTTTTATACGCAAACATCCTTTGAACGGAAGGCGAGGTTTTGTTATAAATTATAAAATCGAGCGGTCCGCCTAAAAGTTTTTCAATTTGAGCCGCAAAATCCTGAACCATAAAACGGTCGGTTTCGCCGTGCTTTTGCATTAAATTGCAAATATAGATTTTTTTGGCTTTGCTTTTTTTGATAGCCTGCGGAATACCATCAACCAAAAGAACGTGGGCCAAGGTAGAATAGAGGTCGCCTGGCCCGATAGTAATCAAATCGGCATCTTCAATCGCCTTAAGTGTTTTAGAATAAGCCCTGGCACTGGGCTTGAGATAAACTTCTTTGATTTTCAGATTGCCGTTGTGTTTCGGGACATCAATGTTTGTTTCGCCAATGATAATTTGGCCGTTTTCCAAAACCGCGCAAATATCGGCATCATCAAGAGTAACCGGCAAAATCTCGTGCTGAACGGGAACTTTCAGTCTGGCTTTAAGCTCTTGAATAGCTGTTTCTTGGCTGCCGGTGGCCGCCACCATGGCCGTGCAAAAAACATTGGCCATAACGTTCCCGTCCCAGTCGCGGTAAGTAAAATAATTCTTGGTTTTCACATCGGCTCCCGACAAAGCCAAAGCCGCCCTTCTGATGTCGCCGAAAGAAATGCCTGTTTTAAATCCTTGCCTCAATTTGCCGGAAGAACCGCCGGTATCTAAGGTAGCGGAAACCGCCGATATTTTTACCGGATATTTTTTAAGGCCGGACAAAACGGCTTTGGGCATGCCGTTACCGCCTCCCAAACAAACTATTTTACCGTTTTTTTTCATCATGCTCGGCTAAATCGAATGTTTTCCTGTTTAATTCAAAATATTGCTCGGGAATCACCTTTTTAATCGCTTTTAGTATTAAATCGGTTTTCAGGGGAATTAAGCCCCGAAATGCGGCAAGACTCACCAAATAAGTTCCGGCAACCACTTTCGTACCAATTTCTTTTTGGCAGATTTCTCCGGCCGGCACGAACTCGATTTTACGGGCAACACTTGATAATATTTTTAAAATCTGATCCTCGGTAAAAGAAGTTTGCAGGGGCACGGGCACAACATGTTTATTAATCAGGAAAACAGTCTTCTCATTCGCAAAATAAGCGGCCCTTAAAGCTTCCTGCATCTCAAGAGCAATCACCAAATCGGCTTCGCCTTGGGCCACCAGGGGAGAATAAATCTTTTTGCCGAATCTGATATGGACCTCGACCGATCCGCCTCTTTGCGAAAGTCCGTGCAATTCGGAAGTTTTAAAATCCAAGCCGGAAAAAACTGCAGCCTCGGCAATAACCTGCAAAAGAGTAATCAACCCCTGGCCTCCTGTTCCCACAATGACGATATTAAATTGGTTTAGTTTTTGAGCCATGTTAATTTAGTTTTGTTTTTTACCGACAAAAATACAAGGATGGCGCGCGATAATCACTGAAACTTCAGGAGCTTCCGTGAATTCCTTGACCGTCTGGATGAATTCGGCTTGATTGACCGGGTCGATCACTTTTAAATTTTTCACGCCGCAGGCCCGCACGATATTTTCGATGATTATCCCCTCATTGCCCGGATGCGGCTGATGGCCTGTCATAGCCGTGGTTTCATTGTTTAATATAATAATCAGGGGGTTTGATTTATTAAACACCGTATTGATCAAAGCCGGAATACCGGAGTGAAAGAAAGAAGAATCGCCGACAAAAGCAATGAGTTTCTGCCTCGAGGCTTGCCCTGAACCGAGTTGAAGGGCCTTTTTGATCCCGTGTCCGATCCCAACAGAAGACCCCATACAGGCAAGATAATCCTGTAAATTAACAATAGAATTGCCAAAAAGCATATAACAGCCGATCTCTCCGCCGAAAATCACTTTATTGACGTCCACTGCCTTTTTGACCGCTGAAATTACCAACCAATATGGGCATCCCGGGCAAAGCACGGGAGAACGCTTAAGGGTTGGCCCCTCTTTAGCGCGGGGAGCGGAATATTTCTTATTCGCAAACTTTGCCAGAGCGGATGTAATGATTTCCGGCTTCAATTCGCCGACTTCCGGAATCAGATCTTTCCCGGAAATCTGGATGCGGCAATTGGTTTTTTGAGACAAAGCCTTTATCTCTTTTTCTAAATAAGGTTCCAGTTCCTCAACAATCAAAACTTTTTTAAAACTCTTCAGAAAAGATTGAATTTTTTTCTCGGGCAAAGGATAAAAGAAGCCGATCTTTAAGACAGGTAAAGAGACTCCCAGTTTTTCCATAGCTTCCATCACGTATAAATAAGAGATGCCCGAAGTAATCACTCCGATGTTCGAGGTCGAACCTCGGACAATTTGATTGATGAGACTTGTTTCAGCTAATGTTTTGATTTTTGCTATTTTATCCAAAAGCTCTTTTTTCATACTTAAAACTCTTGGAGGCAGAGTCACGAACCTGTTTGTATCTTTAATAAAATTACCCGAACCCGCCAATTTTACTATGGGCAGAGAACCAAGCTTAACTGACATTTTCTGATGGGACACTCTAGTTGTCGTCCTCACCATAACCGGAATATTGTATTTTTCTGAAATCTGAAAGGCTAACTTAATAAAATCTTTGCATTCTTGGGCGTCGGACGGTTCTAAAATCGGGATATGAGCCAGTGAAGCGAAGGCCCTGGTATTTTCTTCGGATTGAGCGGAGGAATGGCAAGATGGGTCATCGGCGATCATAATCACCGTCGGACCCTTAGTGCCGGTGTAGATAAAGGGCAAAAGGGGATCTGAAGCGACATTCAAACCGAAGTTTTTCATGGCGACAAGCGTCTTTAATCCCGAATAACTTGCCCCCATGCCGGCCTCCATCGCTAATTTTTCATTAACCGAAAATTCAAAATACAAACTGGAAATTTTAGATTCTGAGTTTTGGATTTGATAAAAAAGATTGCCGATTTCCGAAGCCGGAGTGCCCGGATATGTCGCCACAAACTGGACACCCGACTCTAAAGCCCCTCTGACGATGGCTTCATTGCCCAGCATGATTACTTTTTCTCCCGGTTTGTTTAACAAAATTTCCATGATTGTGATAAAAAATTAATTAAAATTACTCAACGGTAACCGACTTTGCCAAATTCCTCGGCCTGTCAACGTCATTACCCCTTAAAATGCCCACATGATAAGCAAATAAATGCAGGGGTATCACAGATAAAATTGGAGTCAGCATTTCAGAGGTCTTGGGAATATAAATTACATCGTCGGCAATGGTTTTAATTCTTTCATCGCCTTCGTTGGCAATAGCGATAATCGGGGCATGTCTCGCTTTTACTTCCTCCATATTAGATATAACTTTTTCATAAACGCTGTCTTGCGGAGCTATAAAAATAAACGGAAAATTTTGATCAGCCATAGCAATCGGCCCGTGTTTCATTTCGCCGCTTGCCAAACCTTCAGCGTGAATCGGATAAGCTATTTCTTTTAATTTCAGAGCTCCTTCCAGGGCGACGGGGTAATTGTACTTTCTGCCAAGATAAATAAAATTATTGTATTGGTAATATTTTTCCGCAATTTCTTTGATTCTTTTATCTTCGCGAGATAAAAGCATACGGGCTTTTTCGGGCAGAGCCTTAATATCCTGGGCAATTCTTTGACCCTTAACCAAACTTAAATTCCGCTGGCGACCCAATAATAGCGTTAAGAGGGCCATAATAGTCAGCTGGGAAATAAAGGCCTTAGTTGAGGCCACGCCCATTTCCGGGCCGATATGATTATAAACTCCCGCATCGGTTTCCCGGGCAATAGTGCTTCCCACAACATTAACTACCCCCATCGTTAAAACGCCCTTCATTTTCATTTCCTTCAAAGCGGCTAAGGTATCAGCTGTTTCTCCCGATTGGGAAACACAAAGTAAAACCGTATTTTCATCGATAATCGGTTTCCGATAGCGGAATTCTGAAGCGATATCCGCCTCTACGGGAATCCCCGCGTACTCTTCTAGCATATACCGGCCAACCAATGACGCATAAAAAGCTGTGCCGCAGGCGGTAAAAAGCATTCTTTTCACATTTCTTAAATGAGGCATGACATCCTCGAGGCCGCCCAGGCGCGCCGTGCCGTCTTCCGCCAATAATCTGCCTTTAATGGAATTCTCAATGGCTTCGGGTTCTTCCATTATTTCTTTCAGCATAAAATGAGGATAGCCGCCTTTTTGAGCATCCTCCAATTTCCATTCAATTTCCTCAGGCTTCTTTTCTTTAAGAATAGAAAAATTATCGGGAGTGACGGTAACGATCTCGCCATCGTCAAGATAAATAACCTTATTGGTGTGAGCGATGATGGCCGACGGATCAGAGGCGATAAAATATTCATTTTCTCCCAGGCCTAAAAGCAACGGACTGGAAAGCCGGGCAGCGACAAGCTTGTTTGGATCGCTTTTGGCAATTACCGCAATCCCATAACTGCCCTGGATAAGCGGCAGGGCCTTTCTCACCGCCTCTTCAAGATTGCCTTGAAAAAACTTCTCCACTAAATGAACAATAACCTCTGTGTCGGTTTCGGAATGAAACTTATGACCTTCCCCCTGGAGCATTTCCTTCAATTTTTTATAATTTTCGACAATACCGTTATGAACTAAATAAATATTGTTTTGGCAATCAAAATGAGGATGAGCGTTCGATTCGGTCACTCCGCCATGCGTTGCCCATCTGGTATGTAAAATCAGGGGGTTGGCCGACAATGCCGCAGCATTTACGGCTATACTTGCCTTTTCCTCCAAAACCGTAATGCGGCCCGCCGCTTTTTGGCAAAAAATATCCTTTTTACTTTCGTCCCAAAAAGCAAAACCGGCGGAGTCGTATCCGCGGTATTCCAGCCTTTTTAGAGCATCAATGCCCAATTTAAGAGAATTCGGATTTTGTTTTCTGGCGATATAGCCGACAATTCCGCACATACGAACAAAGTGAGTACCCCGCCCTCTATGCTTTATGTTTTTCTTCGGCTTAGAGGGCGGGGTCTCCGTTTACACTACGATGTTAATTAGTTTCCCAGGCACGAAAATTATTCTTTTTATCTCTTTACCCAATATGTAGTTTTTAACCTTTTTTTGACTTAATGTCAACCCCCTGGCCTCCTTCTCGGAAATGCCGATTTTAACCTCAATTGTGTCCCTAAGTTTACCGTTGATTTGGATAATTAAGGTGGTGGTGTCTTTCTTGAGCATTTTTTCCGAATATTCAGGCCATTTCTCCATAAAGATGCTCTCTTGATGGCCTAATTTCTGCCAGAGTTCTTCGGCAATATGGGGAGCGAAGGGAGAGAGCAAAACAAGCATTTTTTCGACAGCATCCTTACCTACGCCTTCTTGGCGGCTTTGGATAAAATTCGTGAATTCCATAAAGCCGGCGATAATCGTATTAAACTTCGTCATCTCTAATTCCTCGTTTATTTTTTTGTTCAACCCATGAACCGCTCTCAAGATTTCCGAGTCGCTTTTTTTGTTACCGACGCACTCCAAAGATAATTTCCAAACTTTTCCTAAAAAGCGGTAAACTCCTTTGACTCCCTGCTCGCTCCACGCAATCGCCTGATCGAATGGACCCATAAACATTTCATAAACTCTCAATGTGTCGGCTCCGTATTCTTTGACGATGTCGTCCGGATTAACGACGTTGCCCAGGGACTTTGACATTTTACGGCCATCTTCGGCCAAAACCATGCCGTGGGAGGTTCTTTTTTGATATGGCTCTTTTTGCGGAGCTATCCCGATATCAAAAAGAAACTTATAAATAAAACGGGAATACAAAAGATGCAGCGTGGTGTGCTCCATGCCGCCGTTGTACCAATCCACCGGCATCCAATATTTTAATTTCTTTTTGTCCGCCAAATCTTTATAGTTATTCGGGTCGGTATAGCGCATAAAATACCAATTAGAACCCGCCCAATTAGGCATAGTATCTGTTTCTCTCTTGGCTGGGCCTCCGCATTTAGGGCACTTAACATCAACCCATTCTAAAATCGCCGACAAAGGCGATTCACCCGTGCCCGTCGGTTGATATTTTTCGATATAGGGCAATTCCACCGGCAAATCCTTTTCGGGCACGGGGACCGCTTGTGGTGAATCTGTCGAACCACATTTTTGGCAATGAACGATAGGAATGGGCTCGCCCCAATAATGCTGGCGAGAAAAAACCCAATCGCGCAGTTTATACTGGATTGTCTTTTTTCCGGTCTTTTTCTTTTCCAGCTCTTTAGTAATTTTTTCAATAGCTTTTCCAGACAACTGACCATTGAAATCTCCAGAATTGATAAGCTCTCCGTCACCATCATATGCGTTGATTAATTTGTTTCCATCTTCTATCGCCTCATTAGAAATATAATTTGGCTCGTAAATAACAACTTTAATCGGCAGATTATATTTTTTGGCGAAATCGAAGTCGCGAAAATCATGTGCGGGCACCATCATGACGGCTCCCCCGCCGTAAGCGGAAATGACGTAATCGCCGATCCAAATGGGTATTTTTTCATCCGTCAACGGATGTTTGCAGAAACTGCCGGTAAAAACGCCAGTTTTTTGTTTTTCTAATTTCTCCCTTTCAAAATCGCTTTTTCTTTTTGATTCTTCGATATATTCTTTAACTTCTTTTTCGTTGTCCGGCACCACTATTTTTTCAACCAAGGGATGCTCCGGAGCCAGAACCACGGCCGTCACTCCGAAAAGAGTGTCGGCCCTGGTAGTAAACACCCTGATCAATTCTTCGGAGTTTTCGATTTTAAAATCAATCTCCGTACCGAAACTTTTGCCGATCCAATTGATTTGCTGGGATTTAACCCGTTCGGGAAAATCGAGTTTTTCCAAATCATCAATTAATCGGTCGGCATAGGCGGTGATTTTCAGCATCCATTGTTTTTGAGTCTTCTTTGACACCTGAGCGCCGCAACGTTCGCAAGCGCCTCCTACCACTTCTTCGTTGGCCAACCCAATTTTACACGCAGGACACCAGTTAATGGGAATTTCGGCCTGGTAAGCCAGCCCTTTTTCAAAAAGCTTAAGAAAAATCCATTGGGTCCATTTATAGTATTTCGGGTCGGTCGTGTTGATCTCCCGCGACCAATCAAAAGACAGCCCCAGGCTTTTAAGCTGACGCTTGAAGTTGGCGATGTTTTTCTCCGTGGCAATACTTGGATGAACGCCGTGCTTAATCGCGTAATTTTCCGTGGGCAAACCAAAAGCATCCCAGCCGATCGGGAACAAAACATTGGCTCCTGACATTCTTTTCTGACGTGCTATCGCGTCCAAGGCGGCATAACTCCGGCAGTGCCCGACATGAAGACCCTCTCCTGAGGGATAGGGAAACTCAAATAAAAGATATTGTTTCCTGTCTTTAGAAAAATCTTCCGCCTGATAAAATTTCTTTTCTTCCCAGTGTTTTTGCCACTTTTTCTCAATTTCTTGAGGATTGTAGGAACCCATATTCTTTAATTTAACATAAAAAACCGGCTTTTCCAAGCCGATTTTTATTCATTTCCAATTTTCATTTTTTATGATTTAGCGCGCCGGCGATCAATTCGGTAATGTCGACATTCGCCTCTTTTTTATTGACGGTATTGGCAAGATACACTTTAGTAAAATTCTTTTCTGCGTTTTTAATGCCTGTGTCCAAAATGCCGTGGGTAATCAAGGCGATCACTTTTTTTGCTCGGGCATTATTAGCAAACTCGCAGAATCTCAAAAGAGTGCCGCCGGTTTCAATTATGTCGTCAACGACCCCCACTACTTCCCCTTTCATGGGTATCTCCGAAGAAAACGGCGCCACCTCGAAAGAGTTTATCCTTTTTTTATTTAATCCGGCAATGCCCGTCCTTCTCTTACCGCCCTTGTCCGGCGATAAAAATAAAACATTCTCGCCAAAATCTTTTTTGGTCTTTTCTACTAGAAAAGGCATCGCCGAGATATTCTTGATCGGATACTTTTTTACCCAGGGCATTTTTCCGAAATGAGCGTCGATAGTATAAATTTTTCTTACCTTGTAATAATCGATGAATTTTCTGACGAGACCTTCGGCCACATTGGCTTCGCCCGGCTCAAACACCTTGTCCTGACGGCCATAAGGGAAATACGTAAAAAACACTTCCGGCTTTATCCGATGATCTTTTAAAATTTGCAAAACAAGCTCGAGTTCCATAAGTCCGGTATTTGTATTGGCAGGAGCTCCGGCTCCCGAATGCAAAACAACAACTCGCCCATTTTTAAAATCGCCGATGCGGGACAATTTCATATACACCTCCCCGTCGGGAAAGCACCTTTGATGCTCCTTATTCTTTTCAGGAAAAACCAATTCGAAGTTTTTTAACTTTTTCCCGAGATTCGGCGAAAGGTGCTCGACCATCGAAGTTAAAATGATGAAATTTTTCATTTTAATACTTAATGATTGATTTTATTTTCTGGTCCCTAAGATTTTTTCTTCCCCTTAAATAAGTTAATTCGATAAGGAATTCTATGCCGACAATCTTTCCTTTAAGCCTTTTAACCAAATCAACGGTGGCCTCCATCGTTCCGCCGGTGGCCAAAACATCATCAACGATAATCACCCGCTCGCCCGGCAAAATGGAATCTTCGTGCATTTCCAAGACATTGCTCGCATATTCCAATGAATATTCCCGAGAAACCGTTTTCGAAGGCAGCTTCCCCTTCTTTCTCACAATAGCGAGTCCTGTTTTCAATCTGTAGGCTACCGCCGCCGCTAAAATGAAACCGCGAGCGTCAATGCCGACGACTTTATCGATTTTCCCTTTAAGATAAGGCGATGCCAAAAGGCCGATTATTTCGTAAAAGAGTTTCTTGTCTTGCAAAAGCGGCGTGATATCTTTAAAACTCACCCCCTTTTTGGGCCAATCGGGCACTTCCCTAACCTTAGACCTGATTAACTCTTTTATCTCCATGTTTTTAGAGCTTAGCGCTTTTTAAAGCTTCTTTGCAAAAACAAGTTCTGTTATCTTTAATCCCCGGAATGGCCGCGCCTAAGACTTTCTTAATATTTTCTACATTCGCTTTCATGGTTTTTAATATTTCTTCAAAACTCACGGGGTGTAATTGCCAAACATCGTAGTCGGTGACCATAGCTAATGTCAGATAACAAATTTCGAGTTCTCTGGCCAGATTTACTTCCGGCACTAAAGTCATGCCGATAACATCGGCAAAATTTCTGAAAAACTTTGATTCGGCTCTGGTAGAAAACCGCGGTCCTTCAATACACCAATATGTCCCATTTTGATGAACGGGAATCTTCAGTTTTTTTGCCTCCCGATGAAATAAATTTCTAAGTTCCTGACAAAATGGATCAGCCGGGGAAACGTGAACCGTTTCCCTATCATAAAAGGTGTAATCTATTTTTTTGGTAAAATCAACAAATTGGTCGCAAACGACAATATCTCCCGGTTTAAAATTCTTTTGGAGTGACCCAACAGAAGAAATACCGATAATCCTCTCCACGCCCAAACTTTTTAAGGCCCAGATGTTCGCTCTTTGGGGAACGCGATGCGGCGGAAATTGGTGTTTTTTTCCGTGACGAGATAAAAAAGCAACGCGCTCTCCGTGAAAATCGGCGACGGTAATCGGAGAGGACGGATAGCCGAAAGGAGTTTTAGGATTAACCTCTTTAATCTTTTTGAAAAACTTGGGATCTTCCAACCCGCTCCCGCCGATGATGGCGATTTTTACATCAGATTTTGAAGATTTTTTTGGCATTTTGAGTGGTAATATCAGCTATTTCTTCATAGCTCAAATGTTTTATTTTGGCAATTTTTTCTGCTACATATTTAACGAAAATCGGTTCGTTGCGGCCTTGTTCAGGAGGGGGCGTCAGATACGGGCAATCCGTCTCAATCAAAATCCGGTCCAACGGCATTTTTTCGATTATTTCATCCAGATTCAATTTAAAAATAATGCCGTTAAGCCCCAGATAAAATTCCATTTCCAAATATTTTTGCGCCTGAGCCTGGTCGCCGGTAAAACAATGGATAACTCCTGTTATATTATTACGTTGTTTTAATGTTGCGATGAGATCGTCGTGGGCCATGCGGCAGTGAAAAATAACGGGTAAACTCAGTTCTTCGGCCAAATCCAGCTGTCGGGCAAGGATCGCTTTCTGTTTTTCCTTAAAAAGCGCCTGTCTGGCTTTAGTTTTGGGCCGCCAATAATAATCCAAACCCACCTCGCCTATTGCCACTGCTTTTTTTGATTGAGCTAAGGTTTTAATTCCGGAGGAATCAAGGTTCTTGCCAAGGGCAAGGTTCTTATATTTCTCGTAATCAAAATCTTCTTCGGTTGTTTTGAATTGAATCTCTTCAGGGTCGTCTTTTATTTTAACCAATCCAGTTTCTAGATGGATCGGGTGCAGGCCCACGGCCGCGTATACCCCTGTTTCATATTTTTGAGCGATTTCTACGGCTCGTTGACTCGTTGAATATTGAGAACCCACATTGATCATAAAAACACCGCCATCTAAGGAGCGCCGGAGAACCTCTGAACCATCTTCCTTATAAGCGTTAAAATTTAAATGCGCGTGAGTGTCGATGAGCATTAAATTCTGGGAAAAAGCGGTCCTTCTGTTTTCCTTTTTAATATTTTTCCGGATGTTTCGGGCATAAAGGGCTCTAAGAGCCCGGCTATTTCGTCAATCAAGAACAACAGATTGCTGATTATATCTTTCTGCTTATCGCTTTTCTCCCATAACTTATTTTTTTCAACCTCCTGGTCGCAGAACTTAATCAACGCCCAGACAGCCGATAGGGTCATAGAAAATTCAAACTTCTCCAGCGATTCTTTATATTTTTCCTTCGAGGCATCCAGGACGATTTTATATTCAGCGAATAAGTTTCTTTCATTGCCGATCTTTTTTGTTTTTGAAACCTGTGCCAGTTTTGCCACCCGAGCGACTAAGTTACCCAGCCCGCTCGCCAAATCGCCGTTGTATCTTTCTTTAAATTTATCTTCAGAAAAATCTCCATCTTCGGTTGGGGTAATTTCCCGCAAAAGAAAATACCTAACAGGGTCTGTGCCGTATTTTTTCACCAACTCAAACGGATCAATTATGTTGCCCAAGCTTTTGGATAACTTTTGACCATTAGAGGTGATGTAACCGTGGACAAAAATAACTTTAGGCAACGGAAGCCCTAAAGAAAGAAGCATTGCCGGCCACCATAGGGCATGAAAGCGGAAAATATCTTTGCCGAGACACTGGACATCAGCCGGCCAATATTTTTTAGGAAAAAGATAATTTATCAAAGCCTCAAACCAGACATAAATAGTTTGGGAATCGTCGTCGGGAACCGGCACCCCCCACTGCAAATTTTTTCTTGACCTGGAACAACTGATGTCTTCCACGCCCTGATCGATGAAGCTTATAATCTCGTTTTTCCTGCCCTCGGGAATAATTTTAATCTCGCCGCCGGTTATTTTATCCTTAACGACACCGGCGTATTTGGAAAGTTTGAAAAAATAATTTTCTTCTTCAATAATTTCCGGCTTCCGTTGATGAATCGGACAAACACCATCAACTAAGTCTTTTTCTTTCACAAACGCTTCGCATCCCACGCAATACAGTCCTTGATATTTTTTCTTATAAAGATCTCCTTTTTCTTTTATCGCAAGCCAGACTTTCCGAACATTGGGCCAATGCCTTTTTTGGTCGGTCGTCCTGATAAAATCGTCATTCGACAAATTGAGAATTTTTGTTAAATCTTTAAACTTCCCGGACAACTCATCGGTAAATTCCGTGGACGTTTTGCCTGCTTTTTCAGCCGCTCTCACTATTTTTATCCCGTGCTCGTCAGTGCCGGTCAGAAAAAAAACATCGTTGCCCTTAAACCTGTAGTAACGCGCCAAAACATCGGCTTGCGTCAATTCTAAAGCAAATCCGATGTGGGGCGGAGCGTTGGTATAAGCAATGCTCGTTGTTATGTAAAACTTATCTTTCATGGTACGATTTAACTGATTTCATCGTATCACATTTTTATTGATTTTCCATGCTTTTAACTCCTCATATTTTAACCGGCGTCGCGATCATCGCTTTGGTCCAAAATCCGATTTTGGGCCTTATTTTTGTTTTATTGAGCCATTATTTTTTAGATCTTTTTCCGCAAACGGAATATACCGTTAAAACCATCCGGGCCGGGAAATGGAGAAAGTCCCTGCCGGATTTTTCAAAAGTGTTTTCAGATATAGCTTTGGGACTGATGATTATTTTTTTCATAAAAGGATTCTCCCCGCTAATCCTGGTGGCTGGCGCCGTATCGGTCTTTCCCGACAGCCTTACCCTGCTTTACTGCATTTTCCCGGCAAATAAATTATTGGGAAAACATATGAGAATACACGGGGCAATTAATGCTCTTTGTGAAAATAAAAAAATCCCCGGTTTTTTGGGGATCGCGAGTCAAATTATCGTAATAGCCGTCGCTATTTATTTCCTACGATAACCGCAAATTCTCCCAGTATTTTATCGGCTTCCAATTGTTTCAAAACATCTTCAACCGTTCCCCGATAAACCGTCTCAAATTTTTTGGTCAGCTCGCGGCAAACAACCAGAGGCAGCCGGCTATTAAGCAAGGCCAGCTCTTTTAGAGTTTTTAAAATACGGTATTTTGATTCAAAAAAAACTACCGGGTATTTTGAGCTGACCGCCTCTTCAAAGAATTTCTTTCTCTTCTTCTTAACCGGCGGAAAGCCTAAAAACACAAACCTATCAACCGAAAAGCCGGAAATAGAAGCGGCGGCAATTAAAGCATTGGTGCCGGGCACGGAAACAATTTTTACAGTATCTCCCAACGCCTTGATCACCGACTCCACCAGTTTACCGCCCGGATCAGCGATTCCCGGAGTACCGGCGTCAGACACCAGAGCTAATTTTTTCCCGCACTTTAAAAATTGAATAATCTCTTCAGTTTTTTTCAACTGAGAGTGCTGATGGTAGCTCAGGGTCGGAGTTTTGATCTCGTAGCGGTCTAATAAAATCTTGGTGACCCTCGTATCTTCGCACAAAATCAAATCAACCTCCCGCAACGTCTCAATGGCACGGAGGCTGATATCTTTTAAATTACCGATAGGAGTACCGACGATATAAAGAATGCCCATTTTACAAAATGGCTGTTTGTTCCTTTTCTTCTTTCCGTTTTTTCAAGAAATCCCTTAAAAACTCAAATAAAATTCCGGCTACGGGAATGGCTAAAAGCGCTCCCATAAACCCCCATAATTTTCCGCCGACCATCACCGAAATCAGCACTAAAACCGGCGGCAATCCGATAAATTTCTTCGTTAAAACCGGGCTCAAAATATTACCCTCGATTTGCTGGATAATAACAAAAGCGACGATGAAAAACACAGCCTTGGTCCAAGAAGTTGCAGCCACCAACATGGCCACAGCCACCCCGACAACAACCGGCCCGATAATAGGAATCATATTTAAAACTCCCGCTAAAAGCCCGAAAGAAACAGCGTATTTGATATTCAACACATAGCATGCGAGGTAAGTCGTCAATCCGACGAACAGGCAGCATAAAATCCTTGAACCGAACCACCCGCTGACCTTTTTCTGGGACCTTGCCCAAAGATTCAGGGCGAATGCCTCATATTTTTTTGGAGTGAGAATGCCGATCACCCGATCCAGACTCTTTTCTTCCAAAGAAAGGAAAAGAGCGATGGTAAAAATAGTCACGGCCGAGAATATTCCCCCGAAGATTGCTCCCACGGCGCTGAAAATATTAGCCGAGGCCTTGGTCAGTCCTTGTTCAAAAGTTTTGGTGAAAGCATCGATGTTCTCAAAAGCTTCGATGCCCAATCCTCGAAGCGGCATTGATAATTTTTCAAAGTACTCCGGGAAGAATTGAGAGAACTGTTGAATTTCCGTCACAAAAAGCGGGGCAACGGAATAGATAAGAAAACCTGTAGCGATAAAAAGCGTAACGTAAACCAAAATAGTAGCCAGTATTCTGGGAAAATGCTTCTTTTGCAGAAAATCGATAGCCGGATTGAATAAAACCGAAATAATCAATCCGAAAATCACCCAAATCAAAATATCTCTTATCAGATAGATAAGATAAAAGGTAAAAAGAGCGACGGCCATTTTCAAGATCGCTTCCCAAGAAATATCGAGGATTTTTGACTCTTTCATAGGTTGCCTACAACTTTAATATCTTTTCGAAAAGACCCTTGTCTTTGAACGGGCCCACTATGGCCAAATTGAGGTTTTTCGATTGAAAAATGTCCTGAGCTAATTTCATGACGTCGCGAGAGGAAACTTTATCAATTTTAGCATAAATCTCGCTTGGTGTTAAAATCTTTTTTTCTAAAAGCTCTTGCGCTCCGTAAAAAGAAGCTAAATCATCTGAACCCTCCAAGACAAGGGCTGTTTTCCCCTTAATGTAATCTTTGGCTTTTTTCAATTCGCCGGCAGCTATTTTCTCCCGTGAAATTTTCCGGTATTCTCGCAGAATCGTGACAATGGCCTTCTCCACGTTCTTGTTATCCACGCCGGCACGTGTTGCTAAAAATCCGGTGTCGGAGTTCGCTTCGGAATCAGTTTTTATATAATATGCCAATCCTAAATTTTCCCTGACCTCAATAAAAAGGCGGGAACTCATCATGCCGCCCAAAATTACGCTTAAGATATCCTGCACATATCTCTGGGGATGAAAAACATTATAACCCCTCACTCCCAAATAAAGATGGGCCTGATCGGTTTCTTTGAAGTGCAGGAGCACTTCCGGCCGCGTTTGCCTTTCGATAACTTTTTCTTTTCCCGCGGGTTTCGCGCTTTTCGTTTCAGCGAAATATTTCTTCACTTCATTAATGGCTCGCGTTTCCCGAACATTGCCCGCAACGCAAACAACGGTATTTTGAGCAACGTACTGGCTCGACATATAGCTTGCCAACTTTTCGCGATCAATTTGACTCACGCTCTCTTTGGTGCCTAAAATATCCCAGCCGGCTGGCTGATCTCCATAAAGCAGTTTCGACCACAAGGTGGAAACATAAGCCATCGGATTATCATAGATCATATTTATTTCCTCAATAATCACACCCTTTTCTTTGGCGATTTCTGAAGCGGGTAAAAGACTGTGAAGATAAATATCTGAAACCCAATCTAAGGCCAGATCAAAATGACCGGCGGCAACTTTGGCAAAGTATCCCGTATATTCTTCTCCGGTAAAAGCATTATAAATACCCCCAACCTTATCCAGGGTTTCAGCAATCGTTATTTTATCCGGTTTTTTCTTGGTGCCCTTAAAAAACATGTGCTCCAGAAAATGCGAGATGCCGCTGATTTCTTTCGTCTCGTATTTGGAACCAGTTCCCACCAACGCCAAAACCGTCACAGCTTGCGTGCTCTTTTGCGGGACAGTGATAATCCTTAAACCGTTTTTTAGAGTTGTTTTTTTGAACATCAGTTTAATTTCGCATTGATAGTCGCGGCGAGTTTATTGATTTCAATCCTTTCTTGCTTCATTGTGTCGCGGTCACGTAAAGTCACATCGTCTTTTTCCAAGCTGTCGAAATCCACGGTAATGCAATAGGGAGTCCCAATTTCATCCTGCGCAAAATAGCGCTTGCCGATGTTCCCCCTATCGTCCCAGGCCACCATCATATCTTTGCGCAAATCGTCATAAATTTTCCTGGCTAATTTCACGAGTTCGGGCTTGTTCTTCAAAAGCGGAAAAACCGCGGCTTTATATGGAGCAAGCTTGGCCGGCAATTTTAAAACAACCCTTTCGCCTTCTTCGCGATAAGCATCAAGGATTGTGGCCAGAACCGAACGGTCCAGGCCAAAAGTCGGTTCGATGACGTGCGGCAAAAATTCGGAGCCCGTTTCCGGATCGCGGTATTTAAGATTTTGCTCGGAATTCTTTTCGTGGTTTTTCAAATCGAAATCAGCGCGGTAAGCCAAGCCGTAAAGCTCTTTTTGCCCGAAAGGATAATCGTATTCAAAATCAACGGTTCTTTTCGAATAATGCGCGCGGTCTTCTTTCGGAACCTGTATCTCATGAACTTTTTTAGGATCAATACCTAAATCTTTCGTTATCCATTCCTTCATTTCTTCCTGCCAATATCCAAACCATTTTTCCCATTCTTTTTCTTCCACGAAATATTCGAATTCCATCAGATCGAATTCGCGGGTGCGGAAAATAAAATTACCGGGCGTGATTTCGTTGCGGAAGGCCCTACCCTGCGAAGCAATGCCAAAAGGAAGCCTCCTCCTCGTCGTATCCAGCACCTGCTTAAAGTTAACGAACATTGCCTGGGCAATTTCTGGACGGAGATAAACAATATTCGCCTGTTCCTCGGCTGGCCCGAGAAAAGTTTTCAGCATCAGATTGAATTGCTTGGCTTCCGTGAATTGTTTTTTGGCCCCGCATTTTGCGCACGAAGATTGAATGTCAATATTATCGGCACGAAATCGAGTGTGGCATTTTTTGCATTCCACCAAGGGGTCAGAAAAAGTAGCAAGGTGCCCGGAGGCAGCCCAAACCTTGGGATTCATAATCAGCGAGGCGTCTATCCCAACCATATCGTCACGGCTTTGAACAAATCTTTTCCACCAAAGCTGTTTAATGTTATTTTTAAGCTCTGTCCCTAATGGGCCGTAATCCCACGAATTAGCTAACCCGCCATAAATCTCTGAACCGGGAAAAATAAAACCCCGCCTTTTGGCTAAAGATATTATTTTTTGCATTGAATCTTCCATAATATTGATCACTGCTCAATTGCCGCCGTATCGATCGGCAAGGACTCTCCGTCAATAATTAAATTGGTAAATTCATCTTCGCCGGTAATTTTAGCTGCGCCGACAAGCCCTAAAGAAGCGCCCTGCTGAAAAGCGGCTGGAGTTAGGGTGATCTGAAAGGCGACCGAAGAAACGGGATTTAAAACTCCCTGGCCGGCCGCTAAATCGTCCAGTTCCCAAACAACTTCGCGAGAATTAGAATCAAACGTTAATCTCGAGTCTTCCGGGAAAATACGGCCGGTCAGTTTCACATTATTATCAAGGATCGCCTTGACCCTGACCCCCTTAACGTCATTATAATAGTTTTTTGCCTGCCAAATTATCGTATAGGTGGTTTGATTGCCAACTTGCGGAGGATTAGGGCCTAAATTGCCGAAGACCTCATCCATATAATAACCATTCTGGATTATTGAAAGTTTTGAACTGACCTTAGTGGTAAATTCCTTCTGAGCCTGGCTGAGAAATACTTTATTTTTTAAGATCGGATTTTTCTGATCGGCATTGGTTATCAGCCAATCGTCTTTTAAATCAATCCAGAATTCAACCTTGCCTTCTTCCTGGGCATCCAGGAATTGAAGTTTGGGGCTCTTACGCCAATCGAAAATAAGGGAATTGTCGCCCGATTCAAAATCACCCAAAGGCGCTTTTGTGGTCTGGAAGTCGAATAAATCACTTTCCAATTTAACAACTAAAAACAAATTACTGAAAGCGTCATTGCCGATGTTTTTGAAGAAAATCTCGTAATGCAGGGTGTCGCCTGCGCGAGCTACGTATTGCGAATTATTATTGATCTGCTGGGAAATATATAAAGAAGGGGTAACGATCTGTACTGCCCTGATTGTTTCTTTTAAAAGGATAAACTCACCGTCACGCCACGTGCCCAATTGCGCCTTAAATTGTTTTTGTTCACCCACCCCGCCGCTTAAATTGCCGGTAATCTGAATCCTGCCGCCTTCGGCTTTGTTTAAAAGACCCACGCTCCACTCTGTTTTTTCCAAGGGCCTG
>JBDRKR010000027.1:0-7681 GCA_043813805.1 Candidatus Nealsoniibacteriota bacterium | reverse complement strand
CACGCCGATTCTCGCAAACAGAAGACGGAGATAATCGTAAACCTCCGTGATGGTGCCCACGGTTGAACGGGGGTTGTGAGTTGATTTTCTTTGGTCGATGGAAATGGCCGGAGATATCCCTTCGATTTTATCGACATCCGGCTTTTGCATCACTCCCAGGAACTGACGTGCGTAAGCTGAAAGCGATTCGACATATCTTCTTTGACCCTCGGCATACAAAGTGTCAAAAGCCAAACTTGACTTACCTGAACCCGGAAGACCGGTAATCACCACTAATTTATTCTTGGGGATATCCACATCAATATTTTTCAGGTTGTGGACTCTCGCCCCGCGAATTTTAATAAAATCGCTTGGCATAAACAGTTTCTTATTATACGCCCGATGTCAAGTCTTAGCAAGTAATGCAGAAACCGGCCCCTGTATTATAGTTGACAAAACTGGAAAGAGATGATATAGTCTCATCGGTAAATTAAGGACAGGAGATGTACTTTGAAAAACAGAATATTGGAAAAAGTGATTGTATCAGCAACGGTAATAATTACGTTTGCATCATTAGTGCTTTGTGGAATAGGATGGAAAATTAATATCCGGCAACAGGAGGAGTTTCTCCAAGAACGCACTGCGTTAATGGCGGAATTAACCGCGAATCAAAACCTCTTGAAAGAAAAAGAGTGCAGCGAACAAAAACTACAAGCGCTTCAAAAGGAAACAAAAATCGCCCTTTCCCTGGAAGATAAGGAAAATAATCAGCTACGGAAAAACATTGATGATTTAAATGTAAAATTGCAAAAAGAGGAAAACGGAACGGGAAAGTTACTTTCTGAATTAAACGACTCTGAATTTCGTCTCCAAACCGCAAGCGCGTCTCTTAAGAGGGCGCAGGAAGAGACGGGTAAACTCCGCAATTACAGTATAGAACTGGATACGGATTTGGCCTACTTAAAAGGCAAATTCGAAAATAAGGGGATCGCCTTAAAAAGCCTCGAGAGTTATGCTTTCGGGGACACTGAGATTAAAAACCCTGCAGTTTCCGTAAAACTCATTCTGTTTATCCCGAAGGATTGCGATGCTCCGAAGCTAAAGGATGATCAGGAAAATATTAAAGAGGGATTAAAAATCGCTCAACCCTGGTTTTTAAAAAAAATAGGCGCAACCTTTAAGTTTTCAGACCCGATTATCTTCAAGGGGGAAAAACCCTTGTAGAATATGAAACAAACCCCGGAGGATACAACCAATCCCAGCAGGCTGCCGTGCTTAGAGCAGAGATAATGCAGGAAATTCAGAGGTCTGGACAGGAATATTACCTTGTATTCCTGTATGGTAAAACTTCGACAAACTGGGCTCAATTTTTCGATATAGCCGTTGTGGGCAATAATATTATCGAAAATCTCCGGGAACACGATTACGACACTCTGCGGTACGCTGGAATAGGAACGATTGCTCATGAGTTAAGCCATCTCTTCGGAGGTCTAGCAGATGTCATCTCGGATAATGGCAATTTGATGTCTTACTTTGGCGATAAGATGGATTACTTCAGTTATAACCTTAAGGATTTCCCCAACGTAAATTTCACTACGGAAGAAAGAGGGGTGTTAAGGAGACATCTGAACTAAACGGCTCTGCGGACGGACACCGTCGAGGGCAAAGGAGGAAAGATGAAAAGAAAAATCTGGATCTCGGTTATTACGGTATTGGCGGCTCTAGCGCTGATAAGCGGAGTGGCGTCAGCGGCCGGAGGGAATGTCCTTAATTATCCGTTCACCATCACAATAAAACCCCCTCCGCCGCCTGATATACAAGTGGAGCAGCTTACGGATCCGAAGCTGGAGATGTCCCAGGGAGAATCGATAAAATTGGGCTACAAAATAATCAACCCCGTAGCTCAAACGCGGTGGGCGACAGTACAGCTGTTTTACTATCCACCCGATTCCAATAGCGGAATCTCATATAAAGTAACCCTGGACGGAAATCAATATATTATGGGACGTCCTTTTGTTATAGCCCCCGGGAGCAGTCGCACCATTGAATTTGTTTTCAACCTATCTATAGGACAATACCCCTGCCGACTGGTGATCGACCAGGTACCCGAACCTCCACCCGAAACAGGATAGCCAACCAAGAAATACAGTAAAAGAGGCAACCGCCAAGTGTTGCCTCTTTTGTATTTATGGGGTTAGAATTAAATGATGAAGAAAGTTTTCTTTTGGCTATTCTTTCTAATAATTACCGCGGCCTTCGCCGGCCAGTTTTTTGTGTCCAAATTATATGAAACAGTGACCATAAATCCTGTTATCAAAAAAACAATTAAGATTATTTTGGTCGGCGATATGATGTTTGACCGGGGCGTAAAATATATGATTGAGAAAGATGGCGACGGCGATTTTAAATTCCCTTTTCTGAAAATCGCTGATGAATTAAATCAGGCGGATATTGTTTTTGGCAACTTAGAAGGGCCAATCTCGGATAAAGGAACAAAGGTTGGCAGCATCTATTCTTTCAGAAACGACCCGAAAGCCGTTGACGGACTAACCTTCGCCGGGTTTAATGTGATATCTTTAGCCAACAACCACGCCTTTGATTATAGCCGGGAGGCCTTGGAAGATTGTTTAACCCGGTTGAATGCCGCCGGAATAACTTACGCGGGCGCGGGATTTAACGAACAAGAAGCGTTCTCCCCCGCCATTAAAGATGTTGCCGGAACAAAAATCGGTTTTTTGGCCTATACCAACTTGGGGCCGGAAACTTGGCGGGCAAATGGAGAAAATTCCGGCATCGCCTGGATCGATAATGAATCGCTCGGCTTAACCGCGCAGCAAATCCAAAAAGCAAAACAAGATTCGGATATTTTAATTGTTTCTTTGCACGCAGGTGAAGAATACCAGGCAACTTCTACGCAATTCCAGATTGATTTTAACGAAATGGCGATTAGGGCCGGCGCCGATGTTGTCGTCAATCACCACCCGCATGTTATCCAGCAAGATTTTTACAGCTTAGGCAATTTCATTTTCGATCAGGGTTTTTCGGAAGAAACTATGAAAGGTCAAATAATTGAAATCGAAATCCAAGATAAAAAAATAAGGGGAATCGCAAGAAAAGACATAAAAATCAACGATTTTTTCCAGCCGGAAATCGAGTAATAATTCATGGATAAATTCAAATTCATCTCAACGGATAACATCTTAAAACTCCCTGAAACGGCGGGCGTTTATTGTTTTAAAAAAGGAGCTAAGCTCCTTTATATAGGTAAGGCCATAAATATCAAAAGCCGGGTCAGGCAACATCACGATTTAATAAATTTGTCGGGGCAAGCCGGCTACATTAAAACGGGTTCGGAAATCGAGGCTTTAATTTTAGAGGCCAAACTAATTAAGAAATGCCAACCGAAATACAATACTGTCTGGCGGGACGATAAAAATTATTTCTATGTAGCTGCGACCAAAGAAGCCTTCCCGCAAGTTTTTATCACCCACCAGCCCTTCGTCGCTTCCGCTTCTCAGGGCCTACGGCCCATATATAAAAAGGGTGAAGGCACTAAACGAAACGAGGTGCAAACCTCTTTCATCGGGCCGTTTGTGGACGGAGGAGCTTTAAAGGAAACTTTAAAAATTTTAAGAAAAGTTTTCCCGTACAGAACGTGCCAGAACCTGCCCAAGCACGCCTGCTTATGGTACCAACTCAAAAGATGCCCCGCTCCCTGTCTTTCAAAATCTTCTTTAGCCCGACAGATTGTTGGATTTACGAAATCCAACATGAGAGAGTGCCAAAAAAACACCGCAAACCTTATGACGACGCTGAAGGAAGGAAAAAACGCAGTTTTAAAAAAATTAACTAAAGAAATGGGGATTCTATCCAAAGAACAAAAATTTGAACAGGCCTCTCGCGTTAGAGATCAAATCAATTCTTTGGAAAAAATTATCGCCCATGCGTCAGTTCTAAGCCAAACCAAAATGAAAGAGGTCAAACCTCTTTCATTAAGACCGTTGACCTGCCGGAGAGCAGAAGCGTACGATATCGCAAATATCCAGGGGAAGGAGGCAACGGGAGCGATGGTTGTTTTTACCGACGGAAAACCCGATAAATCGCAATACCGGCAATTTAAAATCAAGGGGGAGCAAAAACCCAACGACATCGCCATGCTTAAAGAAGTATTAGAAAGAAGATTAAAACACCGTGAGTGGCCCTACCCCAACTTAATCTTGATTGACGGGGGCACGGCGCAATTTAACATCGCCAAAAAAACCTGTTTGAAATTCGGCCTCAACCAAACAAAAATCATGGCAATTGCCAAAAAGAACAATGAATTATATATAGAAGAGAGGAAAAAACCGGTTTTGTTGAAAACACTGCCCCGCGAAACCTTTAACCTGATCCTGCAACTGAGAGATGAAGCTCACCGCTTTGCCCGAAGATATCATCACCAACTGAGGAAAAAGTTCTTGTTGAAATAATCATAATCTGCTATCATAGAAAAATGCGGAATTTCCTTGTTAAAATCGTTTCGGGCATTTTAGGATTATGGATTGCGATCAGTTTCATTCCCGGAGTTGATTTTACCGGCAGTTTGAAAAGCTTGGCGATTGCGGGAATTTTATTGGGCTTAGCCAATTTTTTCGTGAAGCCCATTTTGAAAATTGTCACCCTGCCCATAAGAATGCTGACTCTGGGACTGTTTGAGATAATTATCAACGTAGCCATGGTCTGGGCCATCGATATCTTTTATGCGGAACTGGTTATAGTGGGCGTTATGCCGCTTTTTTGGACGACCCTCGTCGTTTGGGGGCTAAGCATTGTTCTTGGTTTATTCTTTAATAGAAAAAAATGACTAATATTTTAATCATCGCTCAGTTAATTGTTTCGGTAATTTTAATCGTTTTAATCCTTTTGCAGCAAAGAGGAACCGCTTTGGGTTCCGCTTTCGGACAGGAGGGCGGGTTTTACGGCACACTCCGGGGAGTGCAGAAAAAAATCTTCTGGACGACAGTCGTCATGGGAGCATTATTTCTAATTCTGGCCGTCGCTAACCTCGTTCTCTAAAACAATGCGAAAATTACCATCGAAAAAACAATGGGTTCAATTTTTTTCCGTTTTGAACAAAAAGGAAAAAATCGCCTTTTTTGTTTTTCTCGGCTTGTTTATCAGCGCGGGACTTTTTTCGACGATTAATTTCTACGTAAATCATACCGAAATTGCTCCCGCGAATGGCGGTAAATACATCGAGGGGCTGGTGGGCAGTCCCCGCTTCATTAATCCGGTTTATGCGCAAAGTTCGGATGTTGACCGAGATCTCGTGGAAATTATTTTCTCTAGCCTGGCGCCCGACCTCGCCCAAGAAGTAAAAATACTGGAGGACGGAAGGGTTTATGAAATTACCCTGAAAGATAATGTTTTTTGGCATGACGGTGAAAAGCTTACCGCTGATGACGTCATCTTCACCATCAAAACAATTCAGAACCCCGATTATAAGAGCCCGCTTCGGGCAAATTATTTAGGCATTGAGGCGCAAAAGATTAATGAGTATGCGCTCAACCTTAAAATCAAAGACCCTTACAGCGCCTTTTCGGAAAGATTGGAAGATTTAAAAATCATGCCCGAACACATCTGGCAAGACATTTCTCCCCAAAACTTTCTCTTAACCAACTATAATTTAAAACCGGTGGGCTCCGGCCCCTACCAGTTTAAGGCGCTCCAACAAAACAGTTCGAACGTTATCGTTTCTCTGGAACTGACCAAATTCAAAAACTATTTCGCCAAAGACTCGCAAAAGCCCTATCTTTCGGAGATTTCATTCCGTTTCTATAAATCGGAAGCTGACTTAGTCAACGCCGCCAAAAGAGAGGAGATCAATGGTTTTTCGGTAACTTCCCCTGCTTACTTTAACCTTTTCAATAAAAGAACGTTCAATGAGATTTCCCTGTCTTTACCCAGATACTTCGCCATCTTTTTAAATTCAGATAAATCTAAATTTTTAGACGACGTTAATATCAGACAAGCCTTAAACTACGCCGTCAACAAGACCGAAATTATCCAAGGCGTCCTTTTGGATCGCGGCCAGATTGTCGACTCTCCCGTCCTGCCGGACGTTTATGGCTATACTCCCCCCGCAATCGTTTACGAATTTAATCCGGAAGAAGCCGAAAACTTATTGGAAAAAGCCGGATTGCAAAAAAAGGACAACCAATGGATTCAGGTAACCAAGACTGTTTCCACCGAATTCAAAAGCGATCTCAAGTCGGGCAGCAAGGGTACGGAAGTGACGGCCCTACAAACGTGCCTGGCTCAAGAATCTGAAATTTATCCCGATGGACAGATTACCGGCTATTTCGGCGCCCAAACGAAAGAGGCCGTCATCCGCTTTCAGGAGAAATATAAAGAAAGTATTTTGGCGCCGGGAGGTTTGACTCAGGGAACGGGCACGGTCAGCAAAAACACCAGAGCCAAACTCAACGAAATCTGCTCTCAGCCGCCCAAAGAAACGCCTCTGGCTTTCACTTTAGTAACCGTCGATGACCCCATCTTAAAAGAAGTGGCCTCTATT
The DNA here is from genome assembly GCA_043813805.1 of Candidatus Nealsoniibacteriota bacterium. GTDB lineage: Bacteria > Patescibacteriota > Minisyncoccia > Minisyncoccales > MHMH01 > 2-02-FULL-43-13. The sequence goes on along the minus strand of JBDRKR010000027.1, from coordinate 1,146 downwards.
ATTAAAAAACAATGGGAAGCCATCGGTATTGGCATTACAATCACGACATACCCGGTCTCTCAATTAACCCAAGACTTCATCAAGACGAGAAATTATGAAATGCTGCTTTTCGGCGAGGTGCTCGGAGAAACACCCGACCCCTTCCCTTTCTGGCACTCCTCCCAAGCTAAAGACCCGGGACTGAATCTCGCAAAATACGAAAATAAAAAAGCAGATGCATTATTGGAAACGGCGAGGGTGAGTTTAGACGAAGCGACCAGAGCCCAAAAATACCAGGACTTCCAGAACGTTCTAATTGCGGATGCGCCTTGTGTCTTCCTGTACCGCCCCGATTACGTTTATTTTGTCGATAAAAAAATCGAAGGGGGTCTGGAAACGGGTATGATCGTCGACCCGTCTGAAAGATTCGCCAATATCGAAAATTGGTACGCAAAGCAAAAAAGAACATGGCGATAAAACCCCGTTAGAAATTCCAAAATTAACGGGGTAGACAAAATAATTATGGTAATTGGAAAAACAAAGCAGATTTCTAACGGGGTAAAACCCGACATTCGTTTCTTAAACGACATGAAAGAGGTTCTCTACGACCGGAAATGGGCTGACCATGCCTCCAATTTTGAGCTTTACTATATGTATCGCGGAGTGAAAAATAAAAATGAGTTAAGATACGACATTACGGTCATCCCGCCTTTAATGCTCGGCCAAGAGTTTGTGAAAACAAAAGGCCACGCTCATCAGGAAGCCTACGGCGAAGTTTATATCGTTCTTGCGGGACAGGCGTTCTATTTGCTTCAGAAATACGCCGGCAATAAAATCGAAGATGTCTACGCCGTCAAAGCTAAAAAGGGCGATGTTGTCGTCATCCCCGCGGGCTACGGACATATCACCATCAACCCGTCAAAAAAAGAAACCCTGAAAGAAGCCAATTGGGTATGTAAAGCATGTCAGAACGTTTACGATTCATTTGTTGAAAAACAAGGAGCTTCGTACTACTTCACTACCAAGGGCTGGATTAAAAACAAAAAGTATGGTAAGATACCTAAGTTGCGTTTTGCAAAACCTCTTAAGGCGATGCCTAAAAATTTAGATTTTTTATATGGAAAAAATAACTAAGGTGGTTATCCCGGCTGCGGGCTGGGGAACCAG
>JBDRKR010000026.1:0-36519 GCA_043813805.1 Candidatus Nealsoniibacteriota bacterium | reverse complement strand
GTGGGCGCATCTGGACTCGAACCAGAGACCTTTGCAATGTGAATGCAACGCTCTAACCAACTGAGCTATGCGCCCTTAACATCGTTATTTTATCATTTTTCACCACAAAAACAACCCCGCCTCCTACGCTGTTTGAAATTAGCAAAAAATAATTCGAGCGAAAAATCGCTTTTATTATGTTTTACCAAATCTCCAGCAGCTTAGGAGGCGGGGAAGTAAAGAACGACGTAAGTGCGATTAATTAACCTTTGAGTTTCTTGTATAAATCCCGCAAAACGTCCGTGGCAACTTCTTTCCCGCCCAGACCGAATGCAAGACCGGCCGCGATGACAATTACCGCAATAAGGCCGGTAAACAAGGTTTGAATCAGGGAAGGGGCTACTCGCAACTGAATCAAAATAGCCAAAATGGCAAAAATCCAAATTGACCATCTGATGATGGCCGCCACTACCTGGCCATAACCCACCTTAATTGATTCAACCGTAGCTCTCACTACCTTTTCCAGGATATCGGTAATAATGACCGTTACCACCAAAATAAAAGCGGCGACCACGACGTTCGGCAGATAACCCAAAATGTTGCCCAAAAAGCCGGCAAACCCTTTCAAGCCCAAAACTTCCACCGCAGCCATCAAGAAGACGATAGCGAAAACCCATTTAATGATAGCGCCGATGAAAGCCGAGGCATCCACTTTGATGTCGGCCTTAGCTAAAGCTTCGTCCCAGTTCCCTTTTTCGAATATCTGGTTAAATCTTATTTTCTTTAAGATTTCGGCAACTAATCTGCCTAAGAAAACCGAGATAATCCAACCGATGCAAAAAACGACAACGGCGCCGAGCAGGGCCGGAATGAATTCCACGAATCCTTGCCAAAGATTTTGCAAGGCTTCGATGGTGACTGAATACCAATCTAAAATCATATAATTTGATTTAGTTTTAATATTTAAGTCGACCTTTAGAGATTAGTATATTATACCCTCAATAGAGCAAACAAAAAAGTCATCCCCTGTGGATAACTTTACGGCTATTCTTAAGATAAAGAAAAGCCCCTCAAAGCAAACGAATGCTGAGAGGGACTTTGTTAGAATCTAAGAATTCGTTGCCTTGATAATATCGCGATATGCGTAAGCGCTCGGGCGGATTCTTCTTTCCTGGGTTTCAAAATTAACCTCGATGAGCCCGAAACGCTTAGTGAAGCCCTCGGCCCATTCAAAGTTATCGAGAAGTGACCAATAAAAGTATCCTCTGACGTCTACCCCTGCTCGCCTGGCAAGCCGGAGCGCCTGGACGTGATCCTTAATGAAATCCGCTCTTAAGGTATCCTTCGCATCGGCCACCCCGCTCTCGGTGACGTAGATGGGCAGATTGTACTTCTTGAGCCCCAAAAGAACTCTAGTCAGGCTCTGCGGGATGATTTCCCAGCCGAAGTCGCTCACTTTATTTCCGGGTCTGGCAGCCGGCGCTGGACGGAAACCATCGAAGACTTGGTGGAAGTAGAAGTTAACTCCGATAAAATCATTCTTGGTGTGTTCGACAATCCAGCGGTTGAAAATCCTGTCTTGCAATCCCGCTATGGTCCGTTCAATCCATCGGTTATGCGCCGTTTCATACGAGGTGAAATTGTGTACAAGACCAACGGGACGTCCCGTATTCCTTTTCACAATTCTATAAACCTCGTTGTGAACTTCGGCAAACCTCTTTCGCAAGTGCGCAGCTGCGATAATCCTCCCCTTTTTCCCGGGCGGCCATTGTCCAGTGAGATAACCCATGTACACCATTACCAGAGATTCGTTGAACGTGTTCCAGTAATCGACATAATCTGCCAAAGCCCTGGTTGCCGCATCAACATAAGAATAGAAGGGTTCCAACGGAGCTTTGATCCAATCCCCCTGCTCCACAAACCAAATCGGGTTTGTGAAGTGATGCAGCGTTACCATGGTGCTGATGCCTGCTTGGCGCAGGATGACGAGCATCTGTCGATACTGATCAAGAACCGCTTGATTAATGACCCAGGGTTTGGGCATGATGCGGCTCCACTCAATGCTCATCCGGTAGGCGTTCAGGCCGAGAACTTGCATCCGTTCCACGTCTTCCTTAAACTGTTGAAGATTCCAGTGGTCGCAGGCCTTGCCTGAAAGATTCTTAGCCCTTCCCATCATCTCCCATAAAGTCCAGTCGTTAAGCGTACCCCCTTCCACCTGATGCGATGACGTTGCGCTCCCCCACAAAAAACCCTGCGGGAACGTTGCGTTCTTTTTCACGAAATACCTCCTTATCTTTTATATTAAAGTACCATTGAATAGTTCTCTATTCGTCCGAATTATATCATACTACGTCAACTTTGTCAAACTCACGGGGTGTGAGTTCAACCCACAAGCGCAACGCTTAACATCTTAATTAAAGGGAGTCCGACTCCCCTTTAATTTATTTAATCAACTTACGATGTTGATTATTACTGGAGCAAACAAAAAAGCCATCCCCCTGTGGATAACTTTGTGGACCCGGGCGGACTCGAACCGCCGACCTCCTCATTGCAAATGAGGCGTTCTACCAACTGAACTACAGGCCCCGTTAAAAGTCGTCTTTATATGGTTAAAAACTAATTCCGGACGACCATTTTAATTATACTGCCTCGTTATCAGCAAGCAGAAAAAATTACTAATTTTTTCAGCCTTAGGCTTCTAACGGGGCAGGCCCTACTCGGTTTTCGGAGTTTCCGATGCTTGAGGCTCCGATGAAAGAGGTTTAGCCTCTGTCACTTGAGGTGCGGCCTCGACTGGTTTAACCTCGGCTACTTTTTCTGCAGGCTTCGGAGATTCCTCTAACTTAGGCGCCTCTGCCGGTTTCTCGGCAGGCTTTGGAGATGCGGCTTCAGCCGGAGCAGCAGCGGCAGCTACTGGAGCAGCCACGGGAGCTTTCTTTGATTTTTTATGCTTAGAGATCTTTTTGCCTTCTAAAATCCCGTCTTTGATAAAGAGGTTATGAACGGTGGCCGAGGGCTGAACGCCTTGCTTAAGCCAATATTGAGCCCTTTCCTTATTTAAAGTCTTCTCTTTGGTCACGGGGTTGTAAAAACCGATTTGTTCCACAAAACGACCGCCTTTCGACGGGTTTCTTTTGTCAGTCACTACAATCTTATAGGAAGGCTGGTTATTTTTACCGACACGAAATAAGCGAAAAACTAACATATAATACCAGTTTACACAAAAATAATTGATTGTCAACTACCACCCCTTAACCTCAAGTGCTTTCTGGGCGGCGGCTACCTCCGCTTCCTGTTTTGAGGAACCTGTGCCCTCGGCCACTAACTCATCTTTAAGAAAAACACCGATGATAAAATGCTTGGCGTGATCGGGCCCCCAATCCTTGATAATTCTATAGGTGGGAGTCACTCCCGCGACTTCCTGAGCCTGTTCCTGAAAAAGGGACTTGGCATCCTTAAAAAGATGCCCCTCAAGAACGCGCGGCAATTCCTTGATTAAACATTTATTAATAAATTTCCGGCAAGCATCGTAGCCTTTGTCTAAATAAAGACTGCCGACGAAGGCCTCAAATGTGTTGGCCAGAATATAGTGCCTCGCCTTGCCAAGCTCTTTTTGTTCTCCCCTGCTTAGCAAAAGGAATTCATTAAAACCCACTTCCTGAGAAACTTGGGCCAACATCTTTGCATTAACCAAGGCCGCCCGCCAACCGGTCAGCTCGCCTTCGGACTTTTCGGGATACTTCAAAAAGAGATACTCTGTCACCACCAGCTCCAAAACCGCATCGCCCAAAAACTCCAGTCGCTCATTATGGAAAAGATGAAAGTCGGGATTTTCGTTTAAAAAAGAGCGGTGGATAAACGCCTGGATCAATAAGTCTTTATTTTTAAATTTAATCTTCAGCGCTTTTTCGAGAGTGCCAAATTTTTTCTCAAAATTCAGGCTGATTTGTTTTAAAAGTTTAGGCATTTTCTTTATTTTCGATTTCCTTGAATACCGTACCCAAAACTCCGTTGATAAACTTGCCGGAGCTTTCTCCGCCGAAGGTTTTAGCCAATTCAATGGCCTCATTGATGGCGACTTTCGGAGGCACCTCTTTTTTATTGCTGTATAACAGCTCAAAAAGGCCGATTCTTAAAACATTCCTGTCAACAATGGTGATTTGCTCCAACGGCCACTCCGGAGCGGCTTTTTCGATAATTTTATCTATCTGAGGAAGATGGTCGTTAACGCCCTTAATTAATTGCCAAACAAAATCGGTGTTTTCGAGTCCCGGCCCATATTCTTTGATATTTTTTTCCACAATCTTGTCTAAAACGCCTTCTTTTCTGGCAAAAAAATCCCATTCATATAGGGATTGCATCACAATGGAACGTGACAAATGACGCGAAGCCATAAATTTTACGGAGTTTTCTTTTCTTCTTGCTTTTCTTGTTCTTTCTGTTCTTCTTTTGCCGCCATTTCTTTTTCTTTCTGCTTCCTTTCTTTCTTGGTCAACTTCTTCAAAACATCAATCACCTCTTCTCCTTTATAAAAGCCGCAAAACCTGCAGGCGTTATAGGGCAAAATGGGCTTGGCACACTTCGGGCACACAGCCAAAGCCGGCACCTTGATGAAAATGTGCATTCTCCGCTTGTTCCTTCTTGATTTAGTATGTCGCCGTTTAGGTAAAGCCATAATGAAAACTATTTCTATGTATACCACATCTGCCGTATTTTCGCAACATTGCCCGGTGAAATTTGGTCCCATAGCCCTTGTTGCCGGCAAAACCGTAATAAGGATATTTTTTATCGTATTGTTGCATTAATCTGTCTCGGGTAACCTTAGCGATAATCGAAGCGCAAGAACAGGAAAACACTTTTTCGTCGGCTTTAATGATTGATTTTTGCGGGATAGCCGATTTAATGCTGAAATTTCCATCTAAAATCAAAAAATCCGGCCCATTTAATTTCTGAACCGCTTTTTGCATGGCCAGTTTAGTCGCCTCTAAAATATTAATCTTATCAATGACCTTTTCTGAAACCCTGCCAATTCCCCATTCTATATTAGGATGTTTGGTCAAAATCTCGTAAATTCCTTCCCGCTGTTTTGCGGACAGTTGCTTGGAATCTTTGATATTGTTGAAATCCGATTTCAACAGTTTGTTGAAATCCGATTTCAACAGAACTGCGCAGGCAACCACAGGCCCGGCCAAAGGCCCCCGGCCGACCTCATCAATCCCTGCTATCTTTTTATATCCCGCCTTTCTTAATTTATTTTCTTCTTTGAAGCTGGGTATCGTCATACTTCAACTCTATTCAGTATGACCCTGAGTTTATGAGTGGGTCATTGTCTTACTTTAACATATTTTTATTTGCCAGAAAGTTTCGCGCGGTGCTATAGTGAATAAAATACTTCATGAAATTTACCCATCTTCACGTCCATACCCATTACAGTCTTTTAGACGGTCTTCCGAAAATCGATGAACTTTTGAATTACGTCCAGGAATCGGGCATGGATTCGGTCGCCATCACCGACCACGGAGTTCTTTACGGAGCTGTGGAATTTTTCAAAAAAGCCAAAGCCAAAAAAATCAAGCCGATTATCGGCTGCGAGGTTTATATGGCCCTAGAAAGCATGACGCAGATGAGGCCGAATATCGATAGTATAAGATACCATTTGATTCTTTTGGCCAAAAACGAACAAGGCTATCAAAATTTGGTAAAACTCGTAACTCGAGCCCATCTTGAGGGTTTTTATTATCGGCCGAGAATCGATGAAGAACTTCTGCAAAAACATTCAGAAGGCCTTATCGGGCTTTCAGCCTGCATTCAAGGAAAAATCCCCAGATTAATTTTGGCGAACGAAATTAAAAAAGCTGAAGAAAAAGCCCTCCAATACCAGGAAATTTTCGGCAAGGGGAATTTTTATTTAGAGCTTCAGCGCCATCACAATATTCCGGAGCAAGAAAAAGTGAACGAGGCCTTAATCGCTATTTCAAAAAAAACCGGGATTCCTCTTGTTTGCACCAACGACAGCCACTATTTAAGACCGGACGATTCGGAAGCTCAAGATATTTTAATGCTCATCAACACCGGCGCTGATCTTAAAGATCCCGAAAGATTGAGCATGAAAATGGACGACTTTTCTTTGAAAACTCCACAAAAAATGGAGGAAGAGTTCAAAGACATCCCCGAGGCTCTTGAAAATACGCAAAAGATCGCGGACAGCTGCAATTTCCAATTTGAACTGGGCAAAACGAAACTGCCCCACTTCCCTTTGCCCGAAGGCAAAAACCCGGATGATTATTTAAGAGAATTATGTCTGGAAAGACTGCCGAAGCGTTACGAAAAACCGGACACAACTGTGATGGAAAGACTGGAATTCGAGCTTAAAGTTATCAAGCAGACAGGGTTTGCGCCCTACTTTTTAATCGTCCAGGATTTCGTTAACTGGGCGAAAGGCCAAAGGATTGTCGTGGGACCGGGCCGGGGCTCGGCCGCAGGTTCTTTGGTTTCGTACTGTTTAAGAATCACGAACGTGGACCCGCTAAAGCATAATTTGTTTTTTGAGAGATTTTTAAATCCCGAGCGCATCTCGCTCCCCGATATCGATCTTGATTTTGCAGACCGAAGAAGAGACGAAGTCATTGAATATGTCGCTCAAAAATACGGCCGCGACAAAGTGGCCCAGATTATCACTTTCGGAACTATGGCGGCAAGAGCGGTGATAAGAGATGTAGGTAGGGCTTTGGGATATACTTATCTGTTTTGCGACCAAATGGCAAAAATGATTCCGTTCGGCTTCACGCTCAACGACGCTTTATTAAAAATCAAAGAATTTAAAGACCTTTATGATACAGACGAACAGGCCAAAAGACTGATTGATATCGGAAAAAAATTGGAAGGAGTCGCGCGTCACGCTTCAACCCATGCCTGCGGAGTTGTGATTGCCAAGGATCCTTTAGATAACCTTGTGCCCTTACAGCATCCCACCCAGAACGAACAAAACATCGTTACTCAATATGAAATGCACGCCATTGAAGATTTGGGCCTTTTGAAAATGGACTTTTTGGGTTTAAAAAACCTGACCATCATTGAAGACGCTCTGGCCCGCATTTACAAAGTGCAAAACAAATCAATCGATATCGAAAATCTGCCCGAGGGTGATAAAAAGGTTTACAAGCTTTTACAGCAAGCCGACACGATTGGCGTGTTCCAACTGGAATCAGATGGCATGAGAAGATATTTAAAACAACTGAAACCCACTGAATTTGAAGATATCATCGCTATGATTGCGCTTTACCGTCCGGGTCCCATGGAATTGATTCCGGACTATATCGCCAGAAAACACGGAAAGCAAAAAACAGAATATCTCCACCCGAGACTGGAACCGATTTTAAAAAACACCCACGGTATTTGTATTTATCAGGAACAATTAATGCAAATCGCCCGGGAATTAGCCGGGTTTACATTATCTGAAGCGGATATTTTAAGAAAAGCGGTGGGCAAAAAAATCAAAGAGCTGCTCGAGGCCCAAGAAGAAAAAATGGTCCAGGGCATGGAGAAGAACGGCATTGATAAAAAAATAGCCAAACAGCTCTGGGAATGGATGCTGCCTTTCGCAAGCTACGGATTCAACAGGAGCCACAGCGCGGCTTATGCCACGATTTCTTATCAGACGGCCTGGCTGAAAGCGAACTATCCGGTTGAATTCATGGCGGCAGTTTTAACTTCAGAAAAAGCGGATGTGGAGCGCATTGCTGTTTTGATTGAAGAATGCAAAAAAATGGGCATTGAAGTTCTGCCGCCGGATGTTAATGAAAGCTTCATGAACTTCGGCGTCGTGCCTCAAAAAAATCAAATCAGATTCGGGCTCTTGGCTATTAAAAACGTCGGCATCAACGCGGTGGAAGCCATTTTGGAAGAAAGAAAAGCCTCTGGAAATTTCCAATCAATCCAGGACTTTATTTCCCGAGTTACCTCATGCAACTTAAATAAAAAATCGATGGAGAGTATGATCAGAGCCGGAGTTTTCGACAGCTTGGAAGAAAGAAATAAGCTCTTAAGCAATTTGGAAAAACTTTTAGAGCATTCCCGGGAAATTCAAAAGAATAAAGGCAACGGGCAAAAGGGGCTCTTTGACGGCCTGGGAGGATTTACAGCCACGCTGGCCCTGGCCAGCACAGCTCCGGCAAGTTCCCATGACAAGTTAACGTGGGAAAAAGAGCTCTTGGGACTGTATATCAGCGGCCATCCTTTGAAAAACTTCCGGAATATTCTCCAAAAACGCTGTTTAGCTCTTATTAAAATTCCCGAAACTACCGTCGGCAAATTAGTCAGGGTCGGCGGGGTTATTTCCAGCATTAAAAAGATTATTACGAAAACCGGCAAACCCATGCTCTTCTTGAAACTTGAAGATGAAACGCAGCACATTGAGGTTGTGGTTTTCCCTTCGGTCATTACCCGGAATCCTGCCGTTTTCCAAGAAAATAAAATCGTTTTTGTTTCGGGCAGAGTCGATGCGCGCGACGGCACTCCCAAAATCATCTGCAACGAGATTGAAGAAATTATTGAGAAAACGTAAAACAAAAACAGCCCCTTCGGAGCTGTTTTTGTTTATCTGAAATAAATTGAAATAATGGTTAACAAATACTGAATAATTTGATGTGTCATTTGAGTAAAATTTATTTTAATTTTCTTACCTCTGCAGATTCCGAATTAATTCAGAAGCTATAGAGGTCGGGGGTTGCGCGACATAAGCTCATCGCAACCCCCCTTGAGAAGTTTTACTCGGAGTAGTTGTAGGGGCTACAAGAGGCGACGGCCAGGATACCAGCAACCCCCGCCACCTCCGCGATCCCCATGCCCCACAGCGCGGCCGGCAGGAACTCCGGCGACACCACCACTATCGGCCCTACGAACAACACCGTTCCCGCCACCACCAGTAAAGTTACCACCGCCACCAAACGCCCCCATAATTTGATTTTCACCGTACGCCTCCCTTAAACTTCTTTCCTGATTATATTATACCACGAATATCCCTATCTTGTCAATAGCTGAGCGTTCCCTCTTATTCCCTCATAATCGATCTTGTGCTAATATAAAAACATGGAAATTGAAACGATACGGCATTCTTTGTCGCATCTTATGGCTTACGCCGTCAGGAAATTATTCCCCGAGGCTAAATTTGGCATTGGGCCCAATATTGAAAACGGCTTTTATTACGATATCTCTGTTAAAAACTTAACCGAAGCCGATTTACCGAAAATCGAAGCCAAAATGCGGGAATTAATCAGACAAAAACTCGCTTTTAAAAAGAAAATTGTTTCGAAAATCGCGGCTAAAAAACTGTTTAAGGACCAGCCCTATAAACTGGAGCTTATCAAAGAACTGCCCGGTAAAACCGTTACTGTTTACGAAACGGGCGCATTCCTTGATCTCTGTGCAGGACCCCACATTAAATCAACCGAAGAAATTACCGTTGACGGCTTTAAACTGACGAAACTCGCCGGGGCCTATTGGAAAGGTTCGGAAAAAAACGCGATGCTGACCAGAATTTACGGCCTGGGTTTTGAAACCAAAAAGGAACTTGACGATTACCTGCTGTTGCAAGCAGAAGCCGAAAAAAGAGATCATCGCATTTTAGGCCAAAAGCTCGGCCTTTTTGTTTTTTCCGATTTAGTAGGAAAAGGACTCCCCCTCTTTACCGAGAAAGGCTCGATTGTCAGAAGAGAACTGGAAAGATTCGTCATTGATGAAGAAATCAAAAGGGGCTACAAACACGTTTATACCCCGGAATTAGCTAAAGTGGAGTTATATAAAACATCGGGGCACTATCCGTACTATAAAGATTCTATGTATCCTGTCATGAAAATCGACGAAGAAGAATTTATTCTACGGCCGATGACATGCCCCCACCATTTCCAGCTTTTTGCTTCGCGGCCCAGGTCATATAAAGAACTTCCCTTCCGAATTGCGGAACTTGCCAAACAATTCCGCTATGAAAAATCCGGAGAACTGACCGGGCTTATCAGGGTGAGATCTTTCTGCCTGGCTGACGCCCATATTATTTGCCAAAAAGACGATGCCGTAAACGAAATTAACGGCGTTATGGATTTAATCGAATACATGGCCGAGGCTTTAGGTTTGAAAGTGGGCACTAATTACCGATACCGCCTTTCTTTAGGCGATAAAAAGGACGGTAAAAAATACTATAAAGACGATGAGTCATGGACTTTTGCCGAAAACGTCTTAAGGCAGGTTTTGGTGCAAAGAAAATCGCCCTTCTTTGAAGTGGAAAACGAAGCGGCATTCTATGGGCCGAAAATTGATATCCAAATGAAAAACTTTGCCGGTAAAGAAGACACCGCTTTCACCATCCAATACGATTTTGTCATGCCGAAAAGATTCAAACTCAATTACGTTGATAAAGACGGCAAAGAAAAAGAGCCCATCGTCATTCACCGCTCTTCCATCGGCGCCATCGAAAGAACCATGGCATTTCTTTTGGAGCACTACGCGGGTGCTCTGCCTTTCTGGTTGTCGCCCGTTCAAATTAAAATCGTACCCATTGCTGACAGACACCTCGAATACGCCCAAAAGGTTAAAAAGGAGCTTAGCTCCTTTCGAGTGGAAATCGACGACGCGCAAGAAACCCTTGGTAAAAAAATCAGAGAAGCCGAAATGCAGAAAATCCCCTACATTCTGGTCATTGGCGACAAAGAAATCGCAGCCAGCGCCGTTGGCGTCAGGGAAAGAGGCAAGGGAGATTTGGGCATTGTCGCTTTAGATAATTTCATAAAAACTATATGCAAGAGTTCACCTCATCAACTCAACTCTTAGTTGATCGCTATCAAGAATGGTCGCGCAGCCTCCAAGCAAAAGAAGGCGTCAGCACCATCAACGTAGACGAAGTAGCGAGCCGCGTCGCCTCTTTTTATGAAAAAATGAGGGGAGTTATTGATTGGAGAGAGGAACATCTTTTAAGAAAAACGGCAATCGAAAGGATTCTGAAAAGAAGGCTGTTTTTGAAAAAGAATCTGGACATGGCCGAAAAGATCGCCGAGCCTTTCATCTATGAACTGATCCGAGGCGGACACTTCCCCAACGAAACCATTCCCGAATCGAAAATTGATGAAGTGCAAAAGATTATCGACAAATGCGTCTTTATTCTGGAAAACTCTCCGACGCCGGAAAAAGAAAAAGCGAAAATGTATCTTTATGATTGGCTCTTCGGGGTGGCTGCCTGCGAAATTGAGGCGACGCTTTCCCCCTCCCCAAAAGAAAACGCCTTAATTGATTTTATGATGGAGGCGATGAAAGCGGGCATCCGAGTGAAAGAAAGATCGAGCGTACGCAGCATCAGCGAAGGAGAGGCTGATACCCAGCTTTACATCGCCGTCCAAAGAGCGCTTTTCAAACTTGACTCGCCGACCATAACTTACAATCTATTAAGGCGATGGTTTCCGGATTGGGCGAATCTCCCCCGCCCCGCCTTAAACGAAATTACTTCCAATATTTATTTAATCTGGAAAAAAATCGAAGAGGCGCTGAAGCATCCACTCTCAGAAAAATTCTACGCTATTTGCGAAAGATACGACACGCCCTATTTGATCCTAGGCGATATCATTTCTCAAAACCCCGCCCAGGCTCAACAAATCCTCAAAAACCCAGGGGTCTTAGAAAGCAAAATCAAAGAGGCTTACGGTTTTAGGCTGAAAAAGGTCGGATTGAAGATGAACCGAGCGGCCATTTACAGCACTATTTCCATTTTTCTTACCAAAGTTTTAGTAGCTCTTGCCATTGAAGTTCCTTTCGACAAATATGTCACTCAGCAATTCAACTATTTAACGTCGGTATTAAGCATTATGGCTCCCCCCGTTTTAATGTTCTTTTTGGTGCTCAGCATCCGCCCGCCCTCGAAGCACAATGAAGACATGGTAATCATGGAGGTGATGAAAATAGTCTATGGTAAGGAAAAAAGGGATATTTACGAAATCAGACCGTCTCTTCGGCGAGGTTTGGTTTTAAATTTATTCATGGTTGTTTTCTACCTGGCCGGCTTTATCGCCTCTTACGGCTTTATCGTCTGGGGACTCCAAAAAATGAACTTCAGCATTCTTTCTATTATCATTTTCCTTCTCTTTGTTTCCATGATTTCTTTTGCCGGCGTAAAAATCCGCCAAAGAGCGAAAGAACTGGTAGTTGAAAAAGAAAAAGAAACATTCTTGCACGGTCTTCTCGACCTCTTTTCTCTGCCCATTATCCAGGTCGGCCGCTGGCTATCTAATCAATGGGCGAAGTACAATGCGGTGGCGATTATCTTCAACTCGCTTCTCGACATGCCCTTCCAACTATTCGTCGAATTCTTAGAGCAATGGAGATCATTCTTAAGAGAAAAAAAGGAAAAAATACATTAAAGGTCGTCCTAAAATTATAAATAACTAATCATAAATAAATGAAAATATTAAACTCTCTCATATTAAGCTTTTGTTTGTTATTCGCTTTCGGCATAGTTTTGGCCCAAGAAACAGGAAGCACTGCCGAAACAGTCGCTTTTGATGAAAACGTGACAGCTCAAGATCTCGGCGTCTCAGAGTCGATTATGTTGCCCGACAGCCCGTTTTATTTTTTCAAAAACCTGGGCAGGGCGATTCAGAACATGGTTACTTTAGACCCGGTTAAAAAAGCCACGCTCCGAGAAAAATTCGCCAATGAAAAGTTGATCGAACTGAAAAAGCTGGCCGAGAAGAAAATTCAAAATCCCGAAGCTCTTAAAAAAGCCGTCGAGAATTTCCGGAAAGAAGTTGAATCAGTGAAAAAAGCGGTCGATAAAATAAAAGAAAAAGCTGAGGGGGATAACGAAGCTGGTAAGTTCTTGGATAAATTTATCCAGCAGCAAACCCTTCATCAAAGAATCCTCCAAAAACTGGAGACCCAGGTTTCAACCAGCACCATGGAAAAGATACAAGAAGCCAGAGAACAACACCTTGAAAAATTCGGCGAGGTTATGATTAAATTAGAAAATAAAGAAAAAATCCAGGAAAGGTTGGAAAAAAACCTTGAAGAAGTTAAAGGAAGCGAATTCAAGAATTTCAAAAACTTAGAAGTTCTCAAGGAATTGGAAGAAAAAGTGCCTGAAACAGCCAAAGAAGCCATCCAGAAAGCCCAGGAAAACGCTCTGAAGAGATTGCAGGGCGATCTGGAAAAGATGTCTCCCGAAGACCAAACGAGATTCCAGGACTATATTGAGAAAATCGGCGGAGTGAAAGAAAGGCAGATGGAAATCTTGGACAGTCTGAAAACCGAACTTAAAAACAGTCCTCAAATTATCCAAAAGCTTCTTCAGACAAGAGAAAAAATTATCGAACAGGTAAGAGAAGGTGCTGAAGATGAAAATAAAGACGAAAACGTGGTCTGCCCGCAGACAGACAAACCCGCCTCAACCTTCTGTCCAAACGGCCGGGTAATTGTTAAAAAAGACGAAAAGGGCTGTATCGTTGCCTTCAACTGCGTCATACCCGCTGAAACGAACATCACGCCCAAACCGATTGAAGGCGGACAAGACTGTATTGCTTTATGGAGCCCGGTCTGCGGCAAAGACGGCAAAACTTACAGCAATGCTTGTTTTGCGAAATCAGCCGACGTGGAAATAAGCTATAAAGGAGAATGCGCAACCGCTTTCGAACAGCTGCCTGTCTGTAATGTTGATTCCGATTGCCTTATCGTAAAACATAAGAGTTGCGGCGGAGTAATAAAGATTGCAATTAATAAAAAATATGAATCTTTGTACAATACTACGCCAAATTTCCAGGACTCCACAGGAAATGCGTGTTCGCTCAGAGGTATCACATACGATGAACAAAAACAGGTAATTGAAGGCCAAATTTCGGCTAAAGCAACCTGCGTAAATCAAAAATGCGTTCTCCGATATCTTGAGACCGGAGCAATAGAATAGAAAAACGGCTCTTCTATATATCAGAAGAACGGCCTTTTCAGGGTCGTTCTTCTGTTATAGAATGATGAGTATGCCAAAATATCATATTATCACTTACGGCTGCCAGATGAATAAAGCCGATTCGGAGAGAATCGCCTCATCTTTGGAAAAAAGGGGCTACAAGCCCGTTCAAAGCCCAAAAGAGGCTGATTTAATCGTGGTTAATATGTGTTCGGTCAGACAATCGGCGGTTGACCGGGTTTTCGGCATGCCGATGAAACTTAAGGGTTTAAAAACTAAAAACTATAAACTAAAAACTATTCTGACCGGCTGCATTTTAAAGAAAGATGAAGCAAAATTCAGGGAAATTTTTGATGAAATAAAAAAAATGCCCCAGCGCAGTTGCCCCTCGACCTTTATCCCAATTTCCAACGGCTGCGATAATTTTTGTAGTTACTGCGTTGTACCTTTTACTCGAGGAAGGTTAATTTGTCGAAACCATCAAGAAATACTAAAAGAAGTAAAAAATATCTTGGGAAACCCCATTAGAAAAAATAATTTTTCTAACGGGGCTGAGGTCTGGCTTTTGGGGCAGAACGTCAACGATTACAAGTCCGGTACGGTTAATTTTGCCAAATTGGTCAAAATGGTTGACGATATCCCGGGTGATTTCAAATTCTTTTTCATGTCCCCCAATCCTAAGAATTTCTCTGACGAATTAATTAATACTTTGACCGAATGCAAAAAATTCGGAAGACGCCTTAATTTACCGATCCAATCGGGCGACGATAAAATTCTTAAAAAAATGAAGAGGAACTATACCGTAAAACAATATAAAGATTTGGTAAAAAGAATCAGGGAAAAAATGCTCGATATTAATCTCTCGACCGATGTGATTGCGGGGTTTCCGGGCGAAACCAAAAAACAATTTGAAAATACCGTAAAATTATTCAAAACGATAAAATTTGACATCGCCTACGTCTCCAAATATTCTCCGAGGCCAGGCACCGCCTCCTTTAAAATGAAAGATGACATTTCGCGGGAAGAAAAAAACCGCCGGGCAAAAATCTTGATGAAACTCGTCAAACATCCAAACATATGAAAAAGTCAGGTCTAATAACTGTTTTGGGACCGACGTCTTCGGGAAAATCGGCTATGGCGGTAAGCCTTGCTAAGAAATTCAACGGCGAGGTTGTTTCGGCTGATTCGCGCCAGGTTTATCGTGGAATGGATTTGGGCAGCGGCAAAATAACTCAAAAAGAGATGAAAGGCGTCATTCATCACCTTCTCGACGTCGCCTCGCCTCAAAAGAGGTTTGATGTCGTTCAATACCGCAAACTGGCGCAAAAAGCCATCGTTAAAATAATAAAAAAGGGCGAAACGCCCATTCTTTGCGGAGGCACCGGTTTTTATATCCAGGCAGTGGTTGACGGCATTGTTATACCTTCGGTCAAACCCGACTGGCGGTTGAGGGCAAATCTTGAAAAATCAGCTACTGAACAATTATTTGAAAAACTGAAAAAACTTGATCCCGAAAGAGCCAAGACCATTGATAAAAATAACCGAAGAAGACTGGTTCGCGCTTTGGAAATCGTTCTCAAAACAAAAAAAACGATTCCCTCTTTGGAGAAAAAGCCTTTCCCCTATCCGGTTTTGATGCTTGGTATTAAAAAAGAAAAAAAGGAGCTTAGCTCCTTAATTAAAAAACGGCTTTTGATGAGATTAAAAAGGGGCATGATAGCTGAAGTAAAAAAAATACACGGAGAAGGTATTTCCTGGAAAAGATTGATTGAGTTCGGCTTAGAATACCGCTTTATCGCCCGGTATCTTCAAAAGAAATTAAGTTACGAACAAATGCTCCAACTTATCCAAAAAGAAACAGAGCATTTCGCCAAGCGCCAGATGACTTGGTTTAAGAGAGATAAGCGAATTTATTGGGTCAAAAATCAAAGAGAGGCGGAGAAGCTGGTAAAAAAATTTTTAAAAAATTAAAAGGGCGAGGAAGAGCTTAATTGCTCATTACCTCGCTCCTTTTGTTCGTCAATTAAGACGAGCGTCTTGAGGAGATTTGGGCTTATTTAATAAAGCCCTTACCTCTTCGTCCTTGGCCGGGTTTTTGGCAGACTCAAAGGCTTCTCTCAACATTTCCTCAAGTGCATTTCGGTCATTTTGAGGGATAACGGAGATTTTCCCGTTGTTTCTGCAAATCCATGTTGCCATTTAAAGAACCTCCCTTAATATTCCCACTAGGCTGGCAAGGAAAAAGATGAAAGCCTAAATTAATGGGCCACTTTCTCCTTCGCAGCCTAGTGGGGCCGATGATTGCGAGTCGAACACAATATCGGCCTTGACTTGCTTAAAAGAGCTTCCTGTCAATATCCATATTATAGCACTACCGATTCGTCTTGTCAAGAGTTTCTTGCATCTTTACTTGTTCAATCGCCCATCGTTCTTTACTCCAAATCTCAATATGGTCTCCGCAACCGGCAACCACCACCTCTTCTTTTCCGAAAACATTCTTAAGTTTCCCGGGAATGCAAATCCGGCCATGCCCGTCTATGCTTCTTTTGAAATTACCGCAAAGCATCTACCCTCCTTATTCTCTCTTGTCAATGAGCAATTTCTTTAATAAACTGCCGGTTATTTCGGGACTGGCCTTGCCGCGGGTTTGGGACATCACTTTGCCTATCAAAAACTGAAGAGCGTTCCCCTTCCCTTTTTTGAAATCTGCAACCGCTTGAGGATTCTGAGAAACAACGACTTGAACCGCCTCTTCGATTTCTTTTTCTCCGGTAATCTGGGTTAATCCTTTTTCTTCGATAATATTGGACGGGTCTCCCCCCGTAACAAACATTTCCTGTAAAACCGTTTTGGCGATTTTACTGGAGATGGCGCCTTGGGCAATCAATCCTATAAATTCAGCGAAGTTCTCGGGAGTTATTTTAAAATCCTTATCGGTTACCAACTCACCGCCCAGCAGGCTCTGCAAATCAGTGATAAGATAGTTTGAGGAAAGCTTAATATATTTGGGGTCTGATGCTTCGGATATCACCTTCTCGAAATATCCGCTTAATTCTTTATTTTGCACGAACATTTCTATTTCCTCGCGTCCCAACCCGTATTCTTTCTTAAAACGCTCTCTTTTCGCCTGAGGCAGTTCGGGAATTTCGCCTTTAATTATTTTCACATCTTCTGCTTTAAACTGCAAAGGCGGCAAATCGGGTTCGGGGAAATAGCGATAATCGTGGGCTTCTTCTTTTTTTCTTTGGCTAACTGTCACCTCTTTGGCGGCATCCCAACCCCTGGTCTCTTGAACCACCTTTTTACCGGCTTTTAACGCTTTGCTCTGCCGTTCGATTTCGTAATTAATTCCGTATTCCACCGATCTGAATGAATTAAGGTTTTTAATTTCAACTTTTGTCCCCAGCTCCTTGTCGTCGCTCAAGGAAATATTTGCCTCAACTCTCATTTCGCCTTTTTCCATATCGGCGTCCGAAACTCCAAGGTAGCGCAAAGTCAACCTCAATTCTTCGGCAAAGGCTTTTGCCTCTTTGGCCGAGGTAATATCGGGCTCAGTCACCAATTCCATTAAAGGAATGCCGGCCCGATTGAAATCCACCAAAGAAAAACCGGTGGCCGGAGGATGAATCAATCTTCCCGTATCTTCTTCGAGATGAATTCTAGTAATATCGATCTTATGATTTTGGGAGGTCCGACCTCCTGATATCGTAATGTCGGGAGGTCGGACCTCCAGCCATCCGCCCTTACAAAGGGGCATATCATACTGGGAAATCTGATAACCCTTGGGCAGGTCGGGATAAAAATAGTTTTTCCTGTCGAATTTGGAATACTCGGGGATAGTGCCCTGCAAGGCAAGGCCGGTCTTAATGACCTTTTTTAAAGCCTCTTCGTTAATCACCGGCAAAGTACCCGGATGCCCCATACAAATTGGACAAACGTTAATATTGGGTTGTTTTTCGTCCGGATCATTAAAACAAGAACAAAACATCTTGGACTTTGTCCTTAACTCAACGTGTATTTCCAAACCGATGGTCGGCTGATATTCTTTCATATATTTCCAATTTATCATTTTTAAAGGAATAAAAAAAGAGGCCCGTTTTTAAAGAGCCTCTTTTTGATGCTCACTATAAGCTGACTGCTATTTTAGCCGTATCCCAAATATAGGAATAAAGGTGCAGACCCTTGCTCACTGCTATCAATTCGCCGTCTTCAACTCCGATTTCTGAGGCCATATACTCCTTCAAAAGCTGAATGGCAGCCAAGTTTGAGGGAAAGCCGGCCCAGAGGTCCCAGGAGCGGAAATAGACCACGAAATGGAGTTTGCCGTACCTAATCCTGGTGTCTATTTGCCTTAAACAGGGCGGGTCAGGTAAATTAATAGAATCCTTATCTCCCACCGCCATACACGCCTGGTTTGTTTCAAATCCGCCTGTTTTATACATCTCAATCACTTTGGGGATCTGGGGTTCTAAATACTGGCCGTAAGTATATTGTTCGCCTTCTTTCTTATGGCTGGTCATCAAATACGGCAAATAACTTTCAACATAATCCATAGTTGAAGGTGGAGGAATACCTTGGGGCACATCGGGCACAAGCGGTCTTGTCCCCGGAAAAAGAACATGGATTCTGAAAAAATCGCCTTCTGTCCTTTCTTGCCCCGCAAAACTACCACGGTCAATGCGGTATTTATAACCGCGCTCAAACAGTGCCCTGATGCATAAAAACCATGCCTCTGACAAAGTATGGGCCCTTATCTCAATGAGATCCAAAAACTTTTCCATCTTACCCCCTTTTACAAATTCAATTTGGAATGAACGAGCGATTTGAGCTCTTCGAAAATATCTTCAATCGGCTTTTCGCCATCTATAATATAAACATCTTCAAACTTTTTAGCAAGCTCTTCGTAATTTTGCCATACCTTGGTTAATGCCTCTTCTCTCTCGAAAAGTTCAACGCTGAATCGATCGCCTCTTATCCTCTCCAAACAAACCCTTGGAGAAACCTTGATCAAAAAAGTCAGATCGGGCAAAAGGAAGGACTTATTGATTCCCAACAGCCAGTCCTTGTCGGCTATCTCCGTAGCGCCAAAAGCGATGGTCGAAAAGAAATAGCGATCGCTAATTACTGTAACTCCATTTTTAAGCAATGGGATAACTTCTTTCTCTAAGTGATGGGACCGGTCAGCTGTAAAAAGCAATTGTAAGCACTCCGGCCGAGTTTTCCAATCGCCGGTCAATTGGCCGCGAATCAGCCCGCCGATGATGTTATTAGTTGGCTCTTTAGTCAGATAAGCTAAAGGCTTCCCTAAAATCAATTCTTTCTGGGCTTTATTAAGCCATTCTCGAAGCTTACCTGCCTGAGTGGTGGAACCGGAGCCATCCAGTCCTTCAAAAACAATAAATTTACCCGGATAAGGATTCTTGATCATACTCTTTTTTATTTTTAATACATTCTTCGGCTTTTGTTAATTCCCTACCCAAATAAGCGGCGTGGGATACTTGAGAAATATAAAAAATTATTTGGTCTAAAAGCTCATGAGCGCTTTTCCCTTGCCACTTTAAATTGACCGGATCTGCGGTATGATAAACATTAATAAACCCGCCGACAACGCTAATCACAAAATTTCCTCGGGGGTCCCAAGCGCATTGAAGTTTTGGATTTTCTTCTAAAATTTTCTTGATTTCTTCCCAGTTTCTTTCGTAAACATGGGCTGAGGCAGAAATGATTATTATTGAACCTTTTTCAAGATTTAATTCAGAATTTTTTTTATTAACTTCTCCAACGATTAAATTTTGCAACGCCAAAATCCCAAAAGCGTTTTCTGGCCAGGCAAGAAACATATCATTGGAACGGATATAAACCGTTAAGTAAAGCTTACTGTTTTGGACCAAAACCTGAACCAAGTCCAAACACGGCGGGTTGTCGCTTATATAATCAAGTTCAATATTCCAAGTTGAGGCCACAGCCCTTCTCGAATAAGGTGTTTTGGCAATAATATCAATTATATTCTGGATTTGGTCAACTCCATTATATCCCCTCAATCTTTGGCCATAAGTGTATTTTACTCCTTCTATTTTTTTAGCGGTGGTAATAGTTGGGATGTATTCCCTAATCTGATTTTCGGTTAATTTTAGATAACCGGGGAGATAGGGTTTGTTCAAATCTTCACTATCAATAATCGTTATTAAATCAACCAATTCTTTCTGCGCCTCACTATATTGAGAACTCTTTATTGTTCCGAAAATCATAATATTCTTTAGAATATCAATCCAGCATTCAGCCACCTTACTTCTTCGAACAACGAAAACCGATCCTTCTGATGGCAACTCCAGATTCTTGGTTTTTTGCGAATCTGGTAAAATAAATGTTTCGTATCTTTGGGGATTATCTTTAAAATCTGCATCAATAGATTTTTGAATTTTTAGAGGATCATTTTCTCCAATAAGATTAACGATCCTAACCCTTGAACGAAACAAATTTATTTTTTCAATCGGAATCTCTTTTTCTATTTTTGCTTGCCCGGAACCGACAATAAAATGATTTCTGTCCACTCCATTATTAATCAAATTTAATAAAGATTTACTGCTTTTAATTTCTTCAATCGCTCCTTCGTTGCCGCATAAAATTAGGGTATCAATGTGGGGATGAGCTAAAACATTCCTGATGATAGAAGAAACGCCCAAATCGCAGCTGTAAAGCTGTCCGACTGCCGCATAGGTATTTTTATTCAGTCTCCCGACAATTAAATCTTTGCTGGTCCAGTGGCAGACAACTCCGACATTGGAATTTAAATTGCCGAGAGTCAATAATCCCTTGTATCTCACCGGCCAGTCATTAAATTTTGACGTCGGTTCTCCTTTCTCCATAGATTAAATCTTGAACATACTATAAAAAATTAATTTACCCGGATAGGAATTCTTGATCATATGAGTGGGATTTCATTTTAACACAACAAATAAAAAAACAAAAAGGCCCATAAGGGCCTTTGCCTGATTTTACTTTTTGATTTCGAACAAACCAGTAGAACCGAATCCTCCTTCTCCTCTGATGGTTTTAGAAGTCGTTTTGACTTCTTTTAGTTCTGGAATTTCAGCTCTCGTAAAGATTAACTGAGCAATCCGCATATCTTTTTCAACAACAAAAGATTTTTCGCCCCGGTTTCTTAAAAGAACGCCTGCTTCTCCGCGAAAATCCGGATCAATAGTGCCGGGCGAATTACTTAACTCGATATCATAGCGACTCGCCAAACCGCTTCTTGGTCTCACCTGCGCTTCGTAAGGAAAAGGAATATCGAGCCTGACCCCTATGCCGATCAAAATACTGCCTCCGGGCTTTATTTCCGCCGGTAAGTCGCCGCTGACTTCCTTGGTCCATTTGTCCAAAACCCGCGAAGCGTAAACATCGAAGCCAATCGCCCCCTCTGTCGCCCTTTCGGGGATCTTACTATCTTCTCTTATCTTCTCGACTGCCACAACAATCATTATTTCCTCCCTTGATTATTAAAGTTCTTTAATAAATCTGCTTGGGTTGACTGCCCCGAACCGTCCAGTCCCTCAAAAACGATGAATTTTCCCGGATAGGGATTATTTTTCATTGATTTTTATATTCTTCCGTCGTATTTTCTATAATTATCAGTCCTATACCGGCATCATTAAATAATTTTACGGATAACCCATCGGCATGATATCTTTTTTGGGCCACCACCTTTATTATACCCACCCTGACGATCCTCATGGCGCAGTTATAACAAGGAACCATTTTGCAATAAAGCGTCGCTCCTTCAATTTTTATGCCATCTTTCGCGCATTGCAATATGGCGTTTTCTTCGGCGTGCAAGGTTCTTACGCAGTGCTGAGACTGATTACCTTCTTCATCAACAACCGTTCTCATCATGTGACCAGCTTCATCGCAGTGCGGCTGTCCCGGAGGAGCTCCAACGTAACCGGTAGCTAAAATAGTCCTGTGCGGACTTACAATAACGGCTCCACTGTGGCCCCTATCGCAAGTGGCTCTTTTCCCAATCGATTCTATCAGTCCTAAAAAATATTCATCCCAGGTTGGACGTACGTATTTTTCTTCTTTCATTTTTTTGTAGAAAAATTAATCTACTCGATGATAATGCCCATGTTCTTCGCTGTTCCTTCAATGGTTCTCATAGCGGCCTCAACATCAGTCGCGTTCATGTCTTCAATTTTCTGTTCGGCTATTTTCCTTAATTGATCACGGGTAATCTTACCAACCTTAGTTTTATTGGGAGCGCCTGAACCTTTTTCAATGCCGGCCGCTTTTTTTAAAAGTTCGGATGCGGGCGGCTGCTTTACCCTAAAAGTATAAGTTCTGTCCTCAAAAACCGTAATTTCCACCGGCAGCTTGAAACCCTTCTGGGTTTTCGTCGCATCATTGAATTTTTGGCAAAACTCAATGATATTCAAACCGTGCTGAGCCAAAGCCGGGCCGACAGGCGGAGCTGGAGTGGCTGCTCCCGCTTGAATTTGTAATTTAACGATTGCTTTAATTTTTTTCATAAAAATAATCATCGACGTCCGACGTCTATTAACAAATAATCGAGGTCGCACGTCCTAATATTTAAATCTTTTTAATCTGTAATGAATCGAGCTCTACCGGCGTGTCCCGGCCGAACATATTAACCAAAACCTTGATCTTGCCTCTCTCTTGGTCGATTTCGGAAACCTTGCCGTCAAAGTCCTTGAAGGGCCCGTCTACAATTTTTACCGCATCTCCCACCTCAACGTCAATCTTATACTGCGGAGTTTCGACGCCCATCTTTTTCTTTAAAATATCGATCTCTGAAAGAGAAACAGGCACTGGAGTCGTCCCCGCTCCGACGAACCCCGTAACATTGGGGGTATTTCTGACCACGTACCAAGAGTCATCGGTCACGATCATTTCCACCAAAACATACCCGGGATAAATCTTTTCTTCGGTTACTTTTCTTTTGCCGTCTTTAATTTTGATTTTCTTTTCTTTAGGTACGATCACGTTGAAAATCTTGTCTTCCATGCCCAAAGATTCGATTCTTTGCTTCAAGTTCTTGGCCACGGCGTCCTCATACCCCGAATAAGTATGAATAACGTACCAATTCTTCTGTTGCTCAATTTGTTGTTTTGGCATGTTTTTTACAAAATAAACTTTTCTAACAAGAAGGTAAACAGAAAATCGAGGCTACCCAAAAACACGGCGACAATCGAAGATATCCCTAAGATGATCAGGGTATACCTTATCGTCTGGTGGCGCGTGGGCCAGTTGACTTTCCTGACCTCTAATTTGACTTCTTTTAAAAATGTAGTAATTCGGTTAAACATCCTTTTTTAAAAGACCCGTCGGGGTCTTCATCCCCATAATAGCAGGGCACTGGCTCCAAGTCAACCCCTGTCTTCAACCGCCCATTTCGACCGAGTCAATGTAGTATTGGTCTAAAATCTTGGTTAAAGTAATAACCTCCACCCAATCGTTCATTCTGCCGCCGTCATAGATTTTTACGGCAAAACGGTACCGATCATCGGATAATTTGTCTTGATTCAAAATTTCGTAAGTTTTAAAATCGCCCAATAACGAAAATCCATTGCTGTTTTTCTGCTCCATCGCAACTTCGGTTAAGTAATTCAAGGCGACTTGTTCATTTCTTCCGATGCGCGCATACATAAATTTATCCAAAGCGGACTCCGCGATTTTTTGCTCGATTTTTTCTTCCAAAGCCGGAACTTTTTCGGTTTCTATTTTACGATACTGCCAGCCCAAAACTCCAATAACCAAAAAAGCAAGCAAAAGCGCAAAAATCAATGCTTTGATTATTCCTTTTTTATCTGTTTCTTGTTCTGCCATAACGGATATTTAGGCAGTCCGATTGCCCTTTAAATTTTAAGGGCAGTCGGACTGCTGTTAATCGTCAAATATCGAGGTTCCTCACCTTCTTGGCGTGAGCCTGGATGAACTTTTTTCTGGGTAAAACATCATCCCCCATTAAAACGTCAAAGACCCTGTCGGCTTCCCGGGCGTCTTCAATATCTACTCTCAATAAAATCCTGTTTGCCGGATTCATGGTTGTTTCCCACAACTGCTCCGGATTCATTTCTCCGAGACCCTTATAGCGCTGGATAACCGGATTGCCCGTAGCAATTTTTTTCATGGCATCGGCAATCTCAACCCTGTCCTCTTCGTTATAGGCATATTCCATTTTTTTGCCCAATTGAATCTTGTATAAAGGCGGCTGGGCAATATACAAATGGCCTCCGGCAATAATCGGCTGGAAATGGCGGTAAAAAAGAGTCAAAAGCAGGGTTCTGATATGCGATCCGTCAACATCAGCATCCAAGGTTAAGATAATGCGGTGATACCTTAAATTTTCCAGATTAAAGTCTTCTCCGATGGCCGTGCCCAAAGCGATAATCAGGGCTCTTATCTCTTTGGAGGCCAGCATTTTATCAAGCCGCGCTCTTTCAATGTTTAGGATTTTTCCGCGTAGCGGTAAAATCGCCTGAAACGCCCGGTTGCGGCCCATCTTACACGAACCGCCGGCCGAATCTCCTTCAACGATAAAAAGCTCTGACTCTTCGGGGACTCTGGAAGAACAATCGGCGAGTTTCCCCGGTAAAGCCAAACCGTCTAAAACTCCCTTCCTTAAAACCGTTTGACGCGCGGCTTTAGCCGCCTTTCTCGCTTTAGCTGACAATAAACATGTTTCAATAATACCTCTGGCATCCTGCGGGTTTCTTTCCAAGAAATCCGTCATACCTTCCAAAACCACAGTTTCTACGGCTGATTTGACTTCGGGGTTGCCTAATTTCGCTTTGGTCTGGCCTTCGAACTGAGGCTCTCTTAATTTGACGGAAATCACGCCCGTGAACCCGTCCCTTAAATCTTCACCGGTCAAATTTTCATCTTTCTCTTTCAAAAAGCTGTTTTTCCTGGCGTAATCGTTAAGCGACCTCGTCAAAGCGCCCCGGAAACCGGTCGTGTGAGTTCCTCCTTCTCCGGTATGAATATTATTGGCAAAACTTTCTTCATAGAACTCCCTGTCTCTCGTGTACTGGAAAGCCGCTTCAACGGCAATACCGTCTTTTTCATTAGTCGCATAAAAAATATTCTGCTGGATGGGCACAGCCCCATGGACAAGATACCTGACATAGGACTGCAACCCCCCTTCGAAATAGAAAGTATAGGGTTTAGCCGGCGCGCCGCGCTCCCGATCATCGACAATATTGATCCTGATTCCTTTAGTTAAATAAGCTTGCTGACGCAAGTGGGTTGAAATCTTTTTGATATCAAATTTGATTTCCGGGAAAATTTCCGGATCGGGTTCAAAAAAAATGGTCGTGCCAGTCTGTTCGCACTTAATATCTTTCTTAACGCCAGCCGTGGGCTTGCCCTTAGTATACTCTTGAAAATACCTGACTCCTCCCCGGCAAACCTCGGCTCGCGACCACTTTGAAAGGGCGCACACTACTGCGACTCCCACGCCGTGAAGGCCTCCTGATATCTTGTAAGCCTGACTGCCGAACTTAGCTCCCTTATGAAGCGTGGTCATGACGGTCTCTAAAGCCGATTTTTTGGTCTGCGGATGTTTTTCCACGGGAATGCCCCGGCCATCATCAACGGTTTTTACCCGATTTTGGGGCAGAAGCACGACCTGGACGTTTTTGGCATAACCGGCCATAGCCTCATCAATGCTGTTATCAACGCACTCCCAAACCAAATGATGCAAGCCCTCAGGCCCCGTTGACCCAATATACATGCCAGGACGCTTTCTTACCGGGTCCAGTCCCTGTAAAACATAAATATCTTTGGCTGTATAACCTGACTCGATTTTATCGGGCGCACTTTTTTGTTTTAGCATATTTTTATTTATTACTGGATTTACGAAATCCTCTCAAATCTGAGTGGATTTCGTAAATCTTTAATTCGGTTTAACGTAGCACGGCTTTTAACTCTTGTTTTGTTTTATTTCTGATCTCAGTCTGGATTTTGTTTATTTCATCGTTCTTCAGGGTTCTTTCCGGGGACCGATAGACAATCCTGAAAGTATAGCTCTTTTTGTCTTTTCCGAATTTTTCTTCATCTTCGTAGCTGTCGATGAGTTTTACCTCTTCAATTAAATTTTCGGCGAAATCCCTCACGATTTCGTAATAATTATTCAGATTTATGTTCTTATCGATTACGAAGGAAATATCTCTTGAAATTTCCGGATACTTGCTCACTTCTTTATATTTGCTGTTAATGTCTTTGAACTGGCCGGTAATTCTCGCGTCTTCCGACCAAAGTATTCTGATATCCGGAATTCCCATTTTTATCATTGCAACCCTGTCGAGCCCGAATGTTCCCGCCCAACCATTATATACTTCCGGATCTAATCCGAAATTTTTCAGACAGTTTGGGTGTACAAGTCCGGCTCCCGTTATTTCAATCCATTTTCCTCCCCAATTAATTTCTACTTGAGTTGACGGATCTGTAAAAGGAAACGTATCAACTAAAAATCTAAATTCGATATCTCCGAAAATTGCCTTTACTGCATCAGCTTGGATATCTTGTAACTCTTTTAAAGTAATAATTCTTTTATCTTTCCTGCAAACATATAAAAAATCTGTCTGATGAAATGCCGGAAAATGCTTTCGGTCGATTTCGTCTTTTCTAAAAACAATCCCCGGCGACAACGAGCCAACTTCTCTGTTGGTTTTTAACCTTTTCAAAACTTCTTTATCTCTGAAATAATACGGCCACATTACCGTCATTTGCGTTCTTAAAATGTGTATTTGGTCTAAATAATAGGTGTCGGTTTCTCTTCTACTTGGGTGACCTGCCGGCGTATTTAAAAGATCAAAATCGTCTTGTACAGAAACGATCTTAGGGATATCAACCACATCAAAATCGTTCCACACCGGAAGTTCCATTATTTTATCATTTATGATTTTTACTGGAGAATTTTCTTTCTTTGTCAGGTCAGGAAGTGCTAAAAGCCGCTTGATTCTCTCGGCTTTAATGTCATTTCTTTTATCCAATTCCCTTATTAATTCCGCCTCTTTTTTGTCTTTTATAACAATATTTCTTCTCATGCTCATTCCTCTATTTTACCCTAAAAATAGAGGGAAATCAACCCCGTTAGAAGTCTGCTCTGTGGAAAACTATCAGCCTTATTTTGATTTAATTTTTTGCAGTAATAAACTTCTAACGGGGTCAAGCCAAAAACTGGGGATAACTCAAATAAAAAGGGGCTTCCAGAACACCAGAAGCCCCTCACTTTAGATTAATTTTTCTGACCAGGCAACCTGCCCGGCCACGATTGTTATTTGCGGAATCCCGCGCATGGTCAGACCGCGGTAGAGAGTCCAGCCGCATTTTGACGCAGCCGTTTCATTGCTGAAAGTCCGTGTCTTATTCATGTCCACCAAAACTAAGTCAGCATCGTAACCCGGTTTAATTTTTCCTTTTGTCGCCAGTCCTAAAATTCTGGCTGCATTTATTGAAAATAATCTCGCCACCTGCTCAATAGCCAACTTCCCTCGACTGACCAGATTAAGAAGAATTGGCAGCCGTTCTTCTATCCCTGGTGCGCCGCTGGGAACACTATCATATCCCATCCTTTGTTTTTCGTCTTCGTCGTGAGGGGCATGATCAGTATCAACTGAATCCACAAAGCCCATTCGAACGTATTCCAACACCTTCTTAGCCTGTTCCGCTGTCCGCAAGGCGGGATTTATTTTGAAAAATCCAGCCCCATTCCCCCGCAACCTTTCCTCGTTGAACATAAAGTAATGGGGGCATGTTTGGATGTAAACGGGTAAGCCGGCGAATTTGGCGTTCTGCGCCAAATTTATGGCCTCGGGGGTTGAAAGATGGAAAAGATAAATCGGGCAGCGAGTTTTACTGACAACCCTAATCATTCTCCGGACTTCCCAAACTTCAGTTTCAGTATTATGAATTCGAGCATGATCGGCCACGGTCGGCGCCCGACCCAGTGCCCTACGATTCGCAATCATTAGAGATTCGCATTCCGGATGCACGGCCAATATCTTGCTGCTTTTTCTGCATTCAAGGGCAATCTGGCATAGCACGTTTTCATTTGTTACCAGAATTTTCTCCGGAGCCGAACCTAGAAAAACCTTCACGCCAGGCACATCCGGCTCCTGGAGCGCCAGCTTGATTTCAGACAGATTGTCAGATGTCGCGACAAGCCAGTGAAAAACATTAATCTTAACTTCTGCCGCTTTTATGACTTCCCTCTGATCAAGCAGGGCCTGAAGACTAATCATAAATGGCAGATTGTTCCCTACTGTGCAGACCGTGGTCACTCCACCTTTTAAAGCCGCCAGGTTCAAGTGGGGCCAATCCTCCTTATGCTCGGCACCCGGGCTTCTAGAATGCACATGGGTATCAATGCCTCCAGGCAATGCGACCAACCCCGTCCCGTCTATATCCCCTTGACTACTCGGATTTTCTATCTTTGTAATCTTAGTTCCTTTGATCACGATGTCAACAATTCGGCCGTCGGCCAGCGCAACATTGTTTATTCTCATTGCTTACCTCCTTAATTCCGAAATGTGTTTAATCCCGTCTCGGTTCATTAACTTGAGTATCCCCTTATTCATGTTGTGGCAAATGGCAGGACCCTCATAAATCAAGCCGGTGTAGATTTCGATCAAGTCGGCGTAATGAAGCATCTCGTAAGCCCGTTCGGCGTTAATGATCCCTCCCACTCCCACGACCGGAAGTTTTCCTTTGGTTTGTTTGTAGACGTACCGAATTATAGCGATTGCCTTTGGCCAAAGTGGATCACCGCTCATGCCCCCCCTTGTTTCTGTTGGCCCGGTTAATCCTTCTCGGCTAATGGTCGTGTTTCCAAAGATTATGCCATCGATATGATATTGGAAGCAAACGTCCAACAACTCATCGATAGCTTCAAAAGTGAGATCGGGCGCCGCCTTCACAAGAATGGGTTTTCGAGGTATCCCGAACTTCCTTGCCAAAAAATCGTTTTCTTTCTGCATTGCGGGCAACAATATGTTAAGATGCCCCTTTTCTTGAAGTTTGCGCAAGTCCGGGGTGTTGGGTGAACTGACATTAACAACAAAATATTGCCCGTAGTGGTATAACATCCTGAAAGAATAAAGGTAGTCCTCAGCCGCAGACTCAAGGGGCGTTATTTTAGATTTACCCACACTTATCCCAATAGGAATACTAATTCGGCCCGTACCTCGCAACCGGTCTGCAACTATATCGGCACCGTGATTATTAAACCCCATCCAGTTAATTATGGCCCGATGCTCGGGTATACGGAGAATGCGCGGCCGCGGGTTGCCATCTTGCTGATGACGGGTTATTGTTCCTATCTCCAGAAAGCCAAACCCCAAAGACTGAAGGCCTCGCAAAGCTACTGCATTCTTATCAAAACCCGCCGCCAATCCAACGGAATTTAGAAAATCGAGACCAAAAATGTTTTGACTTAATCGTGGGCTCTCAAAAGACGCAAGGTTCTCCACTAAACTAAATATATTTTCTTGCCATCCAAGATAGCGGAGCAAGGCCAAGGCCAAATTATGGGCTTTTTCAGGGTCTTTGCCAGAAAACTTAAACAATAGCGGTCGTACCAACTTTTGGTAAAGCATTCTGTTTCTGTCCTCCTTTCCTAAAAAATTTGGAAAGTACTTTCCCTTCTCGGTTTAAACTACCATATCTAAAAAATCCGTCAAAACAAAAAAGTCGCTGAGTTTAATTACCCAGCGACTTTATATAGATTGCTTATAGGTTACCGGTACGAGTGAGAAATTCTTTGCCCTTGCCCAGGTCCGTGCGAACCGACTTCGGTCCTTTCTCTTTGCAAATCGAGCATTCCTCTTCTTTAAACATCTTCATGTCCAAGTCAAGAAGCGAAAACAATTCTGGCGCCCCCACCGTCTCGGCAGTCACTTTGCCGCCACTGCGGTTCGCCAAGGCACCAACGCCAACAACATCACCGCCGGCCAGCCTTATCGCCTCAATCGTCTTCTTGACAGTCGCGCCTGTATTAATAACATCTTCCACCACAAGACATCGCCGGCCTTTAACAATCTTGTCGTAGCCACGCTTCAGAATCCGGCGCGTCCCTACCTTGATCGTCCCTTGGCCACCGGTCATTTCTTGAAGAATATCTTCCTCGTCCGCGTAAACCGCTAAAACTTCTTTCTGATAAGCGAAAGGGGCGTACCAATGAGCCGTCCACTGAGCGAGAATTACCCCGCCGACTGTCGGCCCAACCACGACATCAATGTCGTTTCCCCAGAAATGGTCGGCGATTTCTTTACAAAGCAGACTGACAAATCGCGTAAAGGGATAGATAGCGTCTTTATTGACGTATTCTCCACCGTGATACCAGCCGTCCGCTTTTCTGGCATAGACGAAATGGTCGTTTATGATTATGGTGCCCGTTTCGGCAAAAATCCTTTTTATTTCTTCCCGATTCATTCTTTCACCTCCTTGAGCTTTTGCGGCGACGCGCTAAGGCACGACGCCGACAATCTGAGAAGTAACCTTGATCGCGGCCTGGTGCATCGCATCAACGCCTTCGTTGTTATATATAGCACCGCCGACAATAGCGTGCCAATTGCCGCCGGCAACTTTGCCTGTTTCGGTGATATCGCCTCCTTGCGAAATAAAGCCGGGCGCATAAAGGGTGAATTTTCCCTCTCCGAGTACTTCGTTGAGCACCTGGCGATACTGAAGGACAAAATCAGTTTTGTTGCCGGGAACAACGAAGTCAGTGAGGCCATTCTTGGCAGCTATCTTGTATATCAGTTCGGGAGCATTGAAGGAGATGAACCCTCCCTCGTTATCCAGGAATTTCGCCTGGGTCATGTGGCCGCCGACTAAAACGGTTAATCCCGCGTCTTGGCAGGCCTTTATCCAGGCCTCCTCGGTTGCCGCGCCGCCGAATGGAAACAGAATCACGGCATCTACGCCGGAACCCTTTACCGCTTTGGCGAATTTGGTCCCGAGTTCCGGGATATCAGTGCCGCCCTTTTGATGATCGTAAATGATCGGCAATTGGGTGTGCTGGTAACGGATCGACTTGACTATCGCCGCAAGCCCGTACGGGATGGCGAGTTCAAGCCCGATCTTGTACCCACCTATGCCGGGCACATCTTTGGTCGCTGCGACCAAATCATAGAGTTTATCCAGGTCTGCCACGTCGCATGCTGGAATCACGCTTTTCTCTAAGGTAATCAGTTTTCCCATGGTTCCCTTTTTCCTCCTTTTGGCTTCTTTATTTTTGTTCCTTATTCCATTGTTAAAAAATCTAATTTCACCTCCTCCACCTTATTTACCACATCTTAAAATAAAAATCAAGCCCGAGCAAAAACGGAGCCTGTTTCCAAACTCCGTTTTATTTTTTGTTTATTTTTTCCAGCAACGCGGATCTTCCCCAAGAAAATCGCCGGTTGCCCAGGCGGCTCCCCGGCAACCGCCGCAGGCAAATTTGTACTCACAATCGCCGCATTTTCCCTTAAGATATCCTCTATGCTGACGGAAGAGATTCAGTAATTCGTTGTTAAACCAAATATCGTTAAGGTTGCCTTTTCTGGCATCGGCTATTTCCACCGGAAAATAAGGACAAAGCTGGATCGTACCTTTCGGGTCAAGATAGAGTAGGGTAAAAGCCGCCGAACAGCCGGTTACGGCATAACCTTGCATTAGTAAACAATCTTGCCTTATCTTTTTCGCCTCTTTCTCATCTGTCAGAATTTCAGGAAACGGATCGCTAAACCCCACTTCGAAGCCCAACTTCTTGCCGAGATAAACTATCCGCCGGCAGAGAAACTCGTACTCATCAGCGTCTATCTTCTGCCGACTGGCTCTGCCGACCGGCACCAAGTAGCGAAAATTGAAAAACTTGACCCCGAGGTCGGCAATGAACCGCATCAGTCTCTCGGGCTCTGCTAATCCTTGATGCAAGTAAGTCATTCTGACAGCCAGTCTGACTTTTTTCTCAACTAACAGCTTGATACCCCTTACTGTTTTCTCAAAAGCCCCTTTATTCCTGATGGCATCGTGGACAGAAGCGCTCGCCCCATCCAAGCTGACATTAAATCCGTTAATCAACTCCGACAACCACCCGACGTTATCGCGGTTTACCAGCGTGGCATTGGTCAAAAGCTCGATGCTTATTTTTTTAAGGTTATCTTTCGCGAAAACCAAGATGTCTTTCAAATCTTTTCTGGTTAACGGTTCCCCGCCCGCTAAAGCCAAATAAGCGTCCGGCGCAAGACTGCCGATTTCTTTAAGAATTGAAGTGACTTCATCGAAACTGAGATCGTCGGTACTCGCATCCAGGTTAGCCGCTCGGCAATGCCGACACTTAAGGTTGCAGCGGCTGGTAATATCCCATTGAATAATCTGGGGCGGACTCTGCCAAACCATTTCTGCCTCCTTAAAAGAAAGAGGGCTCGCGCGGGCGGCCCTCCTCTTATCGGATTGATCAGGACGATCAAATCAAGGAAAGCGGGGCGACATCCTGACGTCGCAACCGCCGCAACGACCCGGCCGCGGAAATTCCGGCGAAACTGTCTCTCCCCCCTTTCTTTTCTTGGCGCCTTCGGTCAGTTCATTTATCAGTTTCTCGACTTCCTTTGGATCAATCTTTTTGTATTTCGCTCTCTTTTTGGCCACGTTTCTCACCTCCTTTTTCCCTTATTTTATTGATAAAGACCTCTCTATTTTTCTACCACACTCTAAATAAAAAACAAGCCCAAACAAAAACGGAGTCTGTTGTCAAACTCCGTTCGATTTTGTACTTATCTTGGATAATCTGGATGGGACTCAAGGAATTCTCTGCCCCGTTCAATGTTGGCATTAATTGGAACTTTCGCCTGGCATAAAGGACAATCATTTTCCCACCAAATTTTCAACTTCATCTTCGAAAGAGATATAATGGTGAGCCCGTAAAGATTGCCTGGAGCAACGCCACCTCTATTGCAGATAACCGCCACGGCTACCACGTGCCCCTTCTTTAATATGGTGGCTTTGATAATCTGCCTGACCGATTCGCCGGTGATCGTGATGTCGTCCACTACTAAAACGTCCTTACCCGCCAAATCTTGGTCAAAACTCCGCCCAAAAACGCGCTTACCCGTTCCGTCTTTTTCGACAGAAAGAGAAATAACCGTTTTCTGGCGAATCTCTCCAAGATAATAAGCCACTCTTTGAGCGAGCTTGTGTACAGAACCAACCACCGCGTCAATATCAATTGATTTTGAAGAAACCTCGTGGGCTATCGCCCGACACAGGTTTTCAAAAACGACAGAATTCCCGTAAATCTTCTCCTTTTCTAAATAGGTATCGCTGTGCTCCCCCGCCTTTAAAACAAAGTGCCCTTTGTGTATCGCCTCGCATCCTTTAAAGGTCTCTTCAATCTTATTGCGCATTTATCCCCCTAATTTTTTAAATAGCCAACCTTTACTATACCAATCTGACAATAAAAATCAAGCCCCGATGGCTTGAAAATCAAAAACGCAAAAATCAATTTTATTTAATATTCTAATCTAATCCCCACTTTCTCGGCTATTTCTTGAATCCATTTTTCTAATCTATTAACTTTATGACTCAACATTACCATTTCTTGAAAATACGTATCGGCTTTCTTGGCATAAGCATCAATAGCGCTAATTAATTCGTTAATATCTGATTTATCTGCCTTATTCTCTTTAAGTTCTTCTATTTTATTGTCTAGATCAATAAGCTTTCCGTCTACGCCGGCGAATTTTTCATCTATACCAGTGAATTTTTCATCTATACCAGTGAATTTTTCATCAACGCCTGAAAACTTCTTATCTAAATATTCAATTAATTCGCTGAAATCTTTGTCCATATAATTATATTATATCGTGTATTAAATTACAGTGTCAAGCTGTCGTTAACACCGGCCTGAGATGTTGGCGGGTGTAGGCAGGGAACCTGCTTCGCCCATCCGAAGCCCCACTAAGCAGGGCGAAGGAGGGTTTTGAGGACACCATGGATTCGACAAGCTCACCACAAGCTATCCCCTTTTCTATTCCGAGTTTATCAACGGATCTAGCAGTAAATACTATTTGCGAGTTAAAAAATATATAACAAAAGCCGATAAAACAAAAGGTAATGTAAAAACTGGAAGATTATATTTCATGGCTAAGAATTGGAGTAATACAGCAAGAATGGAAGCGATAATCGTGACTAATATAGCCCACTCATTTTTAGGAAGAAACATGGCTGATACTATACCAATCAAAACAGAATTAAAACCAATTATTCCAGCGTAAATTATTGATTTTTCTATACCGATAAGTAATGCGAAAATTATACTAGTTACAGCACCTAACACGGAAAAGATACCCAATCTTAAATTCGCTAATAGAATAAAAAGAAGTATCGCTATGCCCAAGAATTTATTCTCGATAAGAAAAACCTGGCTAAAACTATTCAAAAAAGCGAATAAATAATTTATCATATTATTTTATTCTACAAAGAAATAGATTATCTGGCAACATTAGAAATTACCCAGCGGGGACTAGTAGACGACGTTAGAACCTGTTTTAAGGGCGCAAACACTCCTTTCTCTATTCCAAGGTTGTCGTTGGAAGGGATAAAAATCAACTAAAAAGGAGCACTCGCTTTTTACAAATGCTCCTTCTTACTATTTTCTCCCTTTTTGACTAGTGCCGCCTATCTAGCGCATAAGGAATGTCGAGACTGTATATGCAACCCGTCTCTTCATTATCGACCTTGTCAATGCTAGGGTGCGACGCCTTGCACCGATCACCGTGTCCACCAGTATTATATGGACAATTATTCACTGAAAGCGAGATATTTTCCTCGTCACCATGCGCCTGAAATACCTTAACCTCAACCACAATTGGTTTGGAAAGAACTTTCTTCCCCAGCCAATCACGACCCCGACATTGGATCGGGAACTTCTGTTCGATGTATCTGCGTTTAGCCATTACTAAGTCCTCCTTTTATAACAACGTTCCCCAATAGGTATGCCAACCAATCCTGGTGCGCGTGAGGAGATCGATAATCATTTCTTCGCCTCGAAAATCGGCAAACGAAGACTGCTTTTCCGTTTGATTGATGTATACGAGCCTTTCTCCCCCTTGATAATCATAGGGTAATCCTCTTCCGCCCCAGAAAACCGGAAGTTCGTATGCTCTAGTCAACGCTGCTTTAAGAAAAGGAGTCGCTTCTTTCCTATATCTTCCTCCGTAATGCATCAGCCATACCGGTATACCCTTATACCAAATCATCGTAGTCCCGGCACTTGCGCCATTAAGACTATTTTGTGGGGCGAAATACCAGTCCAGTAAATAAAGTTGTTTTTTCTCATCCCTGTAAGGAATAGCTTTGGCGCCCGGCAACTCGGAGATGGAGACCTTTTTCGCTCCAGCGGCCCAGCCGTGCCTCATTGCTTCCAGATAAAAACTTTCGAGCAGCCCGACATCGTCTTTGGTAAGATTTGTTCTATCCATCTTATCCTCCCCTTTTGTTGTTAATTTACAGATATTATAATTTATCATTTTGAATAAAAAAAATCAAGCCCTGTAATGGACTTGAAAATAGCAGCGGGGACTAGTAGACGACGTTAGCCTCGCCCGTGGCCGGGCTACAGCCAAGGGAACCTGCTTCGCCCATCCGAAGCTTTACTGTGTCCGTCCGAAGTTTCTAACGAAGGAGGGTTTTGAGGGCACGACTGCTCAATTCTCTATCCCAAGGTTGTCGCTGGAAGGGGTGAAAATCAACTAATTTTATCTTTGGCGGCAAATTATTCTAAAACTCTGAATGTGGAAATGATATCGTCTAGTATATTCTCGTAATAATTAAATCTTTCTTCACTTCCCTTAAAATCTAGTATATCGCCGCTAGCGTTATAAATCTTTAGGGTGTCGGGGTCGAAAAGATACCAATTCAATATCCATATGTCCCTTACTTTATATACTTTTATATTATTAACCACGAATTCTGTTATGGTAGAACGCTTTTCTCGCCTGGAGATGTGTTCGGAAAGCTCTTCTGGTGAGATGGGCATCAGTGATATTGTTAATATTGCAACTTCGCCCTCGGGGAATTCCTTAACACTAGCGGCGTTTGGAAAACTAGATATAGCTACTATTCCTCCAATGAATTCCTTCATCGTAGTCATGTCCTCGGTATACCAATTTTTGGGATAGCTTACCTTAAATCCTTTTTCTTCATTTTGGTAAATTTTCCAATCTGCTTTTTCTGATTTACTCGTCTCGCCTCCTGTTGGCTTTTCAGTAACTTCTGGAATTTGTTTTGAAAGATAAACGTAAAAACCGCCACCCAATAAGCCGACTATAACTAAAACAATAATAATTCCTACCAAGGCTTGTCCCTTATTGTTTTCCATTACTCAATTCTACCAAAAAACCGCCCAATTGAATAGGCGGAAATTTGCTCTGCGAACTAGACGATATTAGAACCTATTTCTATATATAAAAGCTAAAATTGAATCAAACATCGAAACACTACAGCAGCAATTAAAAAAATACCGAGAAGCACATAAACTAAGCCGAGAAGAGAGGCTACGTCTCCTTCTATTTGATGTGTTTTAAGTTCCGAAGACA
>JBDRKR010000025.1:0-62277 GCA_043813805.1 Candidatus Nealsoniibacteriota bacterium | reverse complement strand
AAATCGACCTGGGCTTCAAGCGTTGAAGATATTAAAAATAATATTCAATTTCTTTCCTGGGACGATCCCGAGAATCTGATTCACAAATTCCAGTGGGATTTTTTGAATATGGTTTTGCAGGAGTTTTATAAAGTGCCGATTAATACGCCCGCTTATCCTATTTTAAGAAATATAATTGATGTGGCTCTGGCCAGCGATTCTTTTTGGTGGGCTTCGGCCAAGCCCTGGTGGAGCTTGGAAATGATTGAGGTGGGCGCTTGGCGGCTTTTGGAGGCGACGCTGGCGATTCCCGATATTGCCAAAGACAAGATTGAGAGAGCCCGCGATTTTTATACCAAGATTATTTCCACGGCTTTTAACTGGCAGAGAACCGGCCGCATCCGGCAAATGATGAAAGAACAAAAATCTATTTTGCGCATTCCCTTCAAAGACAGGACGATCGGCCGGGGCGGAGCGGAAAAGGGGGTCTATTACGCTTTCATGGAGATGATGAAAAGATCAGAAAAAGAAGCGGCGGAGAAGGGAGAATACGAAAAAGCGATTTTATGGCGGGACGCGATTTACAAACTGCAAAATAAATTGGATATTTACGATACCATCAACGCCATCGATCTTTTGCGGGTTTCAATTCCCCACAACGAGGTGGAAAAAACGATTGAAAAATACAAAGCAAAATATTATAAAATCCGAGGGGGTCAGCCTGAACAGCGCGGCGCATAAGAACCCGACTCGCTTTGTTCGCAAGAATATACCCATGGAAACGCAAACTTATTACAATAACTGGTTTGATGATTTTAAGACGAGCCCGGAGTACGAAGGATTTTTTAAAAAACCGGTCGCATATTTTTGTGCGGAATATGCGCTTTTTCCTTATCTGCCCACTTATGCCGGGGGATTGGGAGTTTTGGCGGGTGATTATGTCCGAGAAGCCGGCGCTCGGCAATTTCCCATGGTCTCCGTCGGTCTTTACTATCGTGAGGCGCAAAATAGCCTTACCCCGCCCGAATATTCAAACAAGGTTTTTTTAGAGGAAGCCGGACTCTCGTTGGTTAAAGATAGCCGCAAGGAGCGTCTTCTTATTACTTTCCCCATCCACGATCGGATGGTCAGCGCACAGGCTTGGCGATGGGATAAAGAGGGCGCAACGGTATACCTTCTTGATACTAATGTCGAAGAAAATCAACCGTCTGATCGCGGCATTACCACGCGGCTTTATACCAATGATCGCGGAATGCGCCTGAAGCAAGAAATGCTTCTTGGTATCGGAGGCTTTCGTTTTCTCGAGCGGCTAGGTTATCACTGTTCGGTTTATCACTTAAACGAGGGGCATTCTGCATTTCTTGCTTTGGAATTAATACGTCATGAAATGGGACATCAGCACGTTGATTTTTATACCGCTATTGAATACGCCCGCAAACGCATTGTTTTTACCAACCACACTCTCATGGCCGCCGGAATGGAGCAATTTACCGTGGATCTCGTCTCGGCAATAATGAGCAAGTATGCCGAAGAAATAGAGGTGAACGTTGCTGATATCGTCGGATTGGGCACCATTAAGGGTTCTAATCTTTTTTCGATGACGACGTTTTCTTTCCGCTTGGCGTCCAGAATAAATATGGTGAGTAAACTTCACGCAGCCAAAGCGCTTGAGATTTGGCCGGGACGTCCGATGAAAAACGTTACCAACGGTATTTATCTACAGCAATGGGACAAGATCGGCAATTCCGGCAACCCGGATTTTTGGAAAAAGCATCAGGAAAACAAAAAGAAGCTTTTGAATTATATTAAAGATGAGACCGGCGAGACGTGGAACGAAAACACTCTTCTTTTCGGCTGGGCGCGTCGAATTGTTCCCTATAAGCGGCCGCTTGTGTTTCTGGAATCTTCAGATAAACTTTTGACGCTTGCCAAAAACGCGGATAAACCGATGCGGATTGTTTTCGCCGGACCCACTAATAATGAAAACGAAACAGATAACGATCTTTTGGTGCAGCTTAGGAAAATACTCAAAGAAAAATTAAAAGGCATCGGAGTATTCTTGCCGAACTACAACGTTGAACTCGCCAAACTTATTACCGCCGGCTGCGACGTCTGGCTTAACACTCCCGTGGTTGGTTCTGAAGCCTGCGGCACCAGCGGCATGAAGGCGGCGCTTAATGGTGTACTCCCGCTTTCAACGCGGGATGGCTGGGTTGACGAGGTTAATCTTTCTACCATCGGCTGGGTCGTTGATGAGCCGAATGTCGGGGTTAAAATGCTTGATATTGCAGAAAAGGAAATCATTCCCGCCTATTATGATCATATTGCAAATCCAAACAGATCGAAGTGGCTTACCCGGATGCAAAATGGCCGCAAGCTTATTACCGGGCAATTTTCAACATCGCGCGCGCTAAAACAATATATTGAGGAATTTTATATTCCTATTCTCCGTCAAAAGCCGCGAAATTTCAAAACGGCGGTTTTGAAGGTAAAATAAACATATGCAAAAGAATTGGCACGCAATTTCACTTGCCGAAGCTTTTTCCGGAATAAAAAGCAATAAAGAAGGACTGACCGGTCCGGAAGCGGATCAAAAAAGAAAAGAGTTCGGACGCAACGTTCTTCCTCAAGAAAGGCCGTATTCAAAAATACGCCTCTTTTTAAGTCAATTCAGTAATCCTCTGATGTATATTTTGCTTGCGACCGTTGTTACCGCGTTTCTTCTTAAGCGCTACTCGGACACGATCTTTATTATTATTGTTCTCCTTATTAATACCACCGTCGGTTTTTATCAAGAGAACAAGGCCAATCAGTCGCTTCTGGCCCTGAAGAAAATGGTGAAAGTCAGAGCGATAGTTTTGCGGGACGGTTACGAGAAAGAAATAGACAGCGAAGAATTAGTTGTAGGAGACGTGGTGCTTTTAAGGGCCGGAGACAAAGTGCCGGCCGACGGACGTATTATCGAATCAAAAGGATTAAAAATAAACGAAGCAAGCCTCACCGGTGAATGGGTGGGAGCAAAAAAAGAGCCAATTGATATTTTGCCAGAGAAAATATCGCTTTCCGATCAAATCAACATGGTCTTTATGGGCACGGTTGTAGAAGAAGGACGGGCGACGATAGTTATTGTCGCTACGGGAATCAATACGCAAATCGGCGAAATTGTATCGCTCCTTAAAAAAACAAAAGAACGCAAAACACCCCTTCAGTATAAAATCATTTCGCTTTCAAAGATTACCGGATTATTTATTCTTTCTGTTATCTTTGCCATTATTATTATGGGTTATTTTGCCGGAAAGTCTTTTGCCGAGATTTTTATCACTTCTTTGGCGCTGGCCGTTTCGGCGATACCCGAAGGATTGCTCCCCGCCATCACCGTCATATTGGTTTTAGGCATGCGGCGTATTTTCAAACAACGGGGGCTCGTA
The DNA here is from genome assembly GCA_043813805.1 of Candidatus Nealsoniibacteriota bacterium. Lineage (GTDB taxonomy): Bacteria > Patescibacteriota > Minisyncoccia > Minisyncoccales > MHMH01 > 2-02-FULL-43-13. The sequence continues at coordinate 58,870 of JBDRKR010000025.1, read as the reverse complement.
AGAAAACTTGCCGCCACAGAAACCCTGGGGAGCGTAACCGTCATCTGCACCGATAAAACAGGCACTCTTACAGAGGGCAAAATGCAAGTAAGCCATATTTTAACAAGTACAAGAGAATTAATGAGCAACGATATTAACGGCCTTGCCAAGGGTGAAAGTGCGAACGGTATTGAGTCTCACATTTTAGCATTGAAAATTGCCACCTTAGCCAACGATGCCTTCTTGGAAAATCCAGAGGCGGAATTGCAGAAGTGGGTGGTGCGGGGCAGATCAACCGAGCGGGCGCTGCTTATGGCGGGGATGCAGGCCGGTTTGAATAAACATGATCTCGAGAAACAATATCCCGTATTGGATAGAATCAGTTTTGAATCGGATTATAAGTTCGCCGCCACGTATCATCGCAAGGACAAGAAGCATAATGTGCTTTATGCTGTCGGAGCGCCGGAAGAAATCATTAAACGTTCCGTTAATTTGGATTTTGACGGTCGAAAAGAAAAATTAGGGGCACCAGAAACAGACAAATTGATAGCGAAATTGGAAACGCTTACCCAAAAAGGGCTGCGGGTTCTTGCTTGCGCTTATAAGGATTATAACGCCGAGACGAAGTATCAAGATTTTAAAGAATTAGTGCAAGAACTTTCATTCGTCGGGTTTATAGCGCTTAAGGACCATCTGCGCCGAGACGCCAAGGAATCTATTGCCATTACTAAAAAAGCGGGGATTCGCACTGTTATCGTTACGGGAGATCATAAGCTTACCGCTAAAGCTATTGCTGAAGAGATAGGCCTCGAGGCGAAAGATGAAAACATTATTGAGGGGAAAGAATTGGAAACAATGAGCGATGACGAGTTGCGTGAGAAAGCAAAAAATATTTCTATTTACGCCCGCGTGTCTCCGCGCCATAAGCTGCAAATTATTGATGCGCTGCAAGCTGATGGAGAAGTGGTTGCCATGCTGGGGGACGGCGTTAACGATGCTCCGGCCCTCAAATCCGCCGATATCGGAGTGGCCGTCGGTTCGGGTACGGATGTCACAAAAGAAGTCGCTGATTTGGTATTGCTGGACGATAATTTTAAAACCGTAATTAAAGCGGTTGAGCAGGGCAGGGTGATTTTCGGAAACATCCGCAAGGTGTTTGTATATCTGGTAGCCGATTCTTTTTCCGAGCTTTTTTTATTTTTAGCAAGCATGGCAATGGGTCTTCCGCTCCCGTTGCTGCCCGCTCAAATTCTTTGGATGAATCTTGTCGAAAATGGCTTTCCCGACATCGCTCTTACTGCCGAGCAGGAAACAATAGGAGTGATGGATGAAAAACCAAGAAATCCCAAAGAGCCGATATTAAATAAATCCCTTAAGCTCTGGATGACCGCTATTTTCTTTATTGCGGGATTCGCAGCGTTTCTGTTATTTTTCTTTTTTTGGAAATTGACCGGGGATTTGCAAAAAACACGGACAATAGTATTTGCTTTAGTGTGTATCGATTCTTTGTTTTTTGCCTTCAGCGTCCGTTCTTTCAAGCGGACGATTTTCAGGAAAGACATATTTTCAAACCGCTATTTAGCGGGGGCGGTATTTGTTTCAGCTGTTCTGCTTGCCGGAGCTATTTATCTTCCGTTTTTGCAGAAGTTTTTATTTACCCAGCCGTTAATGTTAACCGAATGGCTGATCGTATTAGGCGTTGGTTTGGCGGAGATCTTATTGATTGAATTTTTCAAAAAGAGAATTTTTAATAGAATTGAGATATGAAAATAGAATCTGCTCAATTTGTAAAAAGCGTGCTTGGCAGCGACAGCATATTGGAGAATGACATTCCCCAAGTCGCCTTTATCGGCCGTTCAAACGTGGGGAAGTCCAGCGTCATCAATTCTTTGGTCAATCGGAATGATTTGGCCAAGACCAGTTCTTTCCCGGGGCGCACCCAGAAAATAAACCTATTTTTGATTAATAATTCTTTATATTTTGTTGATTTGCCGGGCTATGGCTATGCCAAGCTTTCCGGCGAATTAAAAAATAGCCTTAGGGCCATGGTAAACTGGTATTTTTTCGTTTCTAATTATGAACAAAAAAAAGTGGTTTTGATAATTGATGCCAGCGTCGGTCCGACCGAAGACGATTTAGACATGCTTCACAGCCTGGAAGATTATAAGAAAGACATTATTGTTGTGGCGAATAAGACAGACAAGATAAAGAAGACGGAATACGAAGAGCAATTCAAAACAATCGGAAAGATTATCGGGGCCCATCAAATTATTCCTTATTCAGCAAAAAAGAAGATCGGCGCAGAAGAGCTACTAAGAGAAATATTATAATGTGAATAAAAATGGAAAAAATGTCAACCAACTTTTTTAATTACGGGACTTATAAAACCTCAGATGCCGATATTTTAAGAAAAGAATTGGAAGGAGCCAGAATACCGGTTAAAACTCTTTATCCCGAGACAGGGGCCGGAAAGGAGGTTGCGGTCGGCGCATATCGGACGGCTTACAAACTTTTAATCCGGGTTTGCGATTTTCAACGAGTGGAAAAAATTCGCAATGATCTGGGGATTGCCCCCGTTGAAGCCGGCGAACCCGCACCTAAACCCAAGACTTACGGGCGGGCCAAATATGCCCTCGGCCGTTTTTTCTTAATCGGGATGGTGATTTTTCTTTCGGCCCTGATTGTTTTGATTATTTTGAATGATTTGTCGCATAGTTTAAAGTCTTCGATTGATGTTAATTTCCTCGGCGACGTATTAATGGCCGGGTATTCCTTATTTGCCCTGCTTCTTACGGGTTCTCTGGTTTACATATTTTTTAAAGATTGGTTTAGGGAATAGGTCCTAATGTCTTCTGAGACGGGAAGGGGTACTTGCAGAAACTCTCTTAATATGCTACAATGAGGCGGTACTACTTAAAGTACGGAAATAAGTCGAGTTTCTCTTAAGAAGTAATTTTAAAAATAATCACATGCAAGGAACTATTAAAACCCTTATATCGGAAAAAGGATTCGGATTCATTGCTCGCGAAGGCGAAGTAAAGGATCTGTTCTTTCATTCCAAGGAATTGCAGGGAGTTACATTTGATGAGTTGAAGGTCGGCGATGCCGTTACCTTTGAAGTCACCGAGACTGAGAAAGGTCCGGCCGCTACGAATGTATCCCGCGTTTAGTCAACAAAAAACCGCCCTTCATCGGGCGGTTTTTGTTTTGGCCTTGACAAGGATTCTTGACAGGGATAATCTTAATACATACCCCCGTATGGGGGGTACAAAACAAATATGAAAAAAAATACCCGGCAGCAAATTTTAAATAGAATGAATTATCTGATCGGGCACTTGGAAGGCGTCAAAAAAATGGTGGCTGAAGAAAAGTATTGCATCGATATTATCAGGCAGAACGAGGCCGTCATCGCCGCTATCCAAAAGTTAAACCTTTTGATTTTAAAGAATCACCTGGACACCTGTGTGACTACGGCGATTAGAGGAGAGAGCGTCCGAGAGCGGCAAAAGAAGATCCAGGAGTTGCTGGAGATTTTCGAAAATTACAAAAAATAAATTTCAGAAAATATGCCGGAAAAAATAAAAGAATATGTCTACTTTGTAAAAGGAATGCATTGCGCCTCCTGCGAAATTTTAATTGAAAAAAAATTACTCGAATTAAAGGGAGTCAAATCAGTAGAGGCTAAAATGGCTAAGGGCGAAGTTTTGATTGAATACGCAGGAAAACGACCGGAAACAGAATTCTTAAATTCTATTTTTAAAAAAGAAAATTACGTATTTTTTGACGAGCCGTTCGAAGCCGGAGATGATTTTAAGGGTAAGGGTATTTTTAACAGCGTGGTTATCGCCCTACTGCTGATTGGCGGATTTTTATACCTAACTAAATCAGGATTGTCGGGGCTAGTTAGCGTTAATACGAAATCGTCTTTATTCGCTTTTTTCGCCCTAGGACTTATTGCGGGTATTTCGAGTTGCGCCGCTTTGGTGGGGGGATTGATACTTTCCATGTCAAAACAGTGGCTGACGATATATTCCGATCAAAAATCAACTTTCCAGAAACTCCAGCCGCATTTGATGTTTAATATCGGGAGAATCTTAACTTACGCTGTTTTGGGAACGGTGCTCGGAGCTGTCGGGAGCAAGCTGCAAATTTCTTTGCAGTTTACTTCATTTTTAATTGTGGCCATTTCTGTTGTTATGTTGATTTTAGCCCTTCAAATGCTCGGCGTTAAAAGTTTACGTAGATTTCAGCCAACCTTGCCTAAATTCGCTACAAGGTACATTGCTAATGAAACTAATTTTAAAGGACGCTACATGCCGTTTGTAATGGGCGGGTTAACTTTTTTCCTGCCCTGCGGTTTTACGATTACTGCCCAAGGGTTGGCCCTGATATCCGGCAATCCCATTCAGGGCGGACTGATTATGGCTCTTTTTGCCCTGGGAACAGTCCCTGCGCTGTTACTTATTGGGTTTTCGTCTGTAAAATTTTCAAGCCGTCCTCATTTGGCTTTCCAATTTTCCAGGGTTGCCGCTTTGGTAATTTTGTTTTTCGCTCTCTTTAATATCAACAGCCAAATGAACGTTTTGGGATTTATCAGCCTTGACGATATCATAATTAAACCATCTCAAACCAGCGGTGGAACGGTCGATGCGAACGGTTTAGCGCTGATTGTTGACGGGAAACAAGTTTTAAAAATGACGGCCTCGAGTTCCGGCTACAAACCGAATTATTTTAAAGTGGAAGTTAATACGCCTGTAAGATGGGAAATTGCTGATGTCGGGACAAGCGGTTGTACTAACGCCATTATTTCCAACAGTTTATTCAGCGGAAGTATTTCGTTGACGCCTGGTCAAACCAGTATTAAAGAATTTACACCCACTAAAGTGGGAAAATACAAATTCAGTTGCTGGATGGGCATGGTTTCGGGAATTATCGAAGTCACCGACCAGAATAATTCAGTGCAAACATCGGTTGCTCCAAACAATTTAAGTTCCGGCGATAATATTATTTCTTCGGGCGCTCAAGGGTGCGGTTGCGGCGCTAAATAAATATAAAAATTATGTCTAAAATTTTTTTCATCGTTTTACTTTTAACTGGTGTTTTGGCGCTGATTGGCGGAGGAATTTGGGTGTCAAAGAAGCCGTCTCAAGCTCCGATTAATCAAGCCTCTTTGCCCATTCTAGCCCTAAATAGCATTAATTTTCTTGGGGAAAAGGGCGAAAACGTAAGCTTTGGCAACAAAGAAATAAGATTAGCATCTTCAATTTTCGACGATAACCAGGCGCGCTTCTACAATGTAAAAATGTCATCGGGGCAAATAATTTATTTTTTCGTCGTTAAGGATAAAAACGGAATTTATCGGGCCGCGGCCAACGCCTGCGCGGTTTGTTTCAAAACCTATAAGGGGTTTCGCCAGGAAGGCAACGAGATTGTCTGTAACAATTGCGGGAACCGTTATCCGATTGAGAAGGTTGCCACCGAAAAAGGGGGCTGCAATCCGGGGCCGATTAGCCCCAATTTAGAGGTTGAAAACGGAGAAATTGTTATTAATCAATCAGATCTGGAGCAAGTTTCAGATTTATTCTAATGGAAAAAATAACTTTTAAAATTCGCGGCATGCATTGCGCCTCCTGCTCAGCCAACATCGAACACGCGCTTGGTAAGGAAACGGGCGTCAAATCGGCCAATGTTAATTTTGCCTTAGAAAAACTTTATTTGGAATACGATCTTGCGCAAACCACCTTAGAAAAAATAAAAAGCGCGGTTGATAAATTAGGCTACAAAATTATAGAGGAGGGGGGTGACGAGGGGGAGGTGTCTCGTGAAGAACACGACGATCATCACGGTAGAGCTCGGGAATTAAAAGGACGATTTATTATCGCCCTGATGTGCGGTTTGCCCATCATTTATATGGTGATGGGGGAGATGATCGGCTTACCAATACCGATGATTCTGGAAAAATATGCCACGCCCATACAGTTTGTTTTAGCAACAGCTGTAATTTTAGCCACTTTCAATATCTGGACCGACGGCCTTAAGGGTCTGCGAAGACTGCACCCCAATATGAATTCCTTGATTTTTATCGGGACAGCCACGGCTTATTTTTACAGTTTAATTATCTCAATTTTATCTCTGAATCAAAGCCTATATTACGAAAGCGCGGTTTTTATTTTGATTTTTATTTCCCTGGGTCATTACTTGGAAGAACTGACCAAGGGTAAAACGGGAGCCGCGATTAAGAAATTAATCGGCCTTCAGCCGAAAGAAGCGACTGTCATTAAGGGCGGGGAGGAGATAAAAATACCTATTTTGGAAGTTCAGATTGGTGATATTATTTTGGTGAAACCGGGTGAGAAAATTCCCGTTGACGGTATTGTTGTTGATGGTTATTCGGGAGTTGATGAGAAGGCGATAACGGGCGAGAGCATTCCCGTAGAGAAAAATAAAGGAGATGAAGTGATTGGAGCCACCATCAACAAGACCGGCGTTTTGAAATTTAAAGCAACCAGAGTTGGTAAAGATACGATGCTGGCTCAAATTATTAAAATAGTTGAAACGGCTATGGGCTCTAAAGCTCCCATCCAACTTTTAGCTGATAGGGTTTCTTTCTATTTCGTCCCGACGGTTATCTGTATCGCTATTTTAGCTGCAGCCACTTGGTTGATTCTGGGCCAGCCCTTCGCTTTTGCTATAACGATTTTCGTGACTGTTTTGATTATTGCCTGTCCTTGCGCTTTGGGATTGGCGACTCCGACGGCCGTAATGATGGGCACGGGCTTGGCTGCTCAGAGCGGCATTTTAATCAAAAGCGGCAAGGCCCTGGAAATTGCCCGTAATGTTAATATGGTAATTTTTGATAAAACAGGCACCCTTACTAAGGGCGAGCCGGTCGTGACCGATGTTTCAGGCGATAGGGGCAAGGTTTTGCAATTGGCCGCCTCTCTAGAAAAAAATTCTGAACATCCTTTGGCCCAAGCTATTGTCAATAAAGCGAAAGAAGAAAATCTTACCCTGAGCGAAGTCGAAGGGTTTCAGGCTGTCCCCGGCCACGGAGTTACGGCGGAGTTCGATAACGGAAAGATTCTGTTGGGCACAAGGAAATTGATGCGGGAAAATGGTATTAACACAAACCCCCTTAAAGACGAGCTGATGGCCCTGGAGAATCAAGGCAAAACAGCGATGATTTTAGCTTACAGGGGAGAGATTGTCGGTATTATCGCAGTCGCCGATACCTTAAAAAAATATTCCAAAGAAGCGGTCGAGCTTCTTCATCGGATGGGGAAGAAGGTTGCTATTATTACCGGCGATAACGAGCGTGTTGGGCAAGCGATTGCCAAAGAGTTGGGGATTGATCGGGTTTTAGCCGAAGTTTTGCCTCAAGGGAAATCGGAAGAAATCAAAAAACTGCAAAAAGAAGGCAATGTTGTGGCCATGGTGGGGGATGGCATCAATGATGCTCCCGCCTTAGCTCAAGCTGATTTGGGGATTGCTTTGGGGTCGGGCACTGATGTCGCCATGGAGACCGGCGAGATTGTTTTAATTAAAGACGATTTGCGTGACGTCGTAAAATCAATTGATTTGAGCAAGTACACCTTAAAGAAAATCAAACAGAATCTTTTCTGGGCTTTCTTCTATAATATTGTGGGCATTCCCATTGCCGCCGGCATTTTATATCCTTTCACCGGATTTCTCTTAAATCCGGCCATTGCTGCTTTAGCCATGGCTTTTTCATCGGTCAGCGTGATTTCGAACGCTCTTTTGATGAAGCGCTATGTATTTTCAAGCGCTTCCAACTTTCGTTGAGGAAGCGCTATACTCTTTTTAATAATTAAGGTAAAATAGTTTATGAATATGAAAAAATGGATTATTCCCATTTTTGTTTTATGCCTGGTTTCGGGCGTTTTTGGCTTCAGCGAGGTTTCAGCCACCTCAATAGCTCCTATTGCGGCTCAGATTGATTTTTTTTACAGTTCGACCTGCCCGCACTGCGCTGCTGAAAAAGAATTTCTAGAGAATCTTCAAGAAAGATATCCGGCGATTGAAATTAAATCATACGAAGTCACCGGATCTGCGGAAAACCAAGCGCTCCTGCGGGATTTTTATCAAAAATACAGCGTGCCCGAAAGAGAGCAGGGTTTTGTGCCCGCCACTTTCACGCAGACCAGATATTTCATCGGTTTTAACGAACAAATCGGTCAGGATATCGAAAGCTGTTTGGTTGCGTGTTTGGCCGGGGGAGAGGCGACTTCTCCGAAATTTAAAGTTCCTCTTTTAGGCGAGATCGACGCTCAAAATATTTCTTTGCCCCTTTTGACTGCGGTTTTAGGGACATTGGACGGATTTAATCCTTGCGCTATGTGGGTTCTGGTTGTTTTGATTTCCCTGCTGCTTGCAACCAAATCTCGCAAAAAGATAGCATTAGTGGGCGGAATTTTCATTTTCGTCGAAGGACTGCTTTATTTCCTTTTTATGGCCGCCTGGCTGAATGCGCTCTTAATGATGAGTTTCGTTTCTTTGAGCAGGATTTTAATAGGAGTTTTTGGCATTGCCTTCGGAGTTTGGCGGATCCGCGATTTTATCACCTGGAAGCCCGGGGTTTGCAAGGTTGTTGATGAGAAAAAGGAGGGGAAGATTATGCAGCGGATGAAGAATATTTTAAAACCATCGGCCATACCTACCACAGTTTTAGGAGTCGTGATTTTGGCTTTTGGCGTCAACCTTATTGAGTTTTTCTGTTCGGCCGGCTTCCCGGTAATTTATACCAGGATTTTGTCCGCTCAGGGCATCGGTACCCTCCAATATTATCTTTACCTCGCTTTTTACAACTTATTTTACATGCTCGACGATTTGATCGTTTTCGGTTTTGCTTTTTTCACGCTCAGTCATTTTCATTTCTCCGATAAGTACAACCGCTATTCGACTTTGGTCGCCGGAGTCTTGATTTTGATTTTAGGGGCCGTATTAATTTTTAAGCCGGAATTATTGGTTTTTCATTAAAATGATTCAAATTTTAGGAATATTAGATCTTTTGGGCGCCGGGCTTTTGGTGGGTATAGCTTACAATCTGCCTCTTCCCCAAGGATTGATTATTGGTATCGCAGTTTATCTCATTTTAAAATCCCTGATCTTTTTAATGGATATCGGGAGCTTATTTGATATCATTGGAGGGATTTTATTGATTTTGAGCTTATTTTTCAGCTTGCCGCCCATTCTTCTTTTTATCGTCGCCGGACTCGTTGGATTGAAAGGGCTGATGAGCCTGTTTGCTTCATAGGGGAAATTGCGATAGGATAAGACAATAGGAACCAGCCAAAGGTCGGTTAACAGAGTTTTAACCAAAAACATTATTATGGAAGGATATTGCGTCAAATGTAAGCAGAAGCAAGAAATATCTAATGCGAAAGAGGTGGAAATGAAGGGCAAGGGGGGAGTGGCGAGAAAAGCCATGACCGGCACTTGCCCCAAATGCGGCACCAAAATGTTCCGCATCATGGGCAAGGCGTAGTTTGAAGGTTTCCGGAACTCTTTATGCAAACAGAAAGGCCCAGTCCTATTTGACTGAGCCTTTTGTAATTTTGTAGTATTCTCTGGCTAACCTGAGTCCCGCTTCAAGTTTGCAGGAGTCCGGTTCTCTCGTGGTGAAAAAACGCTGGGTTATGTTGGGCCATAATTTGACGAATCCGCAGCCAGGTTGAATTCGGGAAATCTGCCGGAGATTTTCAATCGTCGGGTCTAACCCACAACGAAGCAATATAACTACTTTATGTTCGCAACCGTGCCATTCCAATAATTCTTTATTTCTTAAAGTTTGCAGCACAAATATTAAATCGTGGTAGTAAATCGGTCCGCGGGTAATCGATAAGCAGAAAATTAAATTCGAAAAAGCGATAATACTTACAGATTGTATTAATGGCAGTGGCCCGATGAAATGGCGCAAAAGAAGGCCCGTGATCAGTCCCCAGAAAAACATGCCGCCGTAAACAAGTCGTAGATCGTAAGTGGATACTACCGTTTTCCCCTTTATTTTACCATCAGAATAGTGTTCTGTTTGCAGTGTAATATACCTTTTAGTGTCGACAATAACGAAACCCCTCTCGTTAGCTTCTCCTATTCCTCTGAACATCTATCCCTCCTAATTTTAAAACAACTGCGTAATTCCATATTTTATTACATTATAACGATTTGTCAAGTTTTTATGGAGCTATATCATGGTAAGCTAAGTTTATGCAGAAGAACTTCGTTTTTATCGTTCTGGGAGTTTTGATTGGTTTGAATGTTTTGGCGTGGATTGGGGTTTTTCAATTAAGCCACGCGAATCTTGAGGTTACTTTTTTTGACGTGGGCCAGGGAGACGCAATTTTTATTGAGACGCCAGAAGGCCACCAGATTTTGATCGACGGAGGGTTATCCTCTGTCATTTTGGAGAAGTTGGGCAATGAGATGCCTTTTTGGGACAGAACGTTGGATTTAATTGTTTTAACTCATCCGGATTTTGACCACATTGCCGGATTGATCGAAGTTTTAAAAAGATACGAGGTTCAAAACATCTTATGGACCGGAGTTTTGTGCGAGACCGCCGAATGCCAAGAGTGGCAGAAGCTGATTGCCGCTGAAGGTGCCAATATCTATCTTGCCCAAACTGGATTACGGATTTCTGGAGGTCGGACCTCCAGCGGGAGGTACGACCTCAATATACTGTATCCGTTTGAGAGTTTAGAAGGCAGAGAAGTAAGCAATACCAACAATACTTCGATCGTCGCCCGTTTGGTTTACGGTGAAAACAGCTTCTTATTTACCGGCGATGCTTACCAATCAGTTGAGCGAGAATTGGTTAAAGGGGGAGCAGAAGTCGATTCAGATGTTTTAAAGGTCGGCCATCATGGCAGTAAGAATTCTAATTCCCAGGAGTTTATCGGGGCAGTCTCGCCTTCAGTGGCCGTAATTTCCGCGGGAAAAGACAATAAATACGGCCATCCTCACGCTGAAACTTTGGCTATTCTGGAAAATTATGGTACAAGTATTCTTAGAACCGATCTTAACGGCGATATTAAAATTTTATGCAATTCCCAATCTTTAAAACTAAAATCCGGGGACTGAATCAGAAATTCGACATGAATGATCCCGAAGTGCGCAAAAAGTATTTTGAATTGAAGGCGGGCAAGGAAATAGCAAAGCTCAGGAATTATTTTGAAAAAGGCAATACTTTCATCGCATACTTATTGGGCAAGAAGAACTCGGGCAAGGGGACGTACGCTAAAATGTTTGCCGAAATCGTTGACCCAAAGTCCATCGAGCATTTTTCCATCGGCGACATGATCAGGAATATTGACCAGGAGCTTAAGGATAGAAAAAAGAAAATAGAGCTGGTTAAATTTTTAGAAAAGAATTATCGCGGCTGGACCTCTTCCCGCGAAATTATGGCGGGTCTGGAAAAAAGAAGCACCAAGAATCTTTTGCCGACCGAATTAATTTTACTTTTGGTCAAAAGAGAGATTGCGAAGCGTCCCAAGAAAACTATTTTCATCGATGGATTTCCGAGAGATTTGGACCAGATGAATCTTACCTTGTTTTTCCGTGATCTGGTCGGCTATAGAGATGACCCCGACGTTTTCGTTTTAATTGACGTGCCCGAGGCGGTAATTGATGAGAGGATAAAATATCGGAGGGTCTGTCCCAAATGTCAGACCTCGCGCAGTGTTAAATTATTGCCGACTTCCAAAGTGGGCTATGATCCGAAGAAAAAAGAATTTTATTTGAATTGCGACAATCCGGCCTGTACCGGTCCCCGTATGGTACCAAAAGAGGGTGACGAGAAGGGGATTGCCCCCATTAAAGAAAGATTGCAAAAAGACGGCCAGCTACTCGAGCAGGCTGCCGCACTTTACGGGATTCCCAAGGTTTTTTTAAGGAATTCTGTGCCCAAGTCCGTTGCCGATGATTACCTCGATGATTACGAAATTACGCCGGAATACGATTACGAATGGGACGGCCAAAAAGTTATGGTCAAAGAAAAGCGCTGGATAGTTTGGGATGATCAAAAGAGAGCGGCTTACAGTTTGATGCCGCCGCCCGTGGTGGTTTCTTTGATCAAACAGATGGTTGACGTTTTGCATCTTTAAGCGGCGCAGGGCGAACAAAAAAACCGAGTAATTCGGTTTTTTTGTTTTACGCTCAAATTCGGAGTGCTGGGAGTTGAACCCAGGTCACAGGACCCCCAGCCCTGCATAATGGCCGTTATACTACACTCCGGGAAATTATTTATTTTTTCCCATTGCCTTGATGCATTTAGCGCAGGCTTTAACTTTTTTGCCCGAAACCAAAGTCACCAATTGAAGATTTGGGTGTTTTCTTTTTTTAATGGTCGGATTGAATTTTCCACGAAGCTTTACCAGCTTCTGAACCATTATGCCGGTTTTCCCGCAAATTGAACAAATTCTTGACATATAACGATATCTTAGCACGTTTCCTTATTTTTTCAAGCCATGATAGAATTATCTTGATGTCAATTACTATTTTTTCTTTGATCGTTCTTCTTTTTTCAGTTATTCTGCACGAGGTTGCCCACGGCAGCATGGCTTTAAGGCTAGGGGATAGTACGGCAAAATATGCCGGCCGTCTGACGTTAAATCCCTTAAAACACATTGATCTTTTCGGAACAATTATTTTACCCTGTTTATTGGTTTTAATGAGAAGCCCGTTTATTATCGGCTGGGCTAAGCCCGTGCCTATAAATCCCTATAATCTGCGGGACCAGAAATGGGGGATGCTCAAGGTTTCTTTAGCCGGGCCTCTGGCTAATTTTTCCTTGGCTGTGATTTTTGGCCTTTTAATAAGATTTGTAACCTTACCCGAAACAACCCTGGCGCTTTTCAGCATTATTGTGATTTATAATTTCGCTTGGGCATTATTTAATTTACTGCCGATTCCGCCGTTTGACGGCTCGCATATTCTTTTTACTTTTTTGCCGGAGCAGTTCGGCAGCCTTAAACTGTTTTTGCATCAGTACGGCCTTTTTATTCTTTTGGCTCTTATGTTTCTGGGCGGCATTAATTACATTTTTCAAGCCGCTGCCTATTTGTATTATCTCCTCACCGTAATATAAAACAGACTCAACAGTGTAAGTGAAAGAGGTTTAGTCTCTTTCATTTGAGGGGTTGATGATTTCATATTGACTTTTGTTTTGGAGTTTGTTAAACTCATAACGTAAGCACAAAGTTCGAGTATCAACGAGAACCCCGCCCTCTATGCTAAATGTACAAATTACTTAAGCTTAGAGGGCGGGGTGCTCATATTATTCGCATATGCCGACGATTCGTCAATTAATGAAAAAAAGAAGACCGATAAAAATAAGGACCGACAAAACTCCGGCCTTAAGTTTTGGTTTTAACGTTTTAAAAAATGCGCCCAAAGATTGCGATTCTCCTTTTAAAAGAGGCGTTTGTTTGAAAGTTTTTACAACCACTCCCAAAAAACCTAACTCGGCCTTAAGAAAAGTAGCCAGGGTGAGACTTACTAACGGCATGGAGGTGACCGCTTACATTCCCGGTGAAGGCCATAATTTGCAGGAACACTCAATGGTAGTTATCAGGGGAGGCAGAGTCAAGGATTTGCCCGGCGTCCGTTATCATATTGTCAGGGGAATGCTGGATGCGGCGGGAGTCGAGGGACGCAAACAAGAAAGATCAAGATACGGAGTTAAGAGACCTAAAGAAAAATAAACCTTGATTCGCTAAAGTATAAATATATAATCTTGAATTAATATGGCTAGAGGTAAAACAACAAAAAGAATTCTTAATCCCGACGCGATTTACCAGAGCGTCATGGTGTCTAAGCTTATCAACCACATCATGAGGCGCGGCAAAAAAACTATTGCCAAAAAAATCGTTTACCGGGCTTTTAATATTATTAAAGAAAAAACTAAGAAAGAACCTTTAGAAGTTTTTGAGTTAGCTATTCAAAACGCCTCTCCTTTATTGGAAATCAAACCGAAAAGAGTCGGTGGGGCGACTTATCAGGTCCCTCGGGAAGTCAGGGGAGAGAGAAAACTTGCTTTGGCTTTCAGGTGGATTATTAACGCCGCCCGATCAAAAAAAGGCAAGCCGATGCATGAAAAATTAGCCGAAGAGCTGATGCTCGCCGCTAAAAACGAGGGCTCGGCCATCAAGAAAAAAGATGATACTCACCGCATGGCCGAAGCTAACCGAGCTTTTGCCCATTTCGCCTGGTAATCCTTATGCCAAGACAATATCCTCTAGAAAAATATCGCAACATCGGCATTATTGCCCATATCTCAGCGGGTAAAACGACCACAAGCACCTGCATTTTATATCATACGGGCAAAGTCCATAAAATCGGCACTTTGGAAAAAGGTACGACTCCCTTGGATTGGATGGTGCAATCGCAGGAAAGAGCCATGACGATTATGGCGGCTGCGACTACCACGTACTGGAAAGTGGACGGCGAGGGTTACCAGATCAATATTATTGATACTCCGGGTCACATTGATTTTACGGCCGAGGTTCAACGCTCGTTAAGGGTTTTGGACGGAGCTATCGTAGTTTTTGACGGCGGAGCGGGAGTTCAGTCCCAATCCGAAACCGTTTGGCGCCAAGCGGACAGCTTCAATGTTCCGAGAATTTGTTTTGTTAACAAGATGGACAAAATGGGGGCGAGCTTCGAATCAAACCTCGATTCCATCAGAAAAAGATTGACGCCCTTGGCTATGCCCTTACAGATTCCCATCGGAGCGGAAGTCGGGTTTTCGGGTGTTATTGATCTTTTAAGAATGAAGGCGCTGAAATTTGAAGGAGTAGAAGGCGAGATCATCCAAGAAACGGATGTTCCCGAGGAAATGATGGAGCAAGCTAAAGAGTGGCGGTCAAAGCTTGTGGAAAAAATTGCGGCTGAAGACGACGCGTTGATCGAAAAATATTTAGCCGGTGAAGAATTGTCGCTTGATGAATTAAGAAAGGGTTTGAGAAAAGCGACCATTGCATGTAAAATTTTCCCGGTTTTCTGGGGCTCTTTATTCAAGAGAATCGGAGTACAGCCCTTACTGGACGGAGCGATTTTATATTTGCCCAATCCTCTTGATGTGCCTCCGGTGAAATGCCACGACTTAAAAACCGGCGAAGAAGTTGAAAGGAAACCTCAAGATACGGAGCCCTTTGCGGCCTTAGCTTTTAAAATCATGACCGACCCGTTTGTCGGCACTTTAACTTTTTTCCGTATTTATTCAGGCACCCTTGTCAGGGGTTCTTATGTTTTAAATTCAATCACAGGAGAGAGAGAAAGAATCGGCCGAATTTTAAGAATGCACGCTGATGAAAGACAGGACTTGGATGAGGGGTTTGCCGGTGATATTTTAGCGACCGTCGGTTTGAAAAACACTGCGACGGGCAATACCTTATGCGACGAAGCGAAGCCCGTTGTTTTGGAAAAAATTGTATTTCCCGAGCCGGTCATCGGTATCAGAATCGAACCTAAAACCAAAGCCGATCAGGAAAAGATGGGCACGGCCATTAAGAAATTGGCGGAAGAAGACCCCACCTTTAAAATGAAGAGCGATCAGGAAACGGGCGAAATGATTATTTCGGGCATGGGAGAACTGCATTTGGAAATTATTATCGACAGAATGAAAAGAGAGTTTAAGGTTGATGCCAATGTCGGCCAGCCTCAAGTTGCTTATAAGGAAACCATTAAAGCTGAGGCGGAAGCTGAGGGCAAATATATCAAACAGTCCGGCGGTAAGGGACAATACGGCCATGTTTACTTGAGGGTGAAACCCAAAGAAAGAGGCACGGGTTTTGAATTTGTTGATGAAATTAAAGGAGGCGTTATTCCTCAAGAATACATTCCGGCTACGGAAAAAGGAGTTAAAGAGTCAATGGATAAGGGAATTGTTGCCGGGTATCCTCTGGTTGATATCGAGGCGACATTATACGACGGTTCTTATCACGAGGTTGATTCTTCAGAAATTGCTTTTAAGCTTGCCGGAGCCATGGCATTTCAGGCGGCTTGCAAAAAAGCGAAACCTATTTTACTTGAGCCTATTATGAAGCTGGAAGTTACGGTGCCCGAAGAATATTTTGGCGACGCTATCGGAGATTTGGCTTCGCGGAGAGGTAAAATTGAAGAGACTAAAGACAGGGCGGGCGGTCTTAAAATTATTAATTCCAAGGTTCCCTTATCGGAAATGTTCGGCTATGCGACAGCCATCCGTTCAACGAGCCAGGGTCGAGGAACATTTACTATGGAGTTTGATCATTATGCAGAAGTGCCTCAGAATATCGCTCAAGAAATAGTCGAAGGCAAGCGTAAATAAACCTTAATTGATTTACGAAATCCCATCATATATGTTGGATTTCGTAAATCCACAAATCCGTGGACTTAAACGAAATTAAAAAATTAATTGAAGAAGATGGCGGAAGAATTATTATTGTAGAAAATGGCGAGCCCGTAATGGTGGTGGTTTCTTTTGCCGATTACAAGAAGGGGAGGGGAAAATCGGAGTCAAGGCCCAAGGAAAATAATCCTAAACCCCCGTCTGTCGACAGACGGGCATTGCCTGTGGAGTTGAGCAGCGAGGAGTTGAAGATCGAAGACTTGCCTTTCTAGTATTGACATTTTCCCATTACTTGTCTAAGATAGTATTAGCGTTTTGTAATATCATTAATAAAAATAATTAATTAAAAAAGCATAAAAATAAACTTATGGCTGAGAAAGAAAAATTTGTAAGGGGCAAGCCCCACGTCAATATTGGTACAATTGGCCACGTCGCTCACGGTAAGACTACCACGACCGCGGCTATTACCCACGTTTTAAATTTAAAGGGTAATGTGTCTAAAGAGTGGTCGGTTGATGACATTAACGCTTCTCCGGAAGAGAAAGCCAGAGGTCTTACTATTACCGTTACTCATATTGAATACGAAACCGATAAACGCCACTATGCCCACATTGATTGTCCCGGACACGCGGACTACATTAAGAATATGATCACCGGTGCTGCGCAGATGGACGGCGGAATTCTCGTGGTTTCGGCTCCAGACGGCCCAATGCCTCAGACGAGGGAGCACATTTTGCTTGCTCACCAGGTAGGGCTTCCGTCAATTGTGGTATTTTTGAACAAATGCGACGCTGTTGACGATCCGGAAATCATTGATTTAGTTGAATCAGAAGTCAGAGAGCTCTTGAATAAATACAAATTTCCCGGAGACACAACGCCCATTATCCGCGGTTCGGCAATGAAAGCTTTGGCTGCCAAGTCTATTGATGACGAAGCGGTTAAGCCTATTCTGGAATTAATGAAAGCGGTTGATGAATTTATTCCCGAACCGAAAAGAGACATTGATAAGCCTTTCTTGATGGCGGTGGAAGACGTTTTCTCGATTGAAGGAAGAGGAACTGTTGCTACCGGCAGAATTGAAAGGGGAATCATTAAATCCAACGAAGAGGTGGAATTGATCGGTATCAAGCCGACGATGAAAACTACGGCGGTCAGCGTAGAAATGTTCAACAAGATTTTGGACGAAGGCCGGGCCGGAGACAACGTTGGTATTTTACTCAGAGGTTTAAAGAAAGAAGATGTCCAGCGCGGACAAGTTCTGGCTAAATCAGGGAGCGTTACTCCTCATACCGAATTTGATTGCGAGATTTACGTTTTGACCAAGGAGGAGGGTGGCAGACATACGCCGTTCTTCCCGGGTTATAAACCCCAATTTTATATCAGAACAACCGATGTGACCGGAGACGTAACCTTGCCAGAAGGAACTGAGATGGTTATGCCCGGAGACACGGTTAACTTAAAGGTTAAATTAATCGTTCCGGTGGCCCTAGAAGAGCAGCAAAGATTCGCCATCAGGGAAGGTGGTAAGACCGTGGGTGCCGGAGTTGTGACCAAGATCATTAAATAAATTTTGATTTGCACCTTTTAAGACAATGCCAAAAAAGATAGTCGCAGTTGAAAATCCGGTTAAGTCCAAGATCCGCATTAAGCTTCGGGCTTACGATCACAAAGTGATTGACAAGAGCGCTCGCGAGATTTGTGAGACGGCTTTGCGATATGGTTCTGAAATTTCGGGGCCGGTACCTTTACCGACCGAGACCAGAAAATATACGGTGAACCGGTCGAGCTTTGTCCATAAAGATGCGAGAGAACAATTCGAGATGAGGATTCATAAAAGATTGATTGATGTTTTGAGTCCGAATTCCCGGGTCATAGATGCTTTGATGAGTTTAACCTTGCCGGCTGGTGTTGACATCGAAATTAAAATGTAAATTAGGAAAACCGCCCCTCTCGGGGCGGTTTTGCCAAAGCGGAGTTTTCTGATTGTTGGATTTACGAAATCCAACATATCTGATAGGATCTCGGAAACCCCAAATATCCGTTCGGTTATTGTTAAACACTCGGTGTTGAACAGGTGTAAGATATTTGTCATTTCTCTTTTTAATAGCTAAGATGGATTTATGACAGACGAGATGATACCATCTGCTCCTCATAGAAAATTTGAGGATATCAAAAAAATTGATAAAAATGGGGTTGAGTATTGGATGGCACGTGAGCTTATGTTTTTATTGGGTTATTCGCAGTGGAGGAATTTTGAAGAAGTTGTCGGTAAAGCTGCGCGGGCGTGTCTAAAGAGCGGTCAAGATGTGGATAACCATTTTGCTAAAATCAGCAAAATGGTCAAGATTGGTTCTAACTCAGTCAGAGAGGTTAAGGACTATAAATTGGATAGGTATGCTTGTTATTTAATAGCCCAAAATGGAGACCCTAATAAGTCCGAAATAGCTCTTGCTCAGACTTATTTTGCCATACAGACAAGGAAGCAAGAGGTTTTTGAGCAATTACCGGATGCGGCAAAGCGATTATTTATCCGTGAGGAAGTCGTAGACCACAATAAGAGACTTTTTAAGACCGCCCGGCAAGCGGGAGTAAGCAATTTCGGATTATTTAATGACGCTGGATATAAGGGTCTCTATGGAATGCCTGTCGCTGACGTAGAAAAGAAAAAAGGTATTAAGAAAAGAGAATTATTAGACAGGGCTGGTTCTACCGAATTGGCCGCTAATCTTTTTCGTATTACTCAAACCGATGAAAAGCTTAAAAAGGATGGTACTAGAGACGAGAACGCCGCTACGAATACGCACTTTATGGTTGGTGGCAAGGTTCGGCAAACAATAAAAGATATTGGCGGTGAGCTACCAGAAAATTTGCCTACCGAAAAACATATCAGGGAGTTGAAGGGCGGATTAAAGCATTTAGGGAAAACAGAAACAAAGAAACTTAAAAAATCAGAATAATTTAATTATCAATAAGAAAGATACGTCGTATATACTTAATATATATGGCAAAAGTTATTATCAATATTAAGACCGACAAAGAGGGGAGAACAAATGTCCATGCTCCTCAAATGACTCCCGAGTTGGAGAGGCTTATCGGAAAAGTGGAAGAAGATTTTAAAAACAAGAGAAATATCAGTGGTCCGTTTTCCACCCCTGAAGAAATGGACGCGTACCTCAACAAGCTCTAAGTATTATTTATTGATATTGATACGCACAGTAATTTATACAAATAACTAAAATAATGGATGTCCGACATCGATTGTACGTCGGATATTTGGGATTTACGAAATCCTCTCAAATTAGAGTGGATTTCGTAAATCCTTTATTTGATATATTGACAGTTAAACGGGCTTGGTATATAGTGGCTGTATAAGTATACTGTCTGTGCAGCATCTTGCCGCATAGCATAAGTACTAACCGAATGTAATTCACGGGGTTAGTGCCCCGTCTTTTATTGATAAAATGAAGTTTATACTAGGTTTAAAATTAGGCATGTCGCAGATTTTTGACAAAGACGGCAACGTTGTGCCTTTGACTTTGATTGAAGCGGGACCTTGTCAAATTACTCAAGTGAAAAATAAAAAATCCGATGGTTACGAATCTTTGCAGATCGGCTTTAAAGAGATCGAAAAGAAAAAGAAAATTAAAAAACCGATGCAGAACAAGCCTTTCCGTTTTATCCGCGAATTTCGAAATCCGTCAGCCGACAGAGCGTCCGCTTTGAGCGGAAACGTGGGCGATAAGATTGATGTGAGTATTTTTCAAGAAGGGGATATTGTTAAAGTGGCCGGGGTTTCAAAAGGCAAAGGATTTCAGGGCGCCGTGAGGCGCTGGGGTTTTCACGGCAAGAAGGCCACTCACGGTGTTAAGCACGAAGCGCGCACTGTTGGTTCCATCGGCTCTACCGGTTTACAAAGAGTTTGGAAGGGTAAAAAAATGCCGGGACGCATGGGCGGTGAAAGAACTACTGTTAAAAATTTGCAGGTAATAAAGGTTGATAAGGAAAATAATTTATTGGCCATACGGGGAGCTGTGCCGGGTCATCCCGGGACCTTAGTGGAAATCAGAGCTTAATTTATTTATATGAAAGCAGCTGTTTACGATCAAGAAGGAAAAGAAGTCAGCCAGACCTTACTGCCTAAGGAAATTTTCGGTTTGACTGTTAATCAAGAATTGATTCATCAGGTCGTTGTCTCACAGACGTCCAATCGCCGGCAGGTTTCTGCCCACACCAAGGGCAGGGGTCAGGTTTCGGGTGGCGGTAAAAAACCCTGGAGGCAGAAGGGTACAGGCCGTGCCAGACATGGATCTACGAGGTCCCCGATTTGGAGACATGGCGGGATTGCCTTCGGTCCGACCAAAGACAGAGATTTCAAGAAAAAGATCAATCGGAAAATGAAGCGGGCGGCCTTATTGATGGTTTTGTCGGCCAAGGCTAAAGGTAACTTTTTGGTAGTTTTGGAAACGCTTAAGCTGGAAAAAATTAAAACAAAAATTATCGCCGGGCTTCTTCAAAAACTTCCCTGCAAGAACGAAAGCGTCTTGATTGTTTTGCCCGGCATGGACAAAGATCTTATTTTAGCGTCAAGAAATCTTGAAAATGCGAAGCCGAGTCAGGTCAAGGACTTAAATGCCCTGGATTTGCTTAGTTTTAAATATTTAATCATGCCGAAAGAGTCGATTAAGGTTTTAAAAGATATGGTCGTTAAAGAATAAGAATAATATGGCCTTATTTAATATTTTTAAAAATAAGAAAAAGGGAGAAAAGAAAGTTGCTCCAAGAAAGGTGGTTAGGAAAGCCGCTTCAAAGGAGGTGAAAAAAGAAGCCAAGAAAGAGGTTGCAGCTGTTCCTCAAACCCCAAAGAAAGATTCAGAAACAGCCTGTCGTATTTTGAAGTGGCCGCACGTGACTGAAAAAGCCACGGACTTTGCCAAGATTGGCCAGTATATTTTTAATGTTTATGAAAGAGCCAATAAGCCGGAAATCAAGAAAGCTGTCGAAGATGTTTATGGAGTAAAAGTGGTGTCTATAAAGATAATCAATATTCATCCCAAAAAAAGAAGGCTGGGTAGGATTGAGGGCTGGCGCAAAGCTTATAAAAAAGCTATCGTCAAGTTGGCCCAAGGTCAGCAGATAGAAATCTTACCACGGTAAGGGGTAAGATTCCGAGGTAAGAATCCATGTTAAAGAAAAATACCACAAAAGAAGACTTCAGTTTATTGTCGAAGAAGGCGCCGGAAAAGGGGTTGCTTTTGAACTGGGTTAGGAGCAGCGGCCGAGGAAACTCTGGTCGCATTACTTCGCGCCACCGAGGCGGCGGAGTCAAAAAAACTTACCGTATGATTGATTTTAGTCAGGATAAATTGGGTATGCCGGCCAAAGTCTTGGCTTTTGAATACGATCCTTATCGCACTTCTTTTATCGCTCTTTTGGAACATAACGACAAAGAAAAGCGATATGTGCTCGCTCCTCAGGGATTGAAAGTGGGCGACAGCGTTATTTGCGAAGAAAAAACAGAGCTTTTGCCCGGCAATCGCATGCGTTTGAAAAATATTTCGGTAGGCGCGCAGGTTTATAATATTGAGGTTACTCCTAACCGAGGCGGCAAGATGGTCAGGGGGGCCGGAACATCGGCTCAAGTTTTAGCTCAAGAGGGGAAGTATACTCATTTGAAAATGCCGTCCAGTGAAATCAGGCAGATTCTAGGAGATTGTTTCGCTTCGGTGGGGGCCCTTTCAAGAGGCGAGCATATTTATATTAAATTAGGGAAAGCGGGAGCTTCGCGTTATCGGGGCAAAAGACCCCATGTCAGGGGTTCAGCGATGAATCCGTGCGACCATCCTCACGGAGGCGGTAACGGTAAAACGCCGATCGGTATGGCTACCCCCAAGACCCCTTGGGGAAAACCCGCCCGTGGCGTCAAGACCAGAAAAAGAAGTTGGACGAATAAATATATAATTCAAAGAAGACAAAAACATGGCAAGAAGTCTTAAAAAAGGTCCATATATTGACATTCGGGTGCTGAAGAAGTTGAAAGATTTGAAACAGGGGACGAAGTCCATCATCAAAACTTGGTCAAGGTCCTGTGCTATCAGCCCGGAAATGGTGGGATTTACCTTTGGGGTGCACAACGGCAAAGAGCACGTGCCGGTTTTCGTGACAGAAGATATGGTGGGCCATAAGCTTGGCGAATTCTCTCCGACGACTAAATTCGGCAGGCACGGCGGCAGGATGCAGCGCGATTTGGAAGCGACTGCTACTGAAAAAGAAGCGGTTAAATCAGCCCCGGCGCCGGTAGCAGTGCCAAAGAAGAAATAAACCTTGATTTTTCACTATGATTGTCAAAGCTAAATTAAGCAAATTAAGAATATCAGCAAGAAAGGTGAGATTGGTAGCCGACATGATTCGCGGCAAGTCCCAAGCGCAAGCCGCCGCTATTTTAAGTTTTACCACTAAAAAAGCTGCTAAGCCCATTTTGAAGCTTTTGAATTCGGCCGTGGCCAACGCGAAGAATAACTTAAAATTAGATCCTGCCAAGCTTTTTGTGGAGAAAATTGAAGTTAATGACGGTCCGAAATATAAAAGAATGCGTCCCCGGGCAAAAGGCCAGGGGTTTGAAATCCAAAAGAAAACATCTCAAATTATCCTCGTTCTTTCAAACGAGAAAAAAATATGACTCATAAAGTTCACCCAAAAGCGTTTAGAGTAAGAGATTCAGCAGACTGGATGTCGCGCTGGTTAAGCAAAAAAAACATTCCTCAGCTTTTGGAGGAAGATTTTAAGATTAGAACGTTTCTTAAAAAGAAGCTGAAAGAGTGTTCAATTGAATCAATTGAAATAGAGAGATTCGCCGGCAAAACCAACGTGATCGTTAACAGTGCGAGACCCGGATTGATAATCGGCCGGGGCGGCAAGGGCGCGGAAGATTTAAAAAAAGAAATCGAGAAAGTTTTAGGTAAAGAAAAAAAAGAATTACGGATTGAAATCCGGGAAATCAAGAACGTTTGGGCTTCGGCTCCTTTGTCCGGCCAGTGGGTTGCTCAGCAAATTGAAAAAAGAATGCCTCACCGCCGGGTTATGAAACAGGCTATGGAAAAAATTATGGCCAGCAAAGACGTGAAGGGAGCGAAAATCGAAATGTCGGGCAGGTTGGGAGGCAATGAGATTGCAAGACGTGAATGGCTCAGAAAGGGGAGACTGCCTCTGCAAACTTTCAGAGCGATAATTGACTACGCCTTGACCGAAGCTTTATGCACTTACGGCATTATCGGTATCAAGGTCTGGATTTATAAAGGAGAAAAGTTTGACTAAAAAATTCGCTATCGCGAGAACGTTGATTCGCTGATGAATAAATATAAAATCTTGAATTAATATGTTAATGCCGAAAAAAGTAAAACATCGAAAATGGCACAAGGGCCGTCGAAGGCACCTGGGGATGGATTTCCGAGGCACGGAGTTGAATTTCGGCAGTTTCGGTTTGAAAGCTCAAGAGTCCCAATGGATAACGGCTCGTCAGATTGAAGCCGCGCGGCGTTCCATTATCAGATATCTGAAGAAAGGAGGAAAGCTCTGGGTGAGGATTTTTCCCGACAAACCCGTTACCAAGAAGGGAACGGAAGTTCCTATGGGCGGCGGAAAGGGAGGCGTCGATCATTATGTTTTCTCGGTAAAGCCCGGCCGGATTATTTTTGAGCTGGAGGGCATTAAAGAGGAATTAGCTAAAGAAGCTTTTACAAAAGCGGGTAAAAAATTGTCGTTGAAGACCAAATTTATTGTGAGACATACCAAATAAGAATCTGCTTCGCAGGACCTTGATTTAATAAATTAAATTAATATGAAAATCAGATAATATGAACAAGTTCAGTGAGATTAGACAAAAAACGAAAAAAGAGTTAGAAAGTATGTTATTGGAAAGAAGGGAGCATTTAAGGAGATTGAGGTTTGATTTGGCTTCGGGTAAGGTAAAAAATGTCAGAGAGATCAGGGAATTAAAAAAAGAAATTGCCAGGGTTCTAACCCTATTGCATTAATTAAAATTATGCCAAAGAAACAACTTACCGGCTTTATCACTTCCAATAAAATGCAAAAGACCGTGGTCGTCCAAGTGGAAAGCATCAAGCACCACCCGAAATATCTGAGGACTTACAAGATGCACAAGAAATACAAAGCTCACACAGAAAGCGGGGATTATTCGATTGGCGATCGGGTAATGATTGAAGAGTGCCGTCCCATGAGCAAGGATAAAAGATGGATAGTTTTAAAAAAGGTTTAGTTTTAGTTTATGATTCAATTAAGAACCATGTTAAAAGTGGCGGATAATTCCGGGGCGAAAATCGTCCAGGCTTTTATAGTCTTAGGAGGAAGCAAGCATCGCTACGCGCAGCTGGGCGATATTTTTGTAGGCGTCGTCAAAAAAGCCGAACCGCGCAAGATCGTTAAAAAGCACGAAGTGGTAAGAGCGGTCGTGGTCAGACAGAGGAAGGCTTTCCGCAGGTCCAGCGGCGTTTATATCCGTTTTGACGATAACGCCTGTGTTATTCTGGATGCGAAAACGAAAGAGCCCAAGGGAGGCAGGCTTTTCGGGCCGATTGCCAAGGAATTAAAGGAAAGGGGTTTTGATAAAATCGCCGGCATGGCCGAAGAATTGGTGTAATTATATGAAAATACACAAAAACGACCAGGTTTTAATAATATCGGGCAAGGATCGCGGCAAAAAGGGCAAGGTTTTAGATGTTTTTTCTCAAGAAAGCAAGATTGTCGTTGAGGGCGTCAGTGTGAGGAAAAAGAACATGAAGCCCAAAAAATCCGGCGAAAAGGGACAATTGGTGCATGTGCCGGCCGCTTTTTCGGTCGCTAACGCCGTTTTAATTTGTCCGAAATGCTCGAAACCCACCAGGGTCGGTTATAAGATTTTAGATAAAAAGAAATATCGCATTTGTAAAAAATGCCAATCAGAAATTTAAGAACCTCGTTTTCACGAGAACCTTGGTTTTTCAAACTAACATGATGAGATTAAAGGAAAAATTTATCAAAGAAGTTATTCCCGTTATGCGGGAGAAATTAGGTTATAAATCCAGTATGGCTGTGCCCAAGATTGAAAAAGTGGTGTTAAATACCGGGTTTGGCAGATTGATCGTTGGCAAAACCGGCGATGAACCAAAGAAAATTATTGACGCGATTGTCGGGGATTTGACTTTGATCGCCGGGCAGAAGGTTATGCCGACCAAAGCTAAAAAAGCGATTGCCGCCTTCAAAACCAGGCAAGGCATGCTGATCGGCGCTTGCTGCACTTTAAGGGGGCAGAGAATGTACGACTTTTTAGAGAGACTGATTAATGTCGCCTTGCCCAGATCGCGCGATTTTCAAGGCATTGATCCAAAGTCAATCGATCAAAGCGGCAATTTAACAGTGGCTCTTAAAGAGCACATCGCTTTTCCGGAAATTTCGCCGGAAAAAACGAAAGCTATTTTCAGCTTCGAAATTACGGTCGTCACCACAGCCAAGAACCAAAAAGAAGGATTGGAATTACTTAAATTAATGGGTTTTCCTATCAAAAATAAGTCTTAATAACATGGCAAAGAAATCTTTAATCGCTAAAGCTAAAAGAAAACCGAAATTTTCAACAAGGATCGTGAGACGCTGTTTTCGTTGCGGCAGGCCTCGGGGCTATATGGGAGAATTCGGATTGTGCCGCATCTGTTTCAGAGAAATGGCTAATGAAGCTTTAATTCCCGGTGTTAAAAAATCAAGTTGGTAATCCTTCGGTAAGCTCAGGATTACTCTGAGCCAGTCGAAGAATAAATTGCAATTACATGGATCAAATCAATAATATGTTCAATTCAATAAAGAATGCCCAGGTCGTTTTACTTCCTCAAATTGAAGTGGATTTTTCTAATTTGAAATATGAAATTGCTAAACTTTTGGAAAGAAGAGGTTTTGTCGGGAAGGTGGCGAGAACGGGCAAGGGCGCATCCAACAAGACCCTTGAGATCGTTTTGAAATATGATAATAAAGTTCCGGCTATTTCGGGGATAAAAAGAGTTTCTAGGCCGGGGCAGCGGATTTATCTCGCCGCACAAAAAATCAAGTCGGTTAGGGGCGGTTACGGATTTTCCATCATTTCCACCTCAAAGGGATTAATGACGGGTTCTGAAGCCAAAAAGCAGAACTTGGGAGGGGAGATGATTTGCGAAATTTGGTAAAATACTTATATGTCACGCATAGGCAAAAAACCAATTGAAATACCGGCTGGCGTTGAAGTGAAAATCACCGGCCAAAAAGTACAGGTCAAAGGACCTAAAGGCGAGCTTTCTATAAAAGTCCGGCCTGAAATTAAGGTTGAAATGAAAGACGGTAAGGTCGCGGTTTCTGCCGTGAACCCCGAGGCTAAAGCCTTCTGGGGGTTAACCAGGGCTTTATTAGCCAATATGATCCAGGGGGTGGTTAAGAATTTTGAGAAAAAATTGGAAATTATCGGCGTCGGCAACCGGGCCGTTATGGAGGGCGAGACACTCGTTTTGAGCGTCGGTTTTTCCCACCCGGTCAAGATGTCGCCTCCCCAGGGCATTGTTTTTTCAGTGGAAAAAAATATTATCACAGTACAGGGAACCGACAAGGGACTGGTCGGACAAGCAGCGGCTGATATCAGAAAGGTCAGGCCGCCCGAACCCTACAAGGGCAAGGGAATCAGGTATTTCGGCGAAGAGATTAAATTAAAAGAAGGTAAAAGAGCGGCGACCGCTACAACAGGTTCGTAATTTAAACTAATATGTCATTAACAGCGAACAAAGAAAGAAAATTGAGACGTCAGAGGAGGGTCAGGGCTAAAATTTTGGGCTCTTTAAAAAAGCCTCGCCTTTGCGTTTTCCGATCCAATAAACACATTTACGTTCAGTTGATCGATGATATTTTAAAGAAGACGATTTTGTCGGTAAGCGACGAGAAACTTAAAAAAGGCAAAAAGACCAAAGTTGATGTTTCTAAAGAAATCGGCAAGACGGTTGCTAAGGCCGCTTTGGAGAAGAAAATTGAAAAAGTAATTTTCGACCGCGGGCCTTATAAATATCATGGTCGGGTTAAGGCCGTGGCCGAAGGAGCAAGAGAGGGAGGTTTAAAATTTTGACTTTAATATGATACAAAGAGAACCATCAAACTCAAGATTTAGAAGGCAGGAGCCGACTCGAATTAAAGACGAGTTCGAGTCCAAGCTTTTGGATTTGGCCAGGGTTTCGCACACCAGGGCCGGCGGTAAGAAAATGAGATTCAGGGCATTAATAATTGTCGGAAATAAAATGGGCAAGGTTGGTTTAGGTATAGCTAAAGGACACGATGTCGCTTTCGCCGTAGAAAAGGCAACCAGGCTCGCTAAGAAGAATATCATTATAGTGCCAATGTCCGGCGAAACCATTCCCCACGAAGTGATTGCTAAGGTGGGCTCGGCTCGTATTTTGTTGAGACCCCAAAGGACCGGCCGCGGTTTGGTGGCCGGGGGTACGGTCAGAGTCGTTTGCGCTTTGGCCGGAGTAAAAAATATTTCCTCAAAAATTCTCAGCAAGAGCGGCAATAAAATTAATAACGCCCGAGCGACCATTGAAGCTTTAAAGCAGCTTAAGAATAAAAAATAGCACTTCACTTCCATGCAACTTCACGAAATTAAATCAAAATATTCTCGCCAAAAAAAACAGAGGGTGGGCAGGGGAGGCAAACGAGGCAAGTATTGCGGCCGTGGCAAGAAAGGACAAAAAGCCAGAGAAAGTTACAACTTTGTTCCGGTGATTAGAAGTTTGATCAAAAGGTATCCCAAATTGCGCGGTTACCGGTTTAAGTCAAGGACGGGGGAGATTGCCGTCGTCAATATTGAGGCTTTGGAAAAGAAATTCAAGGCTGGCGACATCGTCAACCCGGAAACATTGCTCAAACAAAAATTAATCCGTAGAATAAAAGGAGTAACGCCGCATGTCAAAATTTTAGCTAAAGGAAAAGTGACCAAAGCTTTAGTCATAGAAAACAGCCAATTGTCCGGGAAGGCTCGAGAATTGATTGAGAAAGCCGGCGGCACCATCAAGTAATATGCAATGGCTCAATAAAATCATCCAAGTTTTCAAAATTCCCGATCTGCGCAAAAAAATTCTTTTTGTGCTTGGGGTTTTTGTTATTTTCAGGTTGATGGCCAGTATCCCGATGCCGGGTATTGAAGCGGAAAACCTTAAGGCGTTTTTTGATCAGTTCCAGATGTTCGGGCTTTTAAACCTTTTTACCGGCGGTACGCTTTCTAATCTTTCCATCGCCATGTTGGGTTTGGGTCCCTATATTACAGCCACCATTATCATGCAGTTGTTAACCATGATTTTTCCTCCGTTGGAAAAATTATATAAAGAAGAGGGAGAGCAGGGTAGGCAAAAGTTCAATCAATACGGCAGGATTTTAACCGTTCCTTTGGGAATGCTGCAAGCTTACGCCATGCTGAATTTATTTCAAAGGCAGGGAGCTATCGGCGAACTTTCTACCGTAACCACTTTGGTTTCAATTGTTTCGGTGGCAGCCGGTTGCGTTTTATTGATGTGGCTGGGCGAATTGATTACCGAGCGTGGCATCGGCAACGGCGTTTCTCTTTTAATCTTTGCCGGCATTGTGGCTTCCGTCCCCGAAAATATTTTACAAATTGCCGCGAAATGGGATCCGTCTCAATTACCCGCTTATTTCCTCTTTTTTGCCATGGCGTTATTTATTATCGCCGGAGTAGTTATGGTCAACGAGGGCCGGCGTAATATTCCGGTGTCTTACGCGAAACGTGTCCGGGGCGGGCGTATGTACGGGGGAGTTTCCACTTATCTGCCCTTAAACATCAATCCGGCCGGCGTTATTCCGATCATCTTTGCCTTATCGATTATGCTTTTCCCCGGTATGATCGCGAGCTTCCTGTCGGGGGCCGGAGGACTTGTCGGCAGTCTTGCTCAAAACGTGGGCGATCTTTTCCAAAATCAGTGGGTTTACGGCATTTTGTATTTTCTTTTGGTTTGCGTTTTCACTTACTTTTACACGGCCGTTACTTTTGACCCCAAAGCCATATCTCAAAATCTTCAGAAAATGGGCGGTTTTGTTCCGGGCATCAGGCCGGGGGAATCCACCGCGAACTTCCTTTATTATATTTTGAACCGCGTTTTGATGTTGGGTGCCCTCTTCTTGGGATCGATTGCTGTTTTGCCTTCCATTATCGGAGGAGTCACCGGCATCACTTCGTTTTCATTTTTAATCGGAGGTACGTCATTATTAATCGTGGTTTCGGTCGTTTTAGAAACCATGCGTCAGGTCAATTCCCAACTGCAAATGAGAGAGTATGATACTTTCTAAAAAAAATCCTTTAGTCGTAATCTTAATGGGAAAGTCTGGTTCGGGCAAGGGAACGCAGGGCGATTTTTTGGTGAAAAAATTCGGTTTGAATCGAATCGTTTCGGGCGACTTGCTCCGTGCGAGGGCAAAAAAGAATGATTTCACCGGAAGAAAGCAAAGAGAGCAAATGTTAAAGGGTCTTTTGACCCCCATGTGCGTTATTTTTAAATTATGGTTGGATAAAGTTGAAGAAATTAAAAATAAGAATAAGAATTTTAAGGGCTTAGTCATGGATGGAAATCCGAGGAGGTTATTGGAAGCTCATTTAATTGATCAGGCTTTTGAATGGTATAAATGGGATAAAAACGTAAAAGCGATATTGGTTGATATTTCGGATAAGGAAGCGATTTGGCGGCTGACGAAAAGGAGAATGTGTCAAGACTGCAAAGAGCTTATTCCTTTTGTCGGAGAATTCAGAAACATGAAGAAATGCCCGAAATGTGGCGGTAAATTAATAACCAGAGCCGACGATACGGTTAAATCAGCCAAAAACAGATTGAAATGGTTTAAAACCGACGTTCAGCCGATCATTGATTATTACAAAAAAAGCGGCCGATTGGTTAAAATTAACGGCGAGCAGCCGATTGAAGACGTTTTTAAAGACATCTTAAGGGTAATCAGATAACTCTTTTATGCCCAACAAAATTATTTGTATTGTTGGCATGCCCGGCTCCGGCAAAAGCGTGGTGGCCGATGAACTTGTCAGAGAGGGTTTCGCCTTTTTAAGGTTTGGTCAGATTACGCTTGATATAGTGAAAGAAAGGGGACTTGCACCCGTTGAAAAAAACGAAAGAGAAGTCAGGGAGGGTTTAAGAAAAGAGCACGGCATGGCCGCTTTCGCCATTCTTAATATCCCCAAAATAGACGAATTGCTGGAGAAATCCGATGTCGCGGTTGACGGGCTTTACAGCTGGTCGGAGTACAAAGTTCTTAAAGAAAAATACGGCGATTTAATGAGCGTTATAGCGGTTTTCGCTCCGCCGAAATTAAGATACGGAAGATTAACCGGCCGGAGCGTTAAAGACGACATGGCCCAGCGTTTCAGAAATTTTACCAAAGAAGAGGCGAGGTCTCGCGATTACGCTG
The DNA here is from genome assembly GCA_043813805.1 of Candidatus Nealsoniibacteriota bacterium. Taxonomy (GTDB): domain Bacteria; phylum Patescibacteriota; class Minisyncoccia; order Minisyncoccales; family MHMH01; genus 2-02-FULL-43-13. Next base: position 28,071 of record JBDRKR010000025.1, on the reverse strand, counting down.
AAATTGAAAATCTGGAAAAGGGCGGTCCCATCGTTATGGCCGATTTTACCATCGTTAACACGGGTTCCCTTGATCAATTAAAAGAAAATATCGGCGAAGTTCTGTCGCAAATAAAATGATTACAATTAAAACCAAAGAAGAAATTGCGGTAATGCGGGAAGGCGGCAAGATTCTAGCTCAAATCGTCAAAGAATTAGAGAAGATGGTGAGGCCGGGCATCAGCACGGAAGAACTTAACAGGGCTGCCCAAGCCCTTGTTTTAAAATCGGGTGCTAAGTGCTCTTTTTTGGGCTACAACGGCTATCCGGCGTGTCTGTGCGCCTCAATTAACGAAGAAATCGTTCATGCTGTCCCTTCGGCCAGGGTTTTGAAAGAAGGCGATATTATTTCACTTGATTTGGGCATTTTATATAAAGGTTTTCATACGGATATGGCGGTGACCGTGCCTTGCGGCAAAGTTTCGCCCGAAACAAGCAGGCTTATCCGGGTGACTAAAAAAGCCTTGAAGCGAGGCATTAAAAAAGTTGGGCCGGGTAATACTTTTGGCGATATCTCCAATACCATTCAAAGATACATTGAAGATCAGGGTTTTTCAGCGGTTAAAGATCTTTGCGGACACGGCATTGGCAAAGAGCTTCATGAAGATCCTGAAATTTTGAACTACGGTACCAGGCATTCCGGACCCGACATCGAGCCGGGCATGGTTTTTTGTTTAGAACCAATGATAGCTATGGGGAGGGGAGAAATTAAGAAGGCCAAAGACGGGCATGCCTACGAAACGGCCGACGGTTCTTTATCGGCTCATTTTGAGCACACCATGGTTGCCACCAAAAATGGAGTAAAGGTGATTACTGTAATATAAACCTTGAAATTTCCTCATTGATTTTTCATGTGTATGGAATTATAATTAAGAAATGATTGCCGAGCTCAAGGTTTTTTTAATCGCGATGTCGCCGATTTTAGAATTAAGAGGTTCCATCCCCATGGCTTTGGGAGCTTACCATTTGCCGGTTTGGTCGGCTTACCTCATTTCCGTAATCGGCAATATAGTGCCCATCGTTTTCGTTCTTTTACTGCTTGAATCGGTCTCCGGATATTTAAGCCGCCGTTCGCGGTTGTTCAATCGTTTTTTTGCCTGGCTTTTTGAAAGAACGAGAAAAAAACACGCGAAAATCTTTGAGCGCGGAAAAGATCTGGCTTTAATACTTTTTGTCGCCATTCCGATGCCATTTACCGGCGCCTGGACCGGAGCCTTATGCGCGTTTGTTTTCGGCATTCCTTTTAAAAGAGCTTTTCCCCTGATTTCTTTCGGCGTTATTATCGCGGGCATCATCGTTACTTTAACTACTTTAGGAGTAATTAAAATCATATGAAATCTTTAATCGTCGCTAATTGGAAAATGAATCCGGCAACCTCAGGAGAAGCCAAGATTCTCTTTGATCAGGTTAAAGATACCGGAGCAATAATTTGCCCGCCATTTATTTACCTAAAGGAGCTTAGCTCCTTTAGGAGGAGCTTAGCTCCTTTAGGGGCGCAGGATTGTTTTTGGGAGAATCCGCCAACTGGCGGAGGACCTTTCACTGGCGAAGTTTCAGCATTGATGCTTAAAAACATGGGCGTTGAATACGTTATTTTGGGTCATTCAGAAAGAAGAAAATATCAAAACGAAAGTAATGAAATGATCGCAAAGAAGCTGAAAGCCGTTTTGACTGCAGGTCTAAAGCCGATCCTTTGTGTTGATAAGCTGTCTCAACTGCCCAAATCAGCGCTACCCGGCTTAATTGTGGCCTACGAGCCGCTTTTTGCCGTTGGCACGGGTAAGCCCTGCAGTCTGGAGAGGGCGGAAAAAATGAGGTTGGCTATCGAGCGCGCTATCGGCACCAAAACTCCGGTTTTATACGGCGGCAGTGTTAATTCGCAGAATGCAGGGGATTATATTTGTAAGTCAGGTTTTCAAGGACTGCTCGTCGGCGGGGCTTCCCTGAATCCCAAAGAATTCATTGACATTGTTAAAAATAGTTGCTATTGTTAGCGATCATTTGTTATGGAAGACGATATTATTCTCAACGGTCATTTTTTTAATCCCACGTGCGGCAATTTGACTTTGGACGGGTCGGTCAAAGAGATTTTTAAATATATTGCTGAAGATAAGGAGAAGTTTTACGATATCGTTGTCGGGTGCGATTCGTCATCAAACGAAGAACCGCATTTCCCCCTAGCCATCGTTGTTTTAAGAAAGGGTGAGGGCGGCAGATTTTTCTTGAAGCGAATCAAATATCCCGAGGGCCGGAAATTCTACGGCTGGAAGCAAAGAATTTTAAATGAGGTTTTGCTTTCGTGTCAGCTCGCCCTGACCCTAAGAGAAAAAATAGCCAAAGCCGCTCAAAAAGCCTCCATTGACTCTTCGAATTACGAGTTCCGTTATATCCACGCGGATGTCGGTGAGAAGGGCGTGACAAGAGATATGATTAAAGAGGTCGTTGGACTCATCCGCGGCAACGGTTTTGAGCCGATGATCAAGCCCTCGTCTTTCGCCGCGTCGGTGGTGGCTGACCGTTATGCCTAAAAAGGTGATTGTTGCCATGTCCGGCGGAGTCGATTCTTCCGTAGCCGCTGCCCTGCTTAAAAAGCAGGGTTTTCAAGTCAGCGGGGTTTTTATGAGGTTTTGGTTTTCTCCTTCGGATAAAAAGGTTGAAAGATGGAACAGATGCTGTTCTCTTGAATCGCAGCAAAGAGCCAAAGAAGTGGCCAGGATCCTGGGCATTCCTTTTTACGTGTTTAATTTTGAAAAAGAGTTTAAAAAAAGAATCGTTGACCGTTTTTTGGAAGAATACCGCGCCGGAGTTACCCCTAATCCCTGCGTGGTTTGCAATAAAGAGATCAAGTTCGGTCTTTTGTTGGAGAAGGCCTTGTCGCTGGGCGTCGATTTCATCGCCACGGGCCATTATGTACGGCGTCAAGGCAAAAAAACGCTACAGGGGACAGATCCGGAAAAGGATCAGAGTTATTTTTTATGGAAGCTCAGTCAGCAGCAGTTGTCTCGCGTCTTATTCCCTGTGGGTGGTTATACCAAGCCGGAAGTGAGGAAATTAGCCCAAAAGTTCAAATTACCGGTAGCCGAAACTCCCGAATCCCAGGAAATTTGTTTTGTGCCCGGCGCCATTAACGAATTTTTGCAGAGGTATTTTAAACCCACAACAGGAAATATCGTTGATGTCTCCGGAAAGATTTTAGGTAAGCATCAGGGATTGATTTTCTATACTATCGGTCAAAGAAAGGGGATTGGTTTGCCCCAGGGACCATATTGGGTGAAAGGCAAGGATTTCAAGAAAAATCTTTTAATCGTCACCAAAAACGAAAAGGATTTATTAGAGAAAGAACTTATAGCTGCGGACGTCAATTGGCTATCGGGTAAAACTCCCAAATTGCCGATGAAAGTTAAAGCCAAAATAAGGTACCGTTCCAAATTATCGTCAGCAGTAATCTATAAACTAAAAACTACAAACTACAAACTAATTTTTCGCGAACCGCAGCGGGCAATTACCCCCGGCCAGTCGGTCGTTTTCTATAAAGACGAGGAACTTTTAGGCGGAGGCATAATTAAGTAAGATTTAAAATGAAAGAGGTTTAGCCTCTTTCATTTTGGCTTGGGAAGGTTTAATCCTTGACTAAACGACAAAATGTAGTATAATCTTTTTAGGTAATTTGACGGTCCTTTGAAAATAAAACAGAAAGGAAATAGGAGGAATAAGCGTAATGGGAAACATAATTGTCATTGTCGACAAGCAACAATTAACTCCCGCAAATCCGACAGTCGGCTCTTTGGCTAATCGTTTCGGTTGGCGGCCGGAAACGGTCCTCGCCCGTATCCAGAGAAGTTTACCGGCGGTTCTTGAGCAAAGAATGTATCTGGTCGTGTCTGAAGATTGGCCGCTGGGGATGAGGCCCGAAACGTTTAATATGGTCTTGAGAGTGCTGATTAGCAATCAGAATATCCCTCGCGACAGGGTAGACGAAGTGGGACGAAAACTGGAGCGAGTTTGCACGGTTTTTGACATTTGTAAGGACAACGATGTCAGTATCAGCTGGAAAACCGCGGCTCAGCTTGCTCTGGCGTACGGAATTGATGTCGAAAGCGTCGTTGAGTTGGTGATTGGCGAATCTTTCCTGATAGTTGAGCGGCTCGGTTTGCGCATCAATGAAACTGCGGCAGCGGGCATATTTTTAAGAGAGATTGCTCGGCATTGCGCGGGCGAAGGAAAAAGGGGGATACCTAATATTTTGACGAGTCGTGACGTCATTATCCTGCTTAAATCCTTTCCTAATCCAGAGGGGTATAAAATCATTGAAGGGGAGGTAGAGGCGAGTGAGTGATTCGTTCAGCGACAAATTGGGTGGAATTACCAAAGAGCCGAACCCTCTCGAACTTATCGGCCTTTCTCCGGCTATTCTGCAATTGGGGTTGAGCGATGACGAGCTTTACGCCCAATGTGAGCAATTTGCCCGTGGTCTGGCCGCTCGTGTCCATCCTGACAAAATTAAGAAGGAGACGGAGGCGGCCAGACGATTTTCAGCAGTGCTTGATCTTCTGAAGAAACGGGAGGTTTTCGACCGGGCCATTGCCGAATTTCGGCAATGGAGTGTTTATCTTCAGCCGGGCGAAAGAGCCCTAATATCGCAGAAAGAGGAATTGGAGAAAAAACTCAGGAGGGCGGAAGAGGAAGCAGCAGGAGAAAATAGTTTTAGCCGGTGGGCCCAAGATTATTTGGTCGGTCGAGCTATAAGGATTGCTTTCGATCAAATCGATAAGAATATTCTTACTGTTATTTCTTTGGGTCTTTCTTTTGTTCCTATCTCGGATGTGCCGACCCAAAATGGCCTGGATAAAGCAAAAGTCCTTTACGACCGGGCAGCCAAAAATTCGTTCGGAAAAATAGCTTTAGGCGATGCACGGGGAGGGATAAGAAGCAACTTCCTCGATACGGAGACAATCGGCCGATTGATTGAGCGCGCTAAAATTTCGGGCTGGCGTGCTCCGCTGATACGATGGAATTTTGACGTGGCGGCATGCGAATTGGGGTTCCCGAGAGCCGCTAGCTGTCGAGCCCCGATGTTGCAGGAAACAGCCGTTCTTAACGATTCTGCCTCAGAGAGGTATCGAATGATTTTTGACCAGATTTCTAAAGAGCTGGGCAGTATGCGCGTGGTAAGCTTATTTTTCGCTCCGGAGAAAATCGCGTTACCCGATGACCGTTTTATCACCGGTGATGCAGTTGACGGCAATACTCTTTTTTTACTGGGTAGCGTTGATCTGCAGACCGGGCTGTGGTTTTTGAAACAAAGAGCGGAGTCGTCTGTGGGCAGGACTGTTGAACTTCGACCCGTCGTCTCTTCGGAGATTATTCGTCACATAGAGCCATTTATTCTGCCGGGCAGAATGATTGTTTCGATTCTGGCGCTAGATCCGTTGAAATTGCAGACGAAAGATGCCGCCTCGATATGGCAGCACATTATGAAGAGGAGAAATATGGCCATGTCGCGATGCCATTTTTTCCTTTCTCACGTTGTACTCTAATTAAGTTTGAAGGGAGAGCTGTTATAAGCCCTCCCTTTTTGTTTATTCTGAACCACGCTGAAGGGTTGCAGAAACCATTGACAAATTTGAGATGGTATGGTATAATGCAGGTAGAAAGAATAAAAAGGAGGCGCAGTAATGGCGTATTATGTCATTAACAACGTTGTCATCCTGAAGAAGGATGAAGCCATCGCCTATAAAGCAGGCAAGTAGGCGACGAAAAGGAGGTTGTGCCATTATACAACCTCCTCCTTCCAGAGATTAGCAGTCCCTCGGTGTGACTCGGGATTAATAATTTGCGGAAGGAAGAAGTTCTTTTTACGCTTCATAGCGGCGAAGTGGTTACAATAAATATGTATTTTTACGTAGATTAGACGATAGTGTTAATCAAATAGATTGTAGCCAGCTCGGCGTTATGAAGAAATAAATTTAAGGAGATGGTAATGAACATTTCAATTAAAGCAAGGACTGAACTGGGTAACATTTTCAAGATCGCGGTCGATCCGAGCGGGGTCGTCATGCGCCGGACCAAGGGAGCTGACGGAAAGCCGGTAAAGAGGGAGGTTTATCGTGGTGATCGGCTACATTTCCTGGACAGCAGGTTCGTGATTCGGAAGGGCGAGACGATCGTCGGAGAGACCTTCGGGAAAGCGGTGGTTACCGAGATCACGGTTTCCTAGGTCCTCGAGTTTCCTCGTCGAAGAAGATCCATGTTTTACAAAAAGCATGGGTCTTTTGTTTTTGGACGGTTTTTGATAGTATTTAAGATAGCTATGACTTCGCAGCAACTAAGAAGTGAGTTTTTAAATTTCTTTAAAGATAAGGGACACAAAATCGTGCCCTCCTCTTCTTTAATTCCCGATGATCCTTCGGTGCTTTTGACCACCGCCGGTATGCAACAATTTAAGAAATACTTTTTAGGAGAAGCAGACCCAAAAAAAGACTTTGGCGCACAGAGAACGGCTTCAATCCAAAAATCTTTCAGAACTTCGGATATTGACGAAGTGGGAGATGAAACCCATGATACATTTTTTGAGATGCTGGGTCATTTTTCTTTCGGAGATTATTTTAAGAAAGAAACAATAGAGTGGACTTTTGAATTTCTCGCCAAAGTTTTAAAAATTTCTACCGATAGGATAACAGTAACGGTTTTTGAGGGAGACGGGAAAATTCCTTTTGATGAAGAATCATACAAAACGTGGCTAAAGTTTTTACCGGAGAAGCAGATCAAAAAGAATCCGAGGAAGGATAATGTATGGGGGCCTGTCGGAGACGAAGGGCCCTGTGGCGCGGCAAATGAAGTTTATGTGGACGGGCTTGAGGTGGCGACCCTAGTTTTTGTGGAATATTTTTGCGCCGAAGATGGTTCGCTGACGCCTTTGGCACAGAAAGGAGTTGATGTTGGGTGGGGACTTGAAAGAGTAGCAATGATCGCCCAAGGTAAAAAAAGCATTTTTGAAGCAGATTTATTTGAACCCCTTATGGCGGCCATGCCGGCCGGTTTATCGGAACGCAAAAAAAGAATTGCCGCCGACCATTCTCGCGGAATTGTCTTTTTGGTTTCCGATGGCGTACGGCCCTTTAATAAAGAAGCGGGGTATATTCTCCGGCGGCTTTTGCGCCGATTGATTATTTTGACAAAAGATGGAGTAATGCCTCAAAAACTGTTTGATTTAGTTGTTGAAAAATATAAAGACTTCTATACCAACCTAGATAAAGCTACAATTAATGCCGTTTTTGATGAAGAATATAAGAAATTTGATCAAGCGCTTAACAGGGGGGTTGAAGAACTCGGAAAAATGAAGGAGATTGACGCAAGAAATGCATTTAAGATTTACGAAAGTTTCGGATTACCATACGAGGTTATCAAAGAAACGGGCGGTTCAAGGGCGGCAGCATTGACGCGAGAAGATTTCGAAAAAGAGCTGGTATTACATCAAGAGGTTTCGCGGGCGGGAGCTGAAAAGAAATTCAAAGGGGGATTGGCCGACGATGGCGTAGAAGCCGTCAAATATCATACGGCCACCCACTTATTGCTGGCTGCCTTGCGCGAAGTTTTGGGACCCGAAATTTATCAGAAGGGCAGTAATATCACGGCTGAAAGATTGAGATTTGATTTTAATTATCCTCAAAAGATGACCGATGTTCAGATTAAAAAAGTTGAAGAAATGGTCAATCAAAAAATCAAAGAAGATATTTTGGTGGAAATAAAGGAAATGCCCAAGAACGAAGCCCTGAAAATCGCCAAAGTTTCTTTTGATCCTGAAAAATACGGCGAAACCGTTAAGGTTTATCAGATCGGCGATTTCAGCATTGAGCTTTGCGCAGGTCCACACGTTAAAAGAACTTCTGAATTAGGAGTTTTTAAAATTACCAAAGAAGAATCATCAAGCGCCGGCGTCAGGCGCATCAGAGCAATCTTAGAGTCAAGAGAAGTGGTATAATATACTTAGTCATATGTCAAACAGAAAAGTTTTTGATATTATTCCGCCCAAAGACCATAAGGAAATCGCGTTTCCGGTTAAGCCGCCTCAAAAGCAGGCTTTTTCCGAGAAATTGGGGTTGCCGGGCAAAACGAGTATCAGAGTAAAGAAGAAAGTAGTTTGGTGGCCGATTTTGACCATTTTGACGTTAGTTTGTGCAGCCTGTGCAAGTTATTTTTTGATCAAGCCTGAGGCTGAAATATCGATTTGGCCTCAAAAAAGTCCGTTAGCCGTTAAAACTCAAATTGTGGTCGGAAACGACATTGCCGGAGAGATCAAGACCCGGGAGTGTTCTTTTACTCAAGAATTTCCGGCTACGGGCGTAAAAACGCTTAGCGTCAAAGCCTCGGGCACAATCCGGGTTTACAATGCTTATTCCACTGCGCCGCAAGCTTTGATCGCTAATACTCGTTTCGTTTCCGATGACGGTAAATTATTTAAAACTCCTCAAAAAATAGTCATTCCCGGCGCTCATTACGAAGGAAGTAAATTAATTCCGGGCGAGCTGGATATAACAGTAGAAGCGGGAGAGGCGGGGGAAGAATACAATATCGGTCCTTCCACTTTTTCTCTCCCTGCTTTAGCGGGGACATCGCGTTATACCGCTTTCTATGCGAGATCTTCGGGTTCCATGACCGGCGGTTTAAAAAAACAGACAACTCAGGTAACCGATGAAGATTTGTCTTCGGCCGAAGACTCTTTTACCCCGATCGCTTTGGATAATTGCCGAAAGGCGTTGCAAACTTCTCTGTCGCCGGAAGAACAGGTTATTAACGAAGAAGCGCTTGAGTCTGAGATCGTCGAAGTCAATCCGCTCACCAAAGTTGGGCAGGGGGTTGATAAATTCACCTTAAGTATTAAAACTAAGGCCACAGCCCTGGTTTTTAAAAAAATAGATTTGGAAGATTTTGCGAAAACGTATATTACGGGCAAGGTGCCCGAAGGCAAGCAATTGGACGACAATTCCGTCGCCATCAGTTATTTGCCCCAAGATGTTGATTTAAGTAAGGGAAAGATTGTTTTAAGCGTCGAGATTTCCGCCGAAATTTATCAGACCATCGATGAAAACAGCGTTAAAGAGTCGGTAAGGTCGCGGCGGCCGGAAGAAATTACCGCATCCCTAAGGCAGTTTTCCGAGGTCGACAAGTTCCAATTAAGAATTTGGCCCTTTTGGGCCGATAGGGCTCCCTTTGAGGTCGACGATATTTCAATCAAGTTAAGGCTTGACTAATTAAATAGGGTCTGATATCATACATAATTGTATTCTTAGTTGTATTATGGTAAATAAAAATATTATAAGGAAAAGCGGTACTATTCTAGAAACGCTTCCCAGTACCCACTTTAAGGTGAAGCTCGACGAAGGTAAGGAGATAATGGCGCATTTGGCCGGCAAGTTGCGGATGTTCCGCATCAAAATATTGCCGGGAGACAGGGTGACGGTGGAGATGAGCCCTTATGACGAAACGAAGGGAAGAATAGTTTATCGCGGAAAGTGACAAATCAATGAAAGTAAGACCATCAATTAAAACAATTTGCAATAATTGCAAAATAGTTCGACGGCAGGGAAAATTATACGTCATTTGCAAAAACCCCAAACATAAGCAACGTCAGGGTTAATTTATTTTTAAATCAAGGTTCTTGACGAAGACAAGGTTCTTAACTTTTTTATTATGCCACGCATTGCGGGAATTAACATTCCGGAAAATAAACAGATATTAATCGCTTTAACCTATATTTGCGGGATAGGTCGTCCTTTGAGTGGTAAGATTTTAACTCAAGTAAAAATCAATCCCGAAACTAAGGCTTCGGCTTTGACGGCCGTGGAAGTCGGAAAACTGAAGGATTTTATTGAAAAGAATTATAAAATCGAAGGAGAATTAAGACGCGAACGCATGATGGGAATAAAAAGACTGAAAGACATCGGCTGTTGGAGAGGTATTCGCCATATCAAGGGATTGCCGGTGCGGGGACAACAGACCAGAACTAATACCAGAACCGTCCGACATAACGTCAGAAAGACCGTGGGTTCGGGTCGCAAACCGGCAGGCGAACCGACGTAAAACTTAATTTACATGGGAAAAAAGCATATTATTCAAAAAACTGAAAAAGAGCTGATTGCAGAAAATGAGAAGATGGAAGCTAAGGTTCAAAAAGAAACGCCAGTTGCGGCCCCCTTTTCGGGACAAATTAAAGAGGGGAGGATTTATGTTTCTTCTTCTTACAACAATACAGTCATGACACTGACGGATGCTAAAGGAAATGTTTTAGCCTGGGCATCAGCCGGTGCCATCGGTTTTAAAGGAGCTAAAAAATCCACTCCTTTTGCCGCCTCTAAAGTGGCTGAAGGATTGACGCAAACTATTAAGAAAATCGGAATTCAGAAGATCGCCGTTTTCGTTAAAGGCGTAGGTTCTGGAAGGGAATCGGCCATCAGGTCTTTGGCCGGACGAGGTTTTGACATTACCGTCATTACCGACGTAACTCCGATTCCTCACAACGGTTGCCGACCGCGTAAAGCTCGCAGAGTCTAAATTATGCAAACCAATACATGTAAAATTTGTCGCAGAATGGGTACGAAGCTTTTTCTTAAGGGAGAGCGATGTTCTGGGCCCAAATGCGCTGTGATCAGAAAACCGTATCCTCCCGGACCCAAAAGAAAGGGGAGATTTAAGCAGATGTCGGAATACGGTAAGGAGTTGCAGGAGAAGCAAAAACTCAAAAATTGGTATAATTTGAGAGAAAGGCAGTTTTCGAAATATGTCAAAGATATTTTAAAGAGAGGGAGCAAGATTGAAGATGCCTCAAGTACTCTAATTCAGAAACTGGAAAGCCGTTTTGATAATGTCGTTTTTCGATCAGGTTTTGCGAGTTCTAGGGTTCAGGCCCGCCAATTCGTTTCTCACGGTCATTTTAAGATTAACGGCAAAGCGGTCAACGCGCCCTCTTATCAGCTGGAAAAAGGAGACAAGGTGGCTGTAAATCCGGTTTCGCGGAAAAAGAAAAACATCGAAAAAATGGCATCCTTGCTTAAAAAATACCAGCCGCCCGTTTGGTTAAAATTGAATCCGGAAACGTTAGAAGTCGAGGTGGTGGGAGCTCCAAATTTAATTGAAGCCGCTCCGCCGGCGGAACTCTCAACTATTTTTGAATTTTATTCGCGCTAAAATATTTATTATTAATTATTATTTAAGAGTATGATTCCTTTACCGTCTCAACCAAAAATCGTTCAAAAGCAAGACTGCTTAGCTGTTTTTGAAATAGCCGGTCTTTACCCGGGCTACGGAGCTACTATCGGCAACAGTCTTCGCCGAGTTTTGCTTTCTTCGTTACCGGGAGCTGCCGTTACCCAAGTTAAAATCAAAGGGGTGCAGCACGAGTTTTCAACCATTCCCGGAGTAATGGAAGACGTCATTACGATTCTTTTAAACATTAAACAGTTCAGATTTAAATTACATACCGATGAGCCTCAAAGGGCTACTCTTTCCTGTAAGGGAATTAAAATCGTGAAAGCCTCGGCCTTTGAAGCGCCCAGCCAGCTTGAATTAATTAATAAGGAAGCTCATCTGGCCACTTTAACGGCGAAGTCCTCTTCGCTCGAAATAGAAATTTTGGTGGAAAAGGGTTTGGGCTATGAACCGGTGGAAGCGAGAAAAATAGGCAAGCTGGAAATCGGAACTATTGCCGTTGACGCCATTTTCACACCGGTCAGAAAGGTGAGTTATCGGGTTGAAAACATGAGGGTGGGAGAAAAAACCGATTTCGATAAATTGATCTTGGAATTGGAAACCGACGGCACCTTGACCCCCGAGGAAGTTTTTTCCCAGGCAGCCGATATTTTAGTAAAGCATTTCGTTTTGCTGCAAGAATCATTCAAAGAAGTGGAAAAACCGTTTGAGGAGCCATCTCTTGCCGAAAAGAAAATCAAAAAAAATCCAGTCAAAAACAAAAAACATGAGAAAAAGACAAAGCGGAAGAAAGTTTAACAGGGAAAGCGGCCAGCGGACAGCGCTTTTAAAAGGTTTAGCTGCCGCTCTTATTTTGAAAGAAAGAATCCAAACTACCGAGGCGAAAGCCAAGGAGGTTTCTCCTTATGTTGAAAGATTCGTGACTATTGCTAAAAGGGGAGACTTGAATTCGAAAAGAAGGCTTCTTCGGTTTTTAGCTCCTAAGGTTGTTAAAAAACTGACGCAGGAAATAACCCCGCGCTATCAAACGAGGAAGGGAGGATACACCAGGGTAATAAAGCTTGGCCAAAGGTTCAGCGACGGGTCAAAGATGGCTTTAATCGAATTTATTAAGTGATTATGAAAAGACAAACTTTAACCATTGACGCTACGGACCAGGCTGTGGGCAGATTAGCTGTTAAAATTGCCTTAGCTTTGAGAGGTAAACACCGAGCGAATTTTCAACCGAATCAGGATTCGGGCGATTTCGTGGTGGTGAAAAACATTACTAAAGTTAAATTCACCGGCAAGAAATTAGAAAAGAAGAAATATTATCATCACACTTCTTATCCCGGAGGTTTAAGGGAAGTGCCCATGAAAAAGCTTTTTGCCGAGAACCCTGGAGAAGTTTTAAAAAAAGCAGTTTGGGGAATGTTGCCGAAAAATAAATTGAGGTCAGAGCAAATAAAAAGATTGAAATGCTCACTATAAATATGCCAGTAGCTAAAACAACCAGAAAAATTACGAAAAAAGTGAAACCCGAGATTGTCAAAGAAGCAAAAGCGCTTCATTTTTTTGAAGCGGTCGGCCGAAGAAAAACGGCCGTAGCTCGCGTTCATCTCCAAGCTCAGGACTCCAGAGAGTTTGTGATCAACGGCAAGCCGTTGGATAAATATTTTCCTGCGCAAGATCTGCAGCAGATTGTTTTGTCTTCTTTGGAAAAAATGGACTGCCTTGGTAAATTCAGCGTGACGGCCAGGGTTAATGGAGGTGGATTGCATGCTCAGTCAGAAGCTTTAAGGCACGGGATAGCGAGAGCCTTAACCGAATTTAATCCAGAATTTCGTGCCAGGCTCAAAAAGGCAGGCTTTTTAACCAGAGATTCCCGCATGAGGGAGCGCAAGAAGTTCGGTTTGAAGCGTGCCCGAAGAGCTCCTCAGTGGACGAAACGTTAACAATTCTTTATCTTTAAAATGAAAGAGGCTAAACCTCTTTCATTTGAGGTTTAGCCTCTTTCATTAGTTTATGCTTAAGGAACTCATCGATCAGCTTTATTTGGATAAGCAGGAAGACAGAGAGCAAAATCATTTTTACATTACCGATGCCGGCAAATGCGCCCGCGCTATTTTTTTTAAGTTTAAAAATATGCCGCGGGAAAAGATGGAAGCCCGGATGTTGCGGCTCTTTGATCACGGCGATTATATTCAGATGCAGCTTTTAAGCTCTCTTTTCAGCTTGGGGATTGTGCGGGCTTCCGAGGTTCAGATTCCCCCTCAGGCATTAATTTCTGGCCGGGCTGACGCTATCGTAACTTTAAATAACGAGCTTTACGTGGTTGATTTTAAAAGCATGAACAGCATGATTTTCAGAAAGCTACAAGAGCCGAAAGAAGAGAACATCAACCAAATTCAGCTTTATATGCACTATTTCCAGATTCCCAAAGGAATTTTGCTCTATATGAGCAAGGACACTTCGGAATTGAAAGATTTTCCGATCCAGTATAATACCGACTTGGTCCAAAATCTTTTAAAGGGATTGGAAAGCCTTGATAAAAAAATCAAAGCTAATATCATCCCGGAACAGATGCTGGATTTTCCGCGGAACAGGCAATGCGTTTATTGCCAATTTAAAGACATTTGTATTTCCGCGGGCAAGGACGAGTTAAAATGGGACGAATTTAAAAGTAAGGTTGAGAAACTAGGGAAGTAACCCTTCTGAAACATAGAGAGTGTTTTCGCTCGAAACATAAAGCTTGCCGTTGGCGTTGTCCCAAAAGATTTCAGGAGTTTTAAACTCCGCAATATCAATAACGTTTAATCTGTCACGGTCGTCGATTTCGGCGACTTTTAATTTTGAGCAGGGCGAGAAATCAAGGTTTATTTTTCCACCGACGTTAAAAATCAGATAATAATCGTTGAGCCAAAAAACTTGGCAGATTTTTTCCGAAAAGCGGATTAGAAAAATATCTTTCTCTTCCTCGGGGAAAGATATCCAAATTTCGTGGTCGTCATATTTTACAACTTTATTGCCGTCAGAAGAGGTGGCATTGGCGAGGTATTTGGGCAGGGGAGTTTCTATGCTTTTGACGAAATTAATGTTTTGAGGAATCAAAGTAATATTTTTAGCTTCAGTGACCTGCCTCTCTTTGACTTCCATGTTTTTTTGCCAAGAATTAAAACCGTCTTTTTTTATTTCAACATAATATGTTTTGGGTAACAGGTTTTCGACGAGAGATGAACTCGTAAAAATAGACGTCGTTTCTATTAGCTTGCCATTCAAATACACTTGAGCGGACCTGGGCGTCACTTTAAAATAAAGACCGCCGGTTTGCACGATTTTTCTTGTTTCAAAATCAAAGCGGTATCCTTGAGAATAAAAAATGACTGACGGGGCCGTCAGCGAAAACAAAAAAACGCAGATAGCGAAGAGGATTGTCCTTGTTTTTTTAGTCATGTTTTATCCATCATATCTCATTGACATTTTGAAATCAATCTATTAATCGACGTCCGACGTCGATTGTTTGTGGTATAATTTAAAAATATGGAAAGCTTGTTTTATCACAGTTATAATCGAGGAACAGACAAAAGAAAAATATTTATAGAAGAAGGAGATTATTTTCGTGGTGTTCACGATCTTTATGAGTTTAATGACAGTAATGCTGTATTTAATCTCAAACAGCGAATTAATGGACGTCTGACGTCGATTAATTTAAATAAGACCAGAGAAAATCTGTTGAATTTATTTGTTTGGTGCTTGATGCCTAATCATTATCATTTATTTTCATCTCCTATTCCAGATAATGGTCTCGCGAATTTTCATAAAAAATTCGGAGGCGGATTTGCTAAGTTTTTTAATGTTAAATATAAAAGGAACGGAACGTTGTTTCAGGGGAAATATAAAAAGGTACAAGTAATGGACGACACCCAAGCTATTCAGTTAATTTGTTATATCCACTCCAATCCTTTAGATTTATGGAAGCCCGACTGGAAAGAAAAAGGTTTAACCAATTTAGAAATTCAAAATGCCTTGAGATTCTTAGAACAATATCGTTGGTCTAGCCACTTAGATTGGTGGGGGATTAAAAATTTCCCATCACTGATAGATAAAGACTTTATGGCTAGATTTTTTAAGAATTCGGAAGAATACAGAGAATTTTTTACAAATTGGCTGAGTTATTATGCTAAAAATATCGAATCTCTTAAAGGTTTTAAATTAGAATAAATAATGGACGTCCGACGTCGATTATATCGATAGTTGACAACTTGAAATCAATCTGCTATGATAATTCATTGAAAATTAAATATGGAGGTGTTGTCGAGATGGTAATACAAAAAGAGGAAAGGGTGGAGTGTGATTCTTGCGGTAGCAAGAATGTAGAGTTCCAAGGTAAAATGGAAGACGAGCAGTTCGGTTTTGATACGGAAGGCGGCGGAGTGGGCCGTACCTATCTGGGGACCGAGGTTAAAAAAGATTACTTGTGCAGGAATTGCGGTCGGAAATTCAGAGTCGTTGAAATCAAAAAGGATTGAGGAGGCGTCGCGATGGCAACGGTAGATATTGGAAAGGTCTTAGCGGAAGCTCAAAAACTGTACGATGAGGGGAAATGGCGGGATTCGAATTCTCTCATCGATCTTAATGAAAGTAGCTTAACCACCGACGAAGAGATTGCCGAGGCTTGTCGGTTGAGAGGATGGAATTGGTATTATATCGGCACGAAGGGTCTTCATGATAAGCAGATCGGTCTCCAAATGTCGAAAGAGGCTTTTAAGCAAGCCCTGGATCGAACTTCTGACAGTAAGAAGAAAATTTCGATTTTAAATGGCCTACCTTTGTCGCTTTGGATTTTGGAAGAGCAGGAAGAGGCCTGGAGAATCAGCGATAAAGCCATCAAGGAATTCCCGGAGGAACCATCGGTTTGGAACACCCGAAGCATTCTCTTTCGCTGGGCGAAAGATTTTAAGGGGAGCGTGGAGGTCTGCGAGAAGGTCTACGAAAAGGCTTTGCTCAAAGGCGACTATCGGACAGCCGGTCATGCCAAACAGAATAAAGCTGACGCCCTGAAAGAGTTGGGCCGGAATCGGGAGGCGATGGACGAATATCTGGAAGCCATCGCTCTTTATCGGCAATTTGAAAAAGCTACCGGACAAAGCGCTGAATTCCATATCGCAGGAGTAAGAAAGAAAGCATTAGCTCCTTAGTGTTTAGGGGTAATTAAAGAAGGCGTTCGTGAAAACGAACGCCTTTTATGTTTTATCGAAGTTTAAATGGCCGAGGCTAAACCTCAATGAACGATGAAAGAGGTTTAGCCTCTTTCATTTTTGCGGTTGCTAAAAGGGTGATTTTGAGATAAGATATTAAGAGATATAATAAAGCCATGGCAGAAAAATTCATCATCAACGGCGGCAAACCCTTAAAAGGCGAAATTGAAGTCCGGGGGGCAAAAAATGCCGCTTTTCCGATTTTAGCCGCCACTCTTTTGACTCCAAAAGCTTGCGAGATTTCCAACCTTCCTTTGATTGAAGATGTCTTTCGGATGCTGGAAATCATGAAAAGCATGGGATCGAAAATCGAATGGCTCGGCGCAAGAACCGTGCGCATCAAAAACGATAATCTTCAGCCGCAAAACGTCAAAAAAGATTTAGTGAGTCGATTGCGCGGTTCGGTTCTTTTCATGGGTCCGTTATTGGCCAGATTCAACAAGATAAGTTTTCCCAATCCCGGAGGTTGTGTTATCGGGGCGCGTCCTATTGATACGCATCTTGATGGCTTTGAGCAATTGGGAGCATCCGTCAAAAAGAGCGGAAAAAAATATGAGATTAAGCTTGCAAATAAAAAAGGAGGCGCCATTGTTCTTAATGAATTCTCAGTCACCGCCACCGAAAATTTGATGATTTTAGCGAGCTCTATTCCTACAAAGACCGTTATTAAGATCGCTGACGGCGATTACCAGGTGAGAGAGTTGGCCAAGTTTTTAAATAAAATGGGAGCAAGGGTGGAAGGGGCCGGGACCCACGATGTTGTGGTCCGCGGTTGTAAAAAATTAAAAGGGTCAAAGCATCGTTTGATGAATGATCCGGTGGAAGCGGGCACTTTCATTTTAATTGCGGCGGCCACCAGAGGCAATGTGCTTGTTAAAAATGTGGAAGTCGATTATTTGGAATTGCCGTTAAAAAAACTCAAGGACTTCGGCGTGCCTTTCAAGATTATCGGAGGCAATTCTGTGAAGGTTATGCCCTGGCGGCATCTTAAAATTGATAAAATACAAAGCTTGCCGTATCCCGGCATCCCTTCTGATTTACAATCGGCCTTCGGAGTTTTGGCGACTCAGGCCCAGGGACCAACCTTGATCCACGACCCGCTTTATGAGGGCAGATTGAAGTATCTGGAAGAATTGAATAAGATGGGAGCCAAAATTTATTTTGCCGATCCCCATCGGGCAATCATCAACGGACCGACTCGGCTATTTGGGAGAGATATCGATTCTTTTGACCTGAGGGGGGGAGCGGCTTTAATCATTGCCGGTCTTATTGCCAAAGGTAAAACAATCATTAATAATATATATCAGGTAGATCGGGGTTACGAAAGAATTGAAACCAGATTACAGAAATTGGGTGCTGATATTAAAAGAGTAAAAGTTTAAAATAAATATGTTTGTCAGAAAAATCGGCATTGATTTGGGCACATGTAATTCTTTGGTTTTCGTTCCTAAAAAAGGAGTGGTTTTAATGGAGCCTTCGGTCGTGGCCGTATCTTTGCAGGAAAATAAGATTTTAGCCATTGGAGAAGCGGCCAAGGAAATGATCGGCAAAACCCCTGACACGATCAGGGTTTATCGGCCGATGAAAGACGGCGTTATCGCCGATTTTCGGGTGACGCAAGCGATGATCAGGCATCTTATTGAAAAAACCACAGGTCCTTTCAGGTTTTTCAAACCGGAATTGATGATTTCCGTGCCGGCCGGCATAACAAGTACCGAAAAAAGAGCGGTTTTAGAAGCAGCCATCAACGCCGGGGCGAAAGAAGCATACGTCGTCAAAGAGCCGATTTTGGCGGCCATTGGCGCAGGCATTCCCATTAACGCCTGCTCCGGCAATTTGATCGTGGATATCGGCGGCGGGACTTCGGAAGTTGCCGTAATTTCGCTTGGAGGCATTGTGACTTCGAGTTCTGTCAGAGTGGCGGGCGATAAAATGGACAGGGCCATCGGGGAATACATTAAAGATAAGCACAACGTGGCCTTGGGCGAACAGACGACCGAAGATGTTAAAATTAAAATCGGCACGGCTATGCCCGAGAAAGAAGAAAAAATATTGAGTGTCCGGGGCAGGGACATGGTTTCGGGGCTTCCTAAGACGATCAAGATTTCTTCCAATGAAGTTTGCGAAGCCATCTCGGAAATCTTAGCTGAGATTATCCATACCATTAAACAGGTTTTGAGAGATACGCCTCCGGAGCTTTCTTCTGATGTAATGGATAAAGGCATGGTGATTTCCGGCGGCGGGGCTTTATTGAATAACATCGATAAATTGATTGCTAAAGAAACGGGAGTGCCCTGTTTCATCGCCGATGAGCCGATGCTGTGCGTGGCTAAGGGTACGGGCGTTGTCTTGGAAAATCTCAGTGTTTACAAAAAGAGCATAATGGCCAAGAGGTAATGCTAAGAAATCCAAAACAGTGGCAATTCTTAAAAAAAACAGCCGAGCTTGGGAAAACGCCCCATGCTCTGTTGTTTTACGGTCGGGGCGCTTGCGGTAAGCGTACCTTGGCTCTAGAGTTTATCAAGCTTTTGAATTGCGAGTCGAAGAGTTTTGAGGCTCGGCCCTGTAGGACTTGCCGCGCCTGCTTAGATATTGAAAAGAACACCCACCCCGACCTGACTATTGTCGAACCGCAAGAAAGCAAAGAAATAAAAATCTTTCAAATTAGAGAACTGCAGAAGAATCTTTCTTTGAAGTCCTATTCGGCGCCGTTTAAGACGGCCATTATCGACAAGGCTCATTTATTAAATCAAGAAGCGCAATCAGCTTTTCTGAAAATGCTGGAAGAGCCGAAGGGCAATTCCTTATTTATTTTGATTAGCGAATACCCGGAGATGCTTCTGCCGACTATTTTATCGCGCGTTGAGCGCGTGAGGTTTTATTCTCCGGCGGCTCGCGAAAAAAGCAAGGAAGAAAAAGAGGCGATAGATGAAATTATCAGATTGAGCGGCCAAAATTTGCTTTCGCGTTTTCAATATATCAAATCTCTGGCTGAAGATTCGCCCGATTTGAAAGGGCTCTTGGATATTTGGCTAAGCTATTTTCGAGAAGTGCTTCTGTCTGTCATTAACGGCAAATCCGGCGATTACTCCGTGGCGAAGTTAAGGAAAATTCTTAAGGCCATTCAAAACATCAGTTTTTTGATTTCAACGACCAACGTGAATAAGCGTCTTGCTTTAGAGATATTGATGCTGGAATTATAAATAAAATTTTGTTATAATTTGAGTGAAACGAAAATTTTAAATAGACATTTATATGGAAGCTTATAAAGAAATTATCGATAAAACTAAACCCGAATTCGAAAAGGTGATTAAATTTTTTGAGGGAGAATTGGCCAAAATCCGTACTTCGCGGGCCAATCCATCTTTGGTGGAAGACGTGGTCGTTGACTGCTTCGGGCAGAAGTTCGCCTTAAAACAGTTAGCCGCGATTTCTACGCCGGCGCCCCGGCAGATTTTAATTCAGCCCTGGGACAAGTCGTATATCGAAGGGATTGTCGCGGCTTTATCGCGGACGGGCGTAGGGGCCTCTCCTATCGTAGATAAGGACGCGGTCAGGATTAATTTACCTGATTTAACCGAAGAATATCGGAAGGATTTATTGCGACTTCTGTCTGAAAAACAGGAGCAATCCAGGCAGGTTTTGAGAAGGTGGCGGGAAGAGGCGTGGCGCAACATTCAAGACGGTTTTAAAGAAGGCAAGGTCAGGGAAGACGACAAGTTCCGGGCGAAAGACGACCTTCAGAAAATGATTGATGATTACCAAAAGAAAATCGACGAGTTGGGAGAAAAGAAAAAGCAAGAAATAGCGTCCTAAATAAAATTCATGATATTAACTATTCTTATCGCTCTTTTTAGCTTAATCGCCCTTTTGGTTATCCACGAGTTCGGCCATTTTATTTTGGCCAAAAAATTCGGTACTAAAATCGAAGAATTCGGCGTTGGTTATCCGCCGCGTATCATCGGCAAAAAAATCGGTGAAACAATTTATTCTTTGAACCTGATTCCTTTCGGCGCCTTTGTTAAAATTCATGGCGAGGCAGGAGGGGTCGAAGATTACCGCAGTTTTACAGATAAGCCCCTTTGGCAGAGATTCCTTATCATCATCGGAGGTGTTGTTTCCTTTTGGATAGTTTCGGCGGTCTTATTGGGGGTAGCGTCTGCGACTTGGGGTTTGCCTCAAGCTGTTTCGGATGAGGAAAATTACAACCTTAAAGAAGTGAAGATTCAGATTACTCAGATTATGTCTGATTCGCCGGCTCAAGCGGCCGATTTTCAAGCCGGAGACGTGATCATCGGATTTGAAAAAGTAGCCGATGTTCAAAGTTTCATCGCCGCTAATAAAGGAAAAGAAATTACCTTGACCGTCAAAAGGGGACAGGATTTTCTTGAGAAAAAAATCGTGCCGCGGGAATCTTATCCGGCCGAAACCGGTCCCATGGGCGTTGCCTTGGCCAGGATCGCTTTAAAGCATTATTCCTGGTTTTCGGCTCCTTGGCAGGGGATAACAATTTCGGCCGGGATGACCGCCAATATTATTAGGGGGTGGATAGCCGGCATAAAGAACGTCCTGGGCATAGCCAAACTGCCAAGCGGCCTGAAAATGGAAATGTTCGGTCCGATAGGGATTTTAGACTTATTGGGGCAATATTCCAAAATGGGGGTAAGTTATTTCTTCTTCCTGGTTTCTTACATTTCAGTAGCCATGGCTTTAACCAATATTCTGCCGATTCCGGCTTTGGACGGCGGCAAGATAGTTTTTTTGGCTATTGAAGGATTAAGAAGGGGCAAGCCGCTTAATTACAAAATAGAGCAGAATATTACCGCGACCTTTTTTGTGCTTTTGATTATCTTCATGATTTTCGTCACGGTGAAATTCGATATCCCTAGAATATTTTAACATGAAGCAATCGCAACTTTTTACCAAGCTTTTAAAAGAAGCTCCCAAAGAAGAAGTTTCGGTGAACGCCAAACTTTTGATTCGAGCCGGTTTTATTCATAAAGAAATGGCCGGAGTTTTTGCTTTTTTGCCCCTGGGATTAAGAGTGATAGAAAAAATAAAGCAAATCATTAAAGAGGAAATGGACGAGCTGGGCGGAGAGCAGGTTCTGCTGACCTCTTTGCAAGATCCCGAGATTTGGAAGAAAAGCGGCAGGTGGGATGACAAAGTGGTGGACAATTGGTTTAAGACAAAACTCGCAAATGGCGCGGATGCAGGCATCGCCAACACTCACGAGGAGCCCCTGGCCAATTTGATGAAAGAGTATGTGAATTCTTGGAGAGATTTACCCCGCTATGTTTATCAGTTTCAGACGAAGTTTAGGAACGAGCTCAGAGCTAAAAGCGGTTTGATGAGGGTAAGGGAGTTTCTAATGAAAGATCTTTATTCTTTTTCCAGAACAGAAGAAGAATTCAAGGATTTTTATGAAAAATGCGCAGCCGCTTATTTAAAGATTTTTTCCAGGGTGGGGCTTAAAAATTATACCTTCCGCACTTTTGCCAGCGGCGGGTCTTTCAGCAAATTCAGCGACGAGTTTCAGGCAATTTCCGAGGCCGGTGAAGATATAATATACATTGATCAAAAAAAGAAGATAGCAATCAACAAGGAGGTTTATCAAGACGAGGTTTTAGACGAATTAGGATTAAAAAAAGCTGACCTGGAAGAAAAAAAGGCAATAGAAATAGGCAATATTTTTCCCTTGGGGACAAAATATTCTTCAGCTTTGGGGCTGACTTTCAAAGATAAAAACGGCAAAGATAACCCCGTTATTATGGGTTCTTATGGGATCGGTTTGGGGCGCCTGATGGGCACTATCGCCGAAATTTTCCACGATGAAAGGGGAATTTTATGGCCTGAGGCCGTGGCGCCGTTTCAGATCCACTTGATTCAGCTCGGCGAAAATTCTGAAGTAAAACAAACCGCGCAAAAAATTTATGATGATTTACAAAAGAAGGGCATTGAAGTATTGTACGATGACAGAGAGGGCAAAGCGGCCGGTGAGAAATTTGCCGAAGCTGATTTATTAGGTATTCCCTTAAGGATGGTTGTCAGCGAAAAGACTCTGAAGCAAGATTCAATTGAAATTAAGAAACGTAACGAGCAGAAAACAAAACTGGTTTCGTTGAAATCGGATTTCAACAAACTTGTTGAAATCGGATTTCAACATCGTTCAACATCGCGATAATAATCATGTTTAATAAATTTTTTTCGCATTTTTTCCAGGATATTGCCATTGATTTGGGGACCGCCACAACCCTCGTTTATTTAAGAGGGCGGGGAATTGTTATTTTTGAACCTTCGGTCGTGGCCATCAATCAAAAAACCGGACAGGTTTTAGCCATCGGAGATGAGGCTAAAAAGATGGTCGGGAGAACCCCGGCCCATATTGTGGCTACGCGTCCTTTGGTAAACGGCGTGATTTCCGACTTTGAGGTAACCGAGCAGATGCTGCGTTATTTTATTGAAAAAGTTCAGCAAAGAAAATTCTTTTTCAAACCCAGGCCTCGCGTTATCATCGGAGTGCCTTGCGAAGTGACGGAGGTTGAAAAAAAATCAGTCAGGGATGCGGGATTATCGGCAGGGGCGAGCGAAGTCTATCTGATTGAGCAGCCGATGGCGGCTGCCATTGGGGCGAGATTAGCCGTTCAGGAAGCGGGAGGAAACTTTGTGGTTGATATCGGCGGCGGCACGACTCAGGTGGTGGTCATTTCTTTGGGAGGGATTGTTTTAGCCAAAAGCCTGAGAATCGCCGGAGACAAGCTTAATGAAGATATTATTCAGTTCGCGCAAGAGGAATACAAGCTTCTCATCGGAGAGAGGACCGCTGAGGAAATTAAAATCGGGATTGGTTGCGCCTTTCCCATGAAAGGAAAAAAGGAAATGCCGATGAGGGGGAGAAACTTAGTGACGGGTTTGCCGGAAGAAATTTTAGTTTCCGAAAACAGCATTGCCCAGGCCATGTCAAAGTCAATCAAGCAAATCGTCAATACCATCAAAACTGCGGTGGAAGAAACGCCGCCCGAGCTTTTATCGGATGTGATGAGAAACGGCATATCGCTCGTGGGCGGCGGCAGCCTGCTTAACGGTATCGATATTTTGATCACCAAAGAAACAAAAATTCCCACCCGCATCGTTGAAGATCCGGTGACGGCCGTAGCCCGAGGCGCGGGCCTGGTGTTAGAAAACCTCGATGAATTAAGAGAGGTTTTGACTGAAACCGAATATTTGGAACCGCCCAAATAATCATTTTAACATTTTAACATTTAAGCATCTGAACAAATTGTTTAAATGCTTATATGTTTATATGATAACTCAAAAAGAAGTACAACATATCGCTAAGCTTGCGAGGCTTGGTTTAGCTAAGAAAGAGCTTAAAAAGTATGGAAAGGATCTCTCGGCAATTTTAGATTACATAGAAAAATTAAAAAAGGTGGATGTTTCCGAAACAAAAGAGACTTCGCATCCTTTATCCATAAAGAACGTCTTTAGAAAAGATGAGGCCGAAAAAGGTGCTGGAAACTTATTGGGATTGGCGCCGGAAACTAAAGATAACTATATTAAAGTGAAATCAATTCTCAAATAAATGATTCTAACCGACTTAACAATCGCCCAGGCGCATCAAGGTTTGAAAAAAAAAGAGTTTTCCGCCGTGGAACTTTGCAGGGCGCATTTCGACAGCATTAAAAACAGCAATAAGGAAATTTTCGCCTTTTTGGCTTTAAGGGAAAACGCCGCTTTAGATGAAGCCAAGAAAGCCGACGACTTGATTACTCGTACCCAAGATCTTCCGATGTTGGCAGGCATACCTGTGGCCATAAAAGACAATATTTTGGTTGAGGGCGCAAAGTGCACGACGGCTTCGAAGATCCTCGAAAACTACACAGCCCCCTATGACGCCACGGTTGTCAAAAGATTAAAAAAACAGGGAGCGGTGATTTTAGGTAAAACCAATCTTGATGAGTTTGCGATGGGCTCTTCCACCGAGAATTCGGCGTTTGGCCCCACCCGTAATCCTCTTGACCCGTCCAGAGTCCCCGGCGGTTCGTCGGGTGGATCGGCAGCGGCTGTGGCCGCCAATATGACCGTCTATGCCCTAGGTTCTGACACGGGCGGTTCTATCCGTCAGCCCGCTTCTTTCTGCGGAGTCGTCGGATTGAAACCTACCTACGGCGCTGTTTCAAGATTCGGATTAATGGCTTTTGCCTCTTCTTTGGACCAGATCGGTCCCATTACGAAAACCGTGGAAGATGCTAAAATAGTATTTGAAGCCATTAAAGGTAAAGATCCGTTAGATTCAACTAGTGTTGCGGTACCGGAATTGGAAAATTGTAAATTGGAAATTGGAAAATTACGGGTTGGCGTACCGAAAGAGTATTTTGTCAAAGGGATAGATCCGGAAGTTGAAAAACTGGTGAAAAGCGCCATTAATCGGTACGAAAAAGCCGGAGCGAAGATAATTGAGATAAACCTACCCCATACCGAATATGCGCTGCCCGCCTATTACATCATCAACCCTTCGGAGGCCTCGGCAAATCTGGCTCGATACGACGGCATCAAATACGGCTTCTCTAAAAAAGAGAATTCATTACTGGATGTTTATTTAAAAAGCAGGGGAGAAGGCTTTGGGGCGGAAGTACGAAGACGGATTATGCTGGGAACTTACGCCTTATCGTCCGGCTACTACGAGGCTTATTACAAAAGAGCACAGAGGGTGAGAACTAAGATTATTGAAGACTTTAACAACGCTTTTAAGAAGGTTGATATGATTATGACTCCGACCTCGCCTATTTTGCCCTTCAAAATCGGTGAAAAGATAGAGGACCCCCTTTCCATGTATTTGGTTGATGTTTACACCGTTTCGATAAATTTAGCCGGGTTACCGGCGCTTTCTGTGCCTTGCGGTAAGGTGGGGCATCTGCCGGTAGGTTTGCAAATCATCGGCCAATCTTTCAAGGAAAATCAGATTTTTGAAGCCGCCGCATTTTTTGAAAATTCAGCATAATCTTTATTATGAGCATTAATATTAATCTCGACGCTATTATTTCATTCTTGATTTCTCCCGAAATCCAGCAAAAATTGCTCTGGGTTCAGTTTACATTTTTATCGATCGGTTTAATTTTATTGATTGCCATTATTATCCTCATTTTTAAAACCCATTATTATCAATGGCTGTTCGTGCAGGATTTTTGGGAGTTTCTCACCACCCGGCCGTTTGGGGCTAAAAGAATTACGAAAATCTGGAACAAAATCATCAATCGTCTTAGCACCGGCGCAGAATCAGAATCGAAAATGGCTGTCATTGAGGCGGATGATTTATTGGACGCCAGTTTAAAAAGAATGGGTTTTATCGGTCAGACCCTTGAAGAAAAGCTGGGCAAACTGACATCGGCGACCGTGGGCAACCTTGATGACGTTTACGCGGCGCATAAGGTCCGCAACAATATCGTCCATAACCCCGATTACCGGCTGAGCCAAGACGAGGCCAAAGCCACTCTGGGGGCCTATCAAAGGGCGTTTAATTCTTTGCAGATTTTAACGTAGTTGATTTTTTACAGAATTCCAGTATAGTAAGATGGTGTATATAACATAGCGGGGTGGACCAGTAGTAGGTCGCGGGTCTCATAAGCCCGAAGCCCAGGTGCAATTCCTGGCCCCGCAACACTGTTAGTTTCTAGCAATTAGTTTGTAGTTTTTAGCTTAGGAAGGGCCGGGGTAGCTCAATGGCAGAGCAATGGCATCATAAGCCAGTGGTTGCGAGTTCGACTCTCGCCTCCGGCACATGGGGACGTAGCTCAATTGGTTAGAGCATCGGCTTGTCGAGCCGAGGGTTGCGAGTTCGAGCCTCGTCGTCCCCGCAAAATTCAAGGAGGCCATTTGGCCTCTTTTGAATTTTATGATGGACGAGGCTCGAAGCCGGAGCCCCGAAGGGGCGGAGGCAGTGCCCAGCCCGAAGAGGCGTGGGGCGAGCCTCGTCGTCCCCGTGCGCTATTGACAACACCGCAGAGAAGTGGTATAATTATAATATAGAAAATTGAATAAGGAGAGGGAAAAATGAAAGTTAAGCAATTGATTGAATCACTACGAACTGCAGATCCGGAGAGAATCGTTATTCTGCAAAAAGACCCGGAGGGTAACAGCTACGCTCAACTTGATACAGTTCAGGTTGATAACGCTGTATATCAGCCGGCAGACGAACCATCCGAGGCGGTTAAACTTGAAAGATTGACCAGAAAGCTTGCTAAGGATGGCTATACAAAAGAGGATGTTCTCAAGGAAGGCGGACAGAAATGTATCGTTCTCATCGCCGCCGAAGAGGACTATCCGTAGCAAAAAAAGGACCGAGCAGACCAGCTGCTTCCGCCAATATTACTGAAAAGTTGAGGCGGTTTTTCTTTCATAATAGTTCTAATGTTTTATGGGTTCTCTTAATAATTTAAAATAGAAGAGGGGACACTATTTATCTTAAAGCAGGTTCTAACGTCGTCTACCAGCCCCCGCTAATTCCCGCCTATTTATTCGTGCGGTTTTTTGGTAGAATAAGAGAAAGGTCGGTTAATTATTAAGATAATTACATTTACATAAAATGAAAGAAAAAAAGAAATCATCTAATTGGTATATTGCAGCGACTCATTATCTTACAGCTGGCTTTGTGATACCACTTATAATAGGCCTTATTGCAAGTTTTATTTTATTACCATTAATTAAATTTGGGTCACCACTTTTAATAATGGTATTTTTGTTAGCGATAAGGATTCTATCTATTTGGCTTGGAACAATATATTCTGCAAATTACCTTAAGAAGACTTATATTATCGGAGATAAGGCTAAGATTATAAATTTAGCAACAATGTATCTTGTTGTTCTAAATGGAGGGTATATTTTGTTACAGATTTTCATGGGAAAGGCAGCTGGTGTAGCTATTATATATTCCTTCGTCGATTTTAGTATTGCAGCCTTTCTATTCTATATTATTAGTAAAAAATATATTCAAAATACCGAAACGACCGAAAGCCAAATTTAGTAAAATGCTAGCGTATAAAATTCAGCAATTAGTTGTGAACAGAAAATCGCCTTTTGGGCGGTTTTTTGGTAGAGTAAGGCAATGAAATCAAAAAATAAACAAAACAATAAGCAGCGAGAGTTTGATAAAATTTTAGCCCAAGAATCTCCAGAGTTATTCCTTAAATTAAAAAAGAACGAAACCGACCCGCATTTACCACCACCTTTACTTAGCGGACCCATGAAGCTTGTAATATTTATTTCGATTGTTGATATTATCGTTGCACTTTTATTAAGTATTATTAATAAAACATCGTATTTTCAAATATGGGGGAGCTTAGGAGTCGTGATGGGTATACCTTGGTGGTTAGCGTTTCTAGACGGATTTATTTTTTTAGGGTATGGGATATATGTTATTAAGAAAAAGGAAGGCGATTTGGATATTGGTTCGATGTCTTCGGAACTTAAAACACATCAAATAGAAGGAGACGTAGCCTCTCTTCTCGGCTTAGTTTATGTGCTTCTCGGTATTTTTTTAATTGCTGCTGTAGTGTTTCGATGTTTGATTCAATTTTAGCTTTTATATATAGAAA
>JBDRKR010000024.1:0-5524 GCA_043813805.1 Candidatus Nealsoniibacteriota bacterium | reverse complement strand
GACGTTCGCGTTTACGATTACGCCAGGACACCAGAGCAAATCAGGCAAGATTATAACGGTGGGTTTTCTACTTATTTTAGGTAGTTAATGGTAAGGCCATGAAAAAATCTTTAATCTTATTAACCTCAATAATTTCTTTATTTATACTGACCTTTCCTGCCCAAGCCGCTTTTCCCGGTTGGGACAATATTACCACCATCTATTACGATTCATCTCAAGATGACCCTACTAACAAATTTTTGGAGCAAGCAGCCAATGAAATAAAGAATAACTTGGGCCAAGCGCCGGTAGGCAAAATTCTAACCATCACCACCAACACCTCTCCTCCGGCTCCGGCCATTTACCTCAGCGTTAACGCCAGTTCGTCTGATTTTTCCACAAGAGGAGACGAAGCATTCAAACTCTACTCTGATGCAGATGGCATCTATATCATCGGCAAAACTCCCATCGCTGTCAGGCACGGCGCTTATACGTTGTTGGAAAAACTTGGGTTTCGGTGGTTTTTTAAACATCCGGCTTGGTTTATCACCCCCACCAGTTTAATCAGTTTGGACTTAGATGAAGTGCAAGAGCCTTGGTATTACTGGAGGGAAATCGGGCAATGGCCCATTGTAGATTTTTATACTAGTGATAAAACTCCCAATTGGCAGGCGCGAAACAAGCTTTTTGGCGCCAAGCACTACCAAATCGGCGAGACTTATGGTTATATTATACCTCACTCTGATTGTTCAGCCCATCCGGAATGGTTTTTACCAGATCCATCAGGCAGCTGTCCAGCTTATCCTTGGCAATTGAGACCAGATAATCCGGACGTGGTAGCTAAAACCAAAGAATATGTTCGCAATCTGCTGACTGCGGTCCCTCACGGATTGCTTAATTCTAAAGATAAGTTGCCGTACGGCGCGGTATCTGTTACTCCCAACGATGGAGACGGCTGGAATCCGCCCTGGAACGGAGCAACTGATTGGCAAACCATTACTGATAAGGTTTATTATTTGGTCAATGAGGTGGCCAAAGATATCAAAAATGATTTCCCCGGCGCTTTAGTCACCGTCTATGCTTATACTTTTTATGCCGGCATTCCGACAATTAATCTTGAGCCAAATATCTTATCTTTGATAACTACCACCTTCAACGACACCCCCCTTACCTTAAATCAGCAGATAGATGGCTTGATCGCCAAGGGCGTTCAGGTCGGTATTCGTGAATACTTTGATATTTGGTCGTGGTGGCACGATCTGCCGATGACGTTTCTTGACAGAATTAACAAGTTTACTTTTTACGCCGGCAAAGGCATCAGAGTATTTTCGGCCGAGGGTGGCGACGCCTGGGCAAGCCGGGGCCTGACTTACTATTTATCGGGTAAGATGATGTGGAATCCGTCCAGCGATGTCAACGCCCTTTTAGCTGATTTCTATGATAAAGCCTTTGGTCCCGCTAAGGATGTAATGAAGCGTTATTATGACACAAGAGGCGCTTCGGCCGATGCAGTTGGAAAAAGTTTCCTTGACCTGGCAGAGGCAGAATCATTGGCAGTAGGCAATCCAGAAATTTTGGAACGTATCCGGCAACTGGAATACTACCAGCGGTTTCTCTGGTTCTACCACGCCAAAGGGGTAGCCAATCTCGGACTGGATGAACTCAAGAGTTTCTATACTTTCGTGACTAAGATCAGGGATCTTTATCTGATAACCTATAAATATGACGAAGAAGCCATACGAACTGAACTGAAAAAGAGGGGACTAACCGATGCAGATGTTAATATTTTGCAGAATTTCACGCTGCCGACAGCTGCCGAAGCATCAGCTTGGTTGACCGAGGGTTTAAAAGCTTTTGAAAACAAGGTATTCATCGTTAATCCTAATAGCATTCAACTTGCTGCGCTTGGTGATACAAGCAAGCCTAAACTCGCGCCATTATATGGCCATTACCGAACCGTCTTTGTTTCTTCCTCCGGCAATGAGGATATTACCGTCTTAGTTAAAGGCAAGAAAGGAACACTGCAATGGTATGGACCCGCGGGACTTTTAATTAATTCTTGGAGTTTTTCTACTGCACTTACAAATTGGACGCCGGTACAGTTTCACGCGGATTTACCAGGCACCTATAAACTTCACTTAACCAGAACTACACTCCCCGGTGCCGAGTACTTGTATGTAGATGTGCCAAATCATCCCGCAGCAATCTTAGCTGACTCCGGCGCAAGCATATTCAAACCAAACGAATGGTTGCCATCGAATGCGCCTACTTATCTGGGACCCAATGAAGTTTATTTCTATGTTCCGGCGGATACCAGCGCTTTTATCTTCGGTGCTTCGAGAACGAACCTGGGGAGAAATCCCTCCGGGAAATTAACTGATTCCAATGGAGTAGAGTATCCATTCCTCTATACAGAAACTACGACCGAAGAAAGATTTGACCAACCAACTCCGGGTATATGGAAAATCAGCATAAATGTTCCAATCGATTACGACACTTTTTGGCTGCGAGGCGTTCTTCCCTTAGTTTGGCACGACCCAAAGTATCTTTTAGTTGAAGCCAGCGAAATTCCGCCACCGCCTCCAATTTATACCCCCGGTGATCTCAACAAGGATGGTAAGGTCAATATTTTTGACGTCTCAATATTACTTTCCAGGTGGGGAAGCACCAATGCCGCTGATCTGCAGGAAGCAGACATCAGCGCCGGTCCCGGCAACATTTCTCAAAGCAAGGTCGACCTTTACGATGCCAACCTAATGATGAGAAACTGGCTGCCGTAAAATAGACAACAGAAATTTGGCTTGGTATAATAATTAACAGCAGTTGATTTTCAACATATGATCAATTTATTAAATCGCACCGTTAAATACAGCATCTATTTATTAGTTTTTTTATTACCGCTTTTCTTTTTACCATTCAGTTTTGAGGCGTTCGAATATAATAAGCAGTTTTTGCTGCTCTTTTTAGTTTCTTTGGCGTTTTTCGCATGGCTCGCCAAAATGGTTGTTTGCGATAAGGAGATAAGATTTAAACGCTCGCCTTTGGACGTTTTTGTTTTGGCTTTTTTGGGCGTAGCTGTTTTATCAGCCGTCTTTTCGGTTGATCGGACTTCCAGTCTTTACGGTTTTTATGGCCGGTTCTCCAACGGGCTTATGGGTCTTTTGTCTATGGGCATATTTTATTTCTTGATTACGAACAATGTGGAAACGAAATCCCAAATTCCTGCTTCGCCGGCGGGCAAGCCAAATTCCAAATCCCAACCAAATTCTAATTCCCAAAATCCGAATATTTCGATCGGCGGATTGTTAAAGATGTTTTCCTGGTCAATTTTTATAGCAGTTTTATTTTCTTACTTCGCTATTTTCGGTATTTTTGCGAAAGCGACCGTTCTCTTCTCGTTTTTGCCCAAAATGATGGCGTTGCAGATATTCAATCCGACGGCCGCGTCGCTTGAGGGGCTAAGCATTTTTTTAGCGATTGCCGCCGTGTTTTTGATCGGAAAAACTTTAACCGTGGCTAAAAAATCAAAGTCTTCGTTTGTCGATTACGTATTACTGGCCGCCATTTCAGTTTTAATGATCATGATTGATTTTACGCCAGCCTGGCTGATCGTGCTTGTTACTTTTGTTTTATTTGTAGGTTTAAGTTTATGGAAAAGAGTGTTTAGGGATAATGTTAATCGTCTTTTGGCGCCCATCTTTTTGATTATTGTGGCTGCGGCGTGCATTCCCTTACAGCCTCAAGCATTAATTTTCGGTGAAGAATCAGCGGTAAATAGTTTAATGAAAGAGCAGGTTTTGGACCAAAAAACATCTTGGCAAATAGGCCTTGGCGGAGCTACCGACAGCGTCAAAAACGGCTTTTTGGGTTCGGGCATCGGCACTTTTAATTATGATTTTGCCAAAGAAAAACCGTTGTCGATTAATGAGACCTGGTTGTGGCAAGTCAGATTTGATCGGGCAGGAACTCACGTGGCTGAAATTTTAGCCACTATGGGATTTTTGGGAGTTTTAAGCTATTTAGCCTTGATTGCCATATTTTTTATGGCAAGCTACTTCTTTTTGCAGCAAAAGTCGCACGCGTTGCTTTTGTTGATGGTTTTTTCTTCGCTCGTCGCGGGACAATTCGTTTATTATCAAAATACTACCCTGGCTTTTCTCTTTTGGCTCGTTTTGGGGCTGTCGGTTATTGCTTGGCAAAAGCCGATTAAAGAGAAGGTTATTTCTTTTAAGAATTTTCCCGAATTAAGCTTGGTGTTTTCTACTATTGTTATTTTGGTGGGCGTCGGGATTCTGGCTCTTTACTTTTTCAGCACCAAGTCCTATTTGGCTGATATGAACTACGCCCATGCTCAGCGGTTGAGTTTTGGCTCTCAAAGAACCCAGTTTTTGGAAAAAGCCGTAAGGTTAAATCCCGGCTCTCCTCAGTATAGGGCGGTTTTAGCCAGAGCCTATTTAAACGATGTTCTGACCGAAATGGAAAAACCTCAAGAAACTCAGGATGCAACTCGCGTTCAATTATTGGTAGCGACAGCCATCAATCAGGCGAGAGTCGCGACAGAACTCGCTCCTGCACAAGTGGCGATGTGGGAAACATTAGGCATGATTTATCGGGAAATCAAAACCGTGGCTACCGGCGCTATTGAGTGGGGGATAAAGTCTTTCCAAGAGGCCATTTTACTTGATCCGCAAAATCCTTTAGCTTACACCGAATTGGGAAAACTTTATATTGCCGCCGGTGAAATCGGCCAGGCCAGGGTAGAATTCACCAAAGCTATTACTGTTAAGCCTAATTATGTTGATGCTTTGATTCAGCAAGCTTTGCTTTTTGAAAAAGAAGGTGATACGGCCGGCGCCCTAAAAGAAATGGAAAAGTTAGCCGCAGATTACCCCTTGAGTTCGGAAATTCTTTTCCAATTGGGCCGGCTTTATTTCAACAACAATCAGGTTTCAAAAGCGATTGATCAATTCAAGAAAGTCGTGATTTTAGTGCCCGATCACTCCAACGCCCATTATTCTTTAGGCGTAGCCTACGCGGCTCAGGGAAAAAAATCTTTAGCTATCGGGGAATTTGAAAAAGTTTTGGAATTGAATCCCAACAATCAGGATGTCCAGAAAAAAATTGACCAGCTCCGATAGATATTAAGGATTTACGAAATCCACTCAAATTTGAGAGGATTTCGCAAATCCAGACATGGCCTTGACAGGTTTTCGGATACGAGTATAATCAAATTATCTGCGTTTTTCACATACTCGCTTGACCCTTTTTTTGACTAAAACATATTAAACAAATTAACCCTAAAAAGTGAGGCACTAGGGTTTTTTAAGTTGAATTTATCATATATGAAATTCAAACACTTTGGTAAGTCAGGGGTTACCTTACCTCTTCCTTATTTATTAAAAGTCCAAACAGATTCTTGGGATAGGTTTTGGGCGCAGGATTTAAAGGAGCTTTTTCTGGAAGTTTCGCCCATCAGGGACTATACCGGCAAGGAAATGGAGTTGTGGTTTACCGATTATAAATTAGATAATCCAAAATATAAAAA
>JBDRKR010000023.1:0-23891 GCA_043813805.1 Candidatus Nealsoniibacteriota bacterium | reverse complement strand
CCGTCACGCCACGTGCCCAATTGCGCCTTAAATTGTTTTTGTTCACCCACCCCGCCGCTTAAATTGCCGGTAATCTGAATCCTGCCGCCTTCGGCTTTGTTTAAAAGACCCACGCTCCACTCTGTTTTTTCCAAGGGCCTGGGCTTTGAGCTTTGGAATTCAAAATCGGACGGATATTCAACTTTTATACCCAAGTCGGCCAGCGGATAATCGACGTTGGAAAAATAGTTTAATTGGAAATTAATCTCCTTGCCCGGATCAATTTTTGACGGCAAATCAAACTCCAGTGTTAAAGGAACCGAGTTTATTCTGACATTATGTTCTGTTTTGTTTTCATAAGGGGCCTTAAGATTTTTGGGCCGGTAATTCAGCCAAACTTGAGCTTTTTTCATCTCCCCCTCCTTCCCAAAAAGCCTGGCCTTAAAATTGAAGGTCTGCTCTTGTCCGGGGTAAATGCTTTCCAGGGTAATCTCTTTTCTTAACGGCTCTTCTTCGCCGACAAGCGAATAGGCCGGGTACTCAAAAGTAAGTCTTGGATCTTCCAGCCTGATGTTGCCGTTATTTTTATATCTGACGGTGTATTCAATCTCCTGGCCTAACGCCACCTCTGCTGGCCCCAAAATTTCCAATTTTAACCTGTCTTTTGACCAACTGTTCTTCTGCCAAGACCAAAAACCGACAAGTCCCACAATTAGGATTAATCCGATGGCTAATAGAATAAATTTACTTTTTGAATAATTCATATGGTTATTTTTATATAATACCACTCGCTGACAATTTTTAATAATTTCTGATGGCGGGATTCAATTTTCAGCCTTGAAAGTATCGGCCAGTCTTTTTTTAAAATTACTTTGAGGATTTTAATAATATCGCAGTCTGCCTTGGTTTTATTGATGTAACACTCATGGAATTCCGGTTTATAGCCCAAAATCGAAACGAAATTCCAAAAAAAATAATAATACACGAGCGGCAGGTGGTTAATTTTAAATTGGGGATTGTTTAATTTATCAAAAACCTCATTCAATAATTCCCAAACATGTTCGTCTTTTTCTTCTTTCGAAATAAATTCATCTAAAACTTCGGCGATCTGATGAATAATCTTGAGCTTTCTTAAATCTTTTCTGATAACTGAAAACTTATCAAGCGGCATAGCGTCGGTCAGGGTTTTGTAGGTCTTCCCCTGAATAAACTCAATTTCGCCTAAATAAAAAATCTCAGTGCCGCTTTTTAATTTTGACCCGATTTTTCTGATGGCTTTCCCTAAAATTTTCAGTTTTCCGAAATTCTTGGTGTAAACCGTAAACAGCCGGCTGTCTTCTCCACGATCGGTTTTCTTAATAAAAAACCCTTGGGTCCTATAATGAACGGCCATTAAATTTTCGGGCGATCCCAAGTCTTTTGCCAAACTTGAGCCTGCTTTATTTTCTGATCCAATATTTTTGCTTTTCCGAATTCTCTATGGGACACGGCCTTCATTTTTTCCTTTCCTAATTTTTTAATAGCTACGCCCAGCTTCTCCCCGGTAAGGCCACCCGTACCCATGCCGGCCCTCTCGAGTTCTGTGATAAGCTTTATTCGTTCTCCTTGGGTAAACTTTTTGCTGTAATTCGGTATGCTTTTATAATAACTGTCTTTTCTGACTTCAGTTATTAATGAACCGTGCTGACGAAACATCCCTCTTTCTAAAAAACCGGGTTTGTCTTTGGTTGTTGTTTTTTTAGCCGAGGAATAACCAAATGTTGGCGTTCTCTGCTGCGCCGGTTTAACCGGAGCTTGACCCTGCCCGAACTTAGGAGCAGGAGCAGGCGATGATTTTATATAAAATGGAAGTGGCATAAATTTAAATATTTTATTATTTAATATTTTCCGCGAAGGCCCCACTCATTTTCTAAGAGACGCAAAAGGCGGCCTGCCTTTATTTTTTTGTCGCTCTGCGCTGCAATATATTCTTCGTGCCGCAACTTGCGCAGAATCGTTTTTGCTTCAATTTCGCTTAAGTAGGTTCCGATTTTTTGGTAGGGCAGCAATTCTTTCAAGGTTTTGACTATTTCCGTACGAGGATAAAGCTTTCCGCCCGTACCGGGGATTTCGGTCGGGCCCTTAAACGCCTTGCCGATCAAATCTTTTACCGGGATCTGTTTTTTGTTGCCAAATATAGACATAGTTTTTGCTGGTCAATTATTACTTCGCTTGTAGCTATAGCCCGCGGAGAACTGTTCTCCGCGGATTCGAAAATTTCAGCCTTTGTTTCGGTTAAAATAGTTTTTTTGTTTTTCTCCAATATTTCAGCCAATCCGGCCGGAGCCGCATATCGAACCGAAATTTTATCTTGCGGCTTAAGCCCGGCTTTTTTCCTCATCTCCTGGATTTGACGGATTACATCTCTAATTGTCCCCTCTTCTTTGAGCTCCGGAGTAATTTCAGTATCCAATTTCAACTCTTTACCAAAAACAATCTCCTTAACGTTAATTTCTTCTTTAATCAACTCCAGCAGATCTTTGCTGATTTTTTGCCCTGAGCCGCGTCGAAGGGTTAATTTTTGTAATGGCTGACGAACCTTGATACCGGCCTTCGCTCTTTCTGACAATGCCGAAGCCACGACCTTCCTAACCTCCTCCATTTCCCGCTCGAGCTTTTTATTAATCAATTTTAAATCGGGCTTAGGCCAATTTTCCAAATGCACAGATGAAAGAGGCTTAACCTCTTTCACCCGCCGGTAAATTTCTTCGCTCAAAAATGGGACAAACGGCGCGGTTAATTTCGAAAGAGTTAAAAGCGCGAAAGACAAAGTGCTCTGGGCTTCTTGAAAACGCTTGCGCGATCTTCTGATGTACCACAAAGACAAATTATTGACCGTAAAATCTTCAATAGCCCTGGCAGCCGTAGTCATATCGTACCTATCAAGATCTTTAGTGACTTCCCGAATCAATCCGTTCAGCTTAGAAATAATCCATTTATCTAAAACGTGTTTTGGCTTTTGATTTTTAATCTTTGATTTACTCCTGTAAGTTTCAAAGAAAACAAAACTGTTCCAATAAGTCATGATGAACTTTCTCAAGGACTCTTGCAGTTCTTTTTCGGAGAACATTTTTACTTCGCCCGGCTGGTTGACGGTATAAAAATACCAGCGGATGGCATCGACGCCATATTTATCCGCGACATACCACGGATCAACTACGTTCCCCTTTGATTTGGACATCTTTTCTCCCTTTTCATCTAAAACATGGCCCAGAGAAACGACATTTTTGTAAGGGGCGCCCATATCTAAAAGAGTGGCTATCGCCAAAAGCGTGTAAAACCAGCCTCTTGTCTGATCAATGGCTTCGGAAATGTAATCGGCCGGAAATTGGATCTTTTTGCCGTCAAAAGGATAGTGAAGTTGAGCGAACGGCATACTTCCCGAATCAAACCAGACATCAATCAATTCGGGAACCCTTTGCATTATTCCGGAGCATTCGGAACATCTGAATTTCACCTCATCAATATAGGGCCGATGGAAATCCAATTCCATTTTTTCGTTTCGGGGCAATATATTAAATTTAATCTCTCGACGTTCTCCGGTTTTGATTTTAGCTCCTTTATTCTCTTTCCTGCCAATTAAAATATCTCTCAGGGCGATCCCTCTTAGACTCCCCTCAAGGATAGATATGGGTAATTCGTGAGAAACAATTAAAATGTTTTTATTTTGATACTTTTTATCTGTCGCCTCTAAAAAATTTAGCATTCTTTTTTGAACATCCAGCAAACTTTCTCCTTGAGATATTTTAGTCTCAACAAAGTTTTCTCCCTGGTTTAAATAATCCCAAACTAATTTTGGCTTTTTACCGTTAAAAGTACCGACGTTCAGCTCTCTGATCCTCTCGTCAAAAATTATTTCAGCTCCGATTTTTTGAGCGACGATCTCGGCCGTTTGCTTTGTCCTTAAGACGTCGGAAGAGATGATAAAATCGATATTTTTAAGCAGATGAGCTGTTTTCAAAACCTCGGCTTCGCCTTTTTTAGTTAAAGGATTATGAACTTTCTCCGGCCAGCAGCTGGCTAAATTCTTGGTATTCATCGCGGCCTCGCCGTGTCTCATGATAAAATATTTATTATTTGTAAATTGCTGATTTAATAAATCTTCTCTCCCGCCGATCACTTCCCGATGCGCGCATTTTTGGCACTGCCAAATAGGCAAAGGAGTGCCCCAATACCGCTCCCGGGAAAAAGCCCAATCTTTAACTTCCTTAAGCCATTCGCCAAACCTACCCTCTTTCAAATGAGCCGGCAGCCAATTAATTTTCTCGTTGTTCTTAATCAAGGCGCTTTTTACTTTCTGCATATTAATGAACCAGCTCTCTTTGGCGTAATACAATAAAGCGGATTTGCACCGCCAACAAAACGGATAATCGTGCTCATATAATTCTTCTTTGAAAAGCAGGCCTCTCTCCTGTAGATTTTTAATAATCAGCGGGTCAGCATCTTTAACAAATATTCCTGCCCAATTTTTTACTTCCGGTTTAAATTTACCCTCCTCATCAACATTCATAACGACCGGCAAATCGTTCTTTCTGGCAACCGTCATATCATCTTCGCCGAAAGCCGGAGCTATGTGGACAAGGCCCGTCCCGTCTTCAATGGAAACAAAATCAGCCGCGATTACGCGAGGTTCGACCTCCTTGGGAGGTCGAACCTCCCCAAATAGCGGTTTATATTTTATACCCACCAGTTTGTCGCCCTTAAATTCCTCG
This sequence comes from Candidatus Nealsoniibacteriota bacterium, assembly GCA_043813805.1. Classification (GTDB taxonomy): domain Bacteria; phylum Patescibacteriota; class Minisyncoccia; order Minisyncoccales; family MHMH01; genus 2-02-FULL-43-13. The sequence goes on along the minus strand of JBDRKR010000023.1, from coordinate 19,161 downwards.
ATAATTTTACAATCTTCGCCCAAAACAGCCGCTCTCTCTTTCGCCAAAACGAAAGTCTCGTTATTAATCTGCGTTTTAACATAGGTAATTTTGGGATTAACCGCTACGGCCACATTCCCCGGCAAAGTCCAGGGCGTAGTCGTCCAAATTAATAAATAAGTAGCCGGCGCAATTTCGAACTTTGCATAAACCGAAAGTTCTTTAATTTTTTTATAACCCTGGGCGACTTCATGCGAAGACAAGGAAGTCCCGCATCTCGGACAATAAGGCACAACCTTGTAATCTTTATACAAAAGCCCTTTTTGATAAATCTGCTTAATGGCCCACCAAACGCTTTCGATGTAATTATTTTCGTAGGTAACGTAGGGATGCTCCATATCCAGCCAGTAGCCGATCCTTTCTGTTAACTTTTCAAATTCATCCTTATATTGCCAGACGGATTCTCTACATTTTTTATTAAACTCGGCGATACCGTATTTTTCAATATCTTTTTTATTTTTCAGCCCCAGTTTCTTTTCCACCTCAAGTTCAACCGGCAATCCGTGGGTATCCCAACCGGCTTTTCTTAAGACTAAAAACCCCCGCATGGTTTTATAGCGGCAAATAATATCCTTGTAAATCCTCGCCAAAACATGATGAATGCCGGGCTTGCCGTTGGCCGTCGGCGGACCTTCGTAAAACACGAAGTCGCGGGCCTTCGCCCGTTGTCTTAGGCTTTTTTCAAAAACCTTGCTCTTCTTCCAATCTTCGAGGATTTTTTTCTCTAAATTCGGGAAAATCGTCTCCATAATTTTACATCTTCTCCGGGGCGGAAACGCCCATTAAAGATAATGCATTCTTTAAAACGATTTGGGTAGCCGAAACTAAGCTTAAGCGGGCTTGAGTTAGGTTTTTATCTTCGCTGATAACATGGCAATCGCGGTAGAACTGGTGAAAAACCGCGGCTAAATCAACCGCATATTGCGGCAACCTCTGGACCTGATAATCCTTGGCCGTATCTTCGATAACCTCGGGAAACCTCATCAATTGCCGGATAAGCTTCATTTCCGTCGGGTGCTCCAGCAAAGAAGTTGAAGGTCCGACCTTCAACATCTTGGCTTTGCGCAAAATACTGCAAATTCGGGCGTGGGCGTATTGGATATAATAAACCGGATTTTTATCTGATTGAGTCTTGGCCAGAGCCAAATCGAAATTCAGATGAGTATCGGCGCTTCTTGTCAGAAAGAAGAACCGGGCGACATCCAACCCAACCTCATCAATCAATTCGTCCAGGGTGACGTAAGTGCCCGTCCTTTTAGACATCCTAACTTCTTTCCCTTCGCGAATCAGCCTGACAAGTTGCATGACGATAATATTGATTTGTTCTTTTTTATAGCCCAGAGCCTCGGCGGCAGCTTTGAGTCTCGCCACATAACCGTAGTGGTCCGCGCCCCAAAAGAAAATCAGTTTTTGAAAACCTCTGGCAAGCTTATTTTTAAGATATGCAATATCAGAAGTTAAGTAGGTCTCCTCTCCCCCTGCTTTGATTAAAACCCTGTCTTTGTCGTCGCCAAACTGGGTGGATTTAAACCATAAAGCCCCTTCCGATTCATAAGATAATCTTTTCTTTTTTAGAATATCTAAAATCTTATCTGCCTCTTTTTTTTGATACAGCGTTTTTTCAGAAAACCAAACATCAAACTTAATTTTCATTTTCTTAATCGTCGGCTTAATCATTTCCCGCAGAATAATTTTGGCGGCGGCCAGACCGATCTTTTCCGGATCGTTGCCTTTTATCTTCTTCCTTAATTCTTCGATGTATTGCCCCTGATAAACGGCTTCTGAATCACCGATAACCGAGTGTCCCAACTTCCTAATCTGTTCTCCGGTATCGTTAATGTAATACTCCCGTTTTGCTTCAAAACCTGCCGCACTTAAAACATTGGCCAAAACATCGCCCCAAAACCCGCCCCGGCCATTGCCTAGGGTCAGGGGTCCGGTGGGATTAGCCGAAATAAATTCCACATTCACTTTTTGCCCGCGGCCAATCTTGAGCTTGCCGAAGGATTCTTTTTCTTTTAAAATCGCACCGGCTTGTTTTCGCAAATATTCCTTAGACAGAAAAAAATTAATAAAACCGGGGCCTTTCACTTCAACTTTTTCGAATAAAGCCGACTTTAGTTTCCCGGCTATTTCGTCTGCCGGTTTCTTCAACTGCAATGCGATGTTCGTCGTATAATCGCCAAAACCATCCCCCTCGGGACATGTTACCCGAATTTTTTCCTGAGACTCGCCGGTCGCTTTTTGAATTAATCTTGTTATTTCCTGCCTTATCATAATTTAAGCTTATCTCATATTTATGATTTTGCCAATTTCATGATAAGTTAAAAATATGGAGGCGATCAAAAATAAAAGAGCCTATTTTGACTATGAATTCCTGGAGAAATTCGAGGCGGGCATGGTGCTTTATGGCTATGAAGTAAAAGCAATCAAATCGGGAAAAATGTCACTCGCCGGCTCTTATGTCGTTTTAAGAAGCGGGGAAGTTTACCTGATTAACGCCAATATTGCGCCCTACCAGCCCCAAAACACGCCCAAAGACTACGCTCCCACTCGGGCAAGAAAGCTTCTCCTGAAAAAAAAGGAAATTCAATACCTTTTCGGCAAGTCCCAGGAAAGAGGCTTGACTTTAATACCCCTAAGGGTATATAGTAATAAAGGTAAATTAAAGATTGAGTTTGCCGTCTCAAAAGGACGAAAAAAGGCTGATAAAAAAGAATTGATCAAAAAGAGAGAGACCGACAAAGAAATGTCGAGAGAATTGAGAGCCAGGGGGTGAAAGGCTTCGACAGAGATCTTTTTTCAAAATCGGCAAATCCAGTATTCTGGAATCTGGTAAAACTTCTAGAAACAGAGATATGGCAACATATTTCAAAAACCTGCATACGCATACGCGTAAGCCATCCAGCCTTAACTATTCTCGATAATAAGGATTGGGTGTCATAATCTCGAGATAGGCATAGCCGCTATCGCTTCGAGCGGCTAACCGAAAAGTCAGAAGCTAGAAACGTTGGAGTTTTGCCTGTTTTTAATCCCTTGTTTCGAAAATTAAAACAGACTAAATTTGTAGAGAGATTTTGATAATATTTCTGGACGGGACTTCGATGTCCCCACCTCCACCCTTCGATAAACTCAGGGTAAACATTTGAACACAAGAATAATCGCCAACACGCAAATAAGGGCCAAAGAAGTCAGGGTTATTGATGAAACCGGAAAACAACTGGGAGTTATGGGTTTGGAACCCGCTCTTCGCATGGCTTACGAACGCAACCTGGATTTAATCCAGGTGACAGAAAAGGTTGACCCGCCGGTTTGCAAAATAATGGATTACGGCAAGTACTCTTACCAAGAAAAAAAGAAAGAACAATCATCCGCAAAAAAGCAGAAAACTAGCGAGTTAAAAGGAATCAGGCTGACTTTCAATATCGGCCAGCACGACATGGAGACCAGAGCTCGCCAGACGGAAAAATTCCTGAAAGACGGGGATAAGGTAAGAATCGATATTGTCTTGCGGGGCAGAGAAAAGGCACTGGGCAACTTTGCCAGAGAAAAAATCGGCAAGTTTCTCGATGTTTTACAGAAATTCATCCCTTATAAAATTGAAAGAGAGTTAAAAAAAGAAATGCGGGGCTTTTCAATGATTATATCCAAACAGTAATATGAACCCCGTTAGAAGTCTTAGCCAGAAAAATTTTCATAAAAATTTTTCTGGCTGGATAATAACGGGATATAACTAAAAACAAAAGTCTGTCTGAAATTAGCCCTGTGCTATATAAAACAGACTTCTAACGGGGTGAAAAAGAAAACGCGAAAATCTATTTCAAAACGCTTTAAAATTACCAAAAACGGTAAGATCTTGCGAAGACTTACCGGTCTTGACCATTACTTAGCGAAAAAATCCGGGGCGAGGGGCAGAAGAAGCAGAAAATGGATTACGGTTTCAGAGCCCGAGACTAAAAAGCTAAAAAAACTATTAAGATAAACCTTGGGCATCTAATATATGGTTAGAATAAAAAAAGGCGTCACAGCTCATAAGCACAAAAAGCATTTATTGGAACATGCTAAGGGTTTCCGTTGGGGCAGAAAAAGCAAATTCCGGGCGGCTAAAGACGCCCTGCGTCATGCTTGGGAATACTCATTCCGCGACAGGAAGGTCAGAAAAAGAGAAAAAAGAGGCCTTTGGCAAGTCCAGATCAATGCCGCCTGCCGGGAAGCCGGTTTAAATTACAGCAAATTCGCTTCTGGCTTAAGAAAGAACAAAATAGAGCTCGATAGAAAAGTACTCGCTCAGCTTTGCCAGGACAATCCTGATATTTTCAAGAAAATCATGGAAAAGGCTAAAAATTAATATTGTTTTCAAATGAAAAATCTCCACCGTCGGTGGAGATTTTTTGTTAGACATATAAATTAGGGTATTTTGGGAATTTTCCGGTAAAACACCCCAGACAAAGATTTTCCATCTTAAGCGGACTTTCTGCCCTTCTTTTGTCGCTTTGGGCCGAAAGAATCGCCTCGGCGAAATCTTCAACCGTATTGAAGACTAAAGTATCGACTCTTAAAATCTTCCTCATCTCTTCAATCGTATGACTTGTGGCCAGTAAGCTGCCCCTTGGAGTAACATCAAACGGACAAGAGTATTTGATCGGTGGTGTCTCAATTCTTAAATGGATTTCTGCGGCGCCCGCTCTTTTGAGCGCGGAAATTCTCGCCAATGTCTGATTCCCTTCAACAATCGAATCATCCGCTATAATCAGCTTCTTCCCTTTTACCGCCCAGGGCATAATCAGCAATTTATTTTTAGCCCTTCTTGCTCTTACGGCTGATGAAAAGGGCAAAAAGCTTCGTCCACCCGGTTCGGCGTTGTAATCGAAAATACTCTGATAAATAATACCTGAACCCTGGTGAAAACCTTCGGCGGAGGCGTTACCTGACATGGGAAAACCGGAAACAATGTCGGCTTCGGAGGTATGGCAAGATAGTCTCTTGCCCGCGTTGACCCTGGCCTCTCCAACCCAAATATCTTCGATGACAGAAGAGGGTCTCGCCCAATAACCGTATTCAAAACTGCAAATCGCCAGATGCGCGTCGGGAAATTGTTTTATGGTTTTAAAACCATTTGCTTCAATTGCAATAATTTCCCCGGGACGGACATCTCTGATGAGCTCCATCCCGATATGCTCTAAAGCCGCTGACTCTGACGCAACGGCGCAACCAACTTTATCGCCATTAAAAAACCTGCCTAAAATCATCGGCCTGATACCTAAAAGATCCCTGGCTGCAAAAATTCCGTTTAAGGTGAGTAAAACCAAACTGAACGGACCTTTCACGTTTTGATAAACATTGTTTAAACCGTCCAGAGGGTCTTTGCCGGCAGCGACCAGCCGCGCCACAATTCCCGCTTCCGAACCGACAAGATACGGCGATTTTTGCCTTAATTCTTCCTTATTAATAATCTTGCCGTCAAAAGCCAAGGCAATAGGTCCCATAACGCCCTCTTCAATCCAAGCGGGCTGGGGGTTATACGGACTTTGATTAACATGAAAAATCGCCGTTTGAGGATCAATAAGTTTCAGACCTTCTCTTTCTAAAAGAGGGGTTATTTTCCCCCTGTCCGCTTCTCTTTTTATCTTTTCGCCCTGGATAACGGCAAAACCGCCCCACTCGTCTCCTCTGAGCTGAAGAACGCCGACAGCATCGGCTATTTCTTCCCAACAATGATTATTGACGTCAATCCCCAATATTCCGGACATCCTATAGCCTCCTTTTCCTAATATTTATTTTTTAAAAAACAATTCTCATATTTTTTATTAGCACGCCCTTGTTTTTCAGTAAAGCTGTTTTCTTTTTGCCGACGGACTGCTCTTTGTTATACCAGCTCTTTAAAAACTTTCAAATAATCCCTTAAAAGTCTGGGCATTAAAAATTTCTCTCTGACTGTTTTTTGCGCTTCTTTTCCCAATTTTTCTCTTAATTTGGGATTTTTAATAAGCTGGACAATCCTCTTAGCCATTTCTTTGGAATTGGAAACTAAAAATCCATTTTTGCCGTTTTTAATTTGAAGCTTTATCCCGGCAGCTCTTCCCCCGATTACCGCCTTTCCTTTCCACATTGCCTCAGCCACGGTGAGCCCAAACCCTTCACGGATTGAATTTTGTAAAATAACATCGGACCCTGTTTGAAAGGCATTAACAAAAACATCCACCTTAAGACTGCCTATTTGATCGGGATTAGAAAAAAGAAAGATATCGTGCGTTCCTTCGGCCGCTCTTTCCACTTCTTTAAATACTTTTATCGCCTCGGGATCATCCTGGGCTAAAAAAAGTCCGACCAAGGCCAATTGCAGATCAGGAATTTTCTTTTTTGCCAGCTTAAAAGCTTCGATTACCCCCAAGGGATCCTTCCAGGGATCAAATCTCGAAACCTGACTGATTAAAGGCTTCCCCGGGTCTATCCCGAAATTTTCTAAAATCGTTTCGGCTTGTTTTAATTCCAGAGGTTTATTTTTTTCCATCAAAGAGTCGATGGCCGGTGCAAAATTTATTGTTTTTTCTTTAATTTCTTTTTTAATGAATTCTTTCGAACTCACGATGACTCTGTCGTAAATTCTGAGAGAACCTGCAAGGAAATTCCAGGATTTCTGATCGGGAGACGTTAAATCAATGTGCAGATGGCAAATCGAAGGATGAAGACGGGGTAAATATAAAATAACACCGGCCGGCTGGGGGTCGTGGATCACCCAAATATCCGCCCTCATATCCTTCATTAAAAAAGCGCTTCTTTTAACGTGCTCCAGATATTTTACTCTGTGCCAAAAAGGGAAAGAATATTTTTTGCCCTGAAGAGCGTTGTGAATTTCTTTGGTAATTTTAAAAAAATCTTCCCGGGGAGGCATAGTATGCCATTCGGCATTCAATCCCATTCCTTTCATCAGAGGTATCAAACTTTTTAAGATTTCAGCTACTCCGCCCCCTCGCGGAGTGGAATTAACCATTATTACCTTTAATCCTTTCAATCCTTTGGCCAGGTTGTTTATTTCTTCAAAAAGCTCATCGGTAATAATACCTTTATATTTTTCTAATTTCTCAACGGGTGTTTTGACTTGGGGAAGCATATTATTGAATTTGCCCCAGGGCTAATTTTACCGCTCCGACTACCGGTCTTTTCTTTAATCGGATAAAACATACTTCCGGTGCGAATTTTTTAATTTCTTTTTCGATTATATTAAAAACAATTTCTGATTTAAACACCCCTCCGGCCAAAACCAGGGGGAAATGCTTATTTTTAAGATTCAATTTTTTGATCGCCGCGTTAGCGGCCAGGGCCAGCTCCCTACCGGCTTCAATCATTATCTTTTTGGCGATTTCATCTCCTTGTTTTGACGCTTGGTCGCAAACGGCAGAAAAAGACGGAATGATTTCGGTTGGAGCTTTAGAATATATTGAAGCCAGTAAATCTTCTTTTGTCTTAATTTTTAACTTCTGGAAAACTAATCTTGTCAATAATGTTTTTGGCCCCCTTCCGTCTAAGTCTTTCAAAACGGCCTGGAAAACCTTTTGCCCCATCCAAAATCCCGAGCCTTCATCGGCCAGCCATCCCCAGCCGCAGACATGAGATTCTTTATTTTTACACCAGCCGTGAGCAACCGAACCCGTACCCGCAATCAATAATACCCCGTCTTTTTTATCGTTCTCTGCCCGAAAAGCAATAATTTGATCGCTGCCGATAATCACTCTTCCTTTAAAAATCGGGGAAATCGCCTTATATCGAGAAAGTTCTTTTTTAATTTCTTCTCTTTTTTGCCAATATTCTTCCTGAACCGCCGCTATGCCTATAAAAGTTGAAAGAATCTGTTTTCCTTTATTTTTTCCTAAAACCTCCTTAATGGCTTTGGCGATATTTTCTACCCCATTTCTCACTCCGACATTTCTCAAATTCGAAGGCCCGGACTCTGCCGATTTCAAAATTTTCATATTTAAATCGGCTAAAACTGCGGCCGTTTTTGTACCGCCGCCATCAACGCCGATTACATACTTTTGATTTTTTTTATCATCCTGATTTTTCAAAGGCATATTTTAAATATCTTTAATTAAAGAAATCTCGTTGCAATCCGCCGGAAACCTTGAACAATTAATGCACTCCTGCCAAATTTTTTGAGGCAAGGTGGCCTTATCGGTTTTTTTAAATCCGATGTTTTGAAAAAATGGCACGTTTTTTTTAGTGGTCAAGGTAAATAATTTATCTATTCCCATCGCCTTGGCCTCATTGATACATTCTCTAATCATCTGTGTACCAACGCCGTTGCCGTGCTCGTCTTTCAAAACAGCCAACGACCTCACTTCAGCCAAAACCGATCCGTGGCCGCCGGGACGGTATTCTTTTCCCAAAACGTGCAAGGCGCAGCAACCGATGACTTTTTTTTCTTTTTCGGCGATGAAAAAATCCCGGATATTGCCGTAAATTTCATAAATAGGCCTGAAAAGCATTACGCCGTCTTTAGCGTAAGCATCGATTGTTTTCTTTATTTTCACCGCATCGCTGATTTTTGCCTTTCTGAAAATAATTCCTTGCTTCATTTTAAAAACATTAACATTTTCCGCAGAGAGTGGCAATTAATCACATCTTTCTTTTCCGCCCAGCCCCGGCGCGCCTGGGCGACGCCAAACTCCATAAGTCCCAACTGGCTCTTGTGGTGAGCATCGGTATTGATGACTATTTTAACCTGGAACTCCTTCGCTCTTTTAATGTTTTGGTCGTTGAGATCCAATCTCTCGGGACAGGCATTCAACTCCAAAACAGTGCCGGTTTCTTTGGCTACTCTTAAAACTTCGTCGAAGTCTATCTGATACTCGTCCCGTTTTTTTAAAATTCTGCCCGTGGGATGAGAGATGATATCAACGTGGGGATTTTTCATCGCCCGGATCATTCTTTCGGTCATCTGGCTTTTGGACATTTTAAAATTGGAGTGAATACCCGCAATAACAAAATCAAGTTTTTTGAGCGCCTCATCTTTAATATCGATCGAGCCGTCTTTCAAGATATTGGCTTCGCAACCCTTAAGGATTTTAAAAGAAGCATATTTTTTGTTCAACTTATCAATTTCCTTATTGCGCTTGTCTAACTGCTTTTCGTCCAAACCGTGCTCAATTTTTAAAAACTTGGTGTGGTCGGCGATCCCCAGATACGCGTAGCCCATTTCAAAAGCGGCCTCGGCCATTGCCGCAATGGTATTTTCACCGCCGTCCCAATCGGAATGGGTATGTAAATCACCCCGAATATCGTGATAATCGATAATTTCCGGGATTTTATTTTCCAAAGCGGCTTCAATCTCCCCCCGATTTTCTCTCATCTCGGGAGGTATCCAGGGCATTCCCAAAATTTTATAAACATCTTCTTCGGTGACGCTCGCAATCATTTTCGGCCCGCGGAATAAGCCGTATTCAGAAAGCTTCAAACCTTTTTTCATAGCAATTATCCGCGTCGCAATATTGTGCTCTTTAGAGCCCGTGAAATACTGCAAAGCCGCGCCATAAGATTTTTTGGGCACCACCCGGATGTCCATATCAAACCCTTCTTTCATTCTGACCGAAGCTTTGGTTGTGCCTTTGCCCCAGATTTTAATAACGCCGGGAAGGGAAACGAAAAAATCCATCACGAGTAATGGATTCTTAGCAATCACCAAAAAATCGACATCACCGATGGTTTCCTTCATTCTTCTTAAAGAACCGCAGTAATCCACCCGCTCCACGCCCTCAACGGATTTCAATTTTTCGCAAACCTCTTTGGCTCTGGGTAAAATCTCGCCCAATAAAAATCTTCCCTTGCTTCTTTTAAGAAATTTTATGCCTTCGAGAATATTTTTTTCCGTCTTTTCGCCGAAGCCGAACAAAAGCGCTATTTTATGAGACTTGGCCGCTTTTTCAAGGTCTTTTAAATTCCTGACATTCAGCTTTTGATAAAGAATCTTCGCGCGCCTTGGCCCCACTCCCTCAACCGCGCTGAGTTCCTGAAAATTAATCGGCGTTTTTCTTTTAAGGTCGTCATAATATTTTATCTTCCCCGTTTCAAGATATTCCGCGATATGCGCGGCAATATTTTTGCCCACGCCGGATAATGTTTCCAGCGCTTTTTTGCCGCCTTTCTTATAAATCTCTTCTATGTCGTTTTCCAAGGTTTCAATGGTCAAAGCCGCTCTTTCGTAAGCGTAAGGTTTAAAAGGAACCTCGTCCATCGCGAGATATTGCGCCATCTCGTAAAAGATTTTAGCAAGTTCTTGGTTTGCCATAGGAGCTCCTTAGAAAGGTTTTTCAGTCGGCGGAACCCCAGGCTTGAAATGATCCTTGTCGAAAAGCCCGGGACGAATGAGAAATAAAAGAGATGAGGCGGTAAGCCCGAAAATGCTGGCCAAAATAAAGACTGTTTTAAACCCTACAGCTGCCGCCAAAATCCCGCCAAAAGCGCCCGCAAACCCCGCAGCAAAACCAATACCCGTGCTTTCCAGGCTCCATGAAAATGCCTCCCAGCCTTTATCAACATGCCTGGTAAAAATGCCCAACCAGGTCGGTATAACACAGGCCATCGCCAATCCCCTAAAAAATTCCAGCAAAAAGATATGCCAGATTTGAGTTGAGAAAAAATATCCGAGAGGCACCAGGTTTGCCAAAAACATTCCTAAGATTAAAAGTTTAAAATCATCCCTCTCACCGCCTTTAACGTCCAAAGCGTGGGCAATAAACGGCTGGACGACCGACTTGGTAATCCAATAAGTGGCGGCAACAAACCCGACCATCTCCAAGCTCCCTCCCTGAAGCTGTTTGGTTAAAAAAATGGCGAAAATAGGGCCAATCAAACCCCATCCGCCCTGGAGTAAAATATCGGTGGAGATTAAAGTCCTGATAACCTTGTTAATGCCTAAAGTCATTCTGCTTGCTTTATTATACTATTAATTTTTTTGAAAAGAAGCGCCTTTAATAACCCCGTACCCAATTTAAAGAAAATAACCAAGCCGATAAAAGCCATAATCAATTCTGCGCCCCTCTGGATCATGGTAAAAGCGGGGGCTAACCCCGAGCCCAAACCCAATGCGTTGAAAGCAAAAACCTGAGCCGCTTCGTGAGAACCGAGGGCCGCCGGAATGGGGATCATCATCGCTAAATAATAAAAACCCAGAATTGTTAAAGCCGTTAAAATGCTGATGTTTTTTCCCAAAAATAAAATCAAAATCCAGCACCTCGCCCAGCTAATAACCACCCTCAAAAAAGCCAAACCAAGCCCATACCATAATACTTTTTTCTTTATTTTAAAAAACTTGAATATTTCATTTTCGATTCCCAAAAGATCTCCGCCGGGCGCTTTCTGGCGATTTAAAAACCTGTTTAACGGTTCGATGACGCTTTCTCTCTTGAAGATTTTGAAATAAAAAAATACGATGCAAATAATACAAACGATAAGAATTGCTCCAAAAATAAAGCAGAGATTTTGAGGCGGCAAACCGATTTTCAGGAGAAAATAGGCTATGCCGGCTAAAACAGTAACTAAAAACGAAGTAACTTCTAAAATCTTGTCGATGAACACCGAAGAAATCGCTTTGGTCCAGGGAATGTTGTATTTTTCCCTTAAAACATATCCCCGAAAAATTTCTCCGCCGAAAACCACCATCGGGAAAAGGTAAATTAAAGAAAAACAGGTAAGGTAAGGGGCAATAATTTCTCTGTCTGACAGATCGTAACCCTGGCTTTTTAAAATCAGCTTCCATTTCCATGCCCCGGCTAAAATCATTAAAAGCGTCAGCAAAATAATCACCATCCCGTGCCAGCCGGTGAAAATTAAAAGGGCCGACTTAGTTTCTTGCCAGCCGATAAAACGGCTAATCCAAAACAAAAGACCGACGCCGGCAAATAAAGAAATAAAAAAAGACAGGACTTTCTTCATTTTATAACTTTATGGCGTTGTTCAAATCCTTTAAAAACTTCGCCAAATCCATCTGATTGTTCCTGGCCAAATCTCCGATGGTTTCTTTCTCAGCCGCCGGACAACCGGTACAATGATGGCCGAATCCCATAAGGATTGTCGCCGCCGTAGGAAAATTATCGATAACCTCCGCAATCGTCATTTCTTTGGTTATTTTTTGCATATGTTTTATTATATCTCATATTTTTTAATTTGTTAACATGTCAAGTGGAAGAGCCCCACCACCCTTTCTTGCACCCCCTCCTCTTCAAATGATTCATCCCTTCTGATGTTGAAAGTTCTCGTCGCTTGTTCTATTTTATCGATAACAAGTTCTATCCCCCGGTCCATGATTTCTTTTTTGGCACGAGTGGTCACCTGGGCCATTCCCGATTCTCCCGTACCAATCACAATTGTTTCAGGTCCTTGCTCTAAAGCATCGACAATATCTTCAGTATCAATGACATGAGACTCTGTCCTTTGCCAATCGAAAACCTCGCCCGCCCAGCTGATGCCGATGTCGTGCTGATAAACTTTGCCGTCAAAAGTGATAGAACCGAATTTATATTCCTCGATCATACCCCGTTAGAAGTCGTCGTTTTATGGCTAATAGTAGACAATTTCCGACGATTATTTTTATTATACTCCCCGCCAGTAGCAAGCAGAAAAAATTTCTGCGGCGATTTTTTCTGCCTTAGACTTCTAACGGGGTCATATTAATGTTCCCTGTTTAGATAATGTCTTTTGCTCTCTTTTAGAAAAAATGCTGACCTCTCCGTAAACTCCGTCATAACCCGGAGTGATTGAAATGCGCCCCTCCCTCACCCTGGTGATCCCTTCGGCGATTTCCGATGAAGTCGCGCCAACAATGTCTTGTTTTGACGATTCTAATAAAATATTGAACTCGCTGCCTAATTTTTTGATCAAATTTTTATATTCTATGCCCACTCGTTTACTCGCTGTGGTAACCCCCAAACTCTCGGCGATTATTTCCTCCAAAGGGACCATGCTCTTGAACGGGATAGCGCCTGCCGGACCAAAGCCCCGTTTCCGGTTAGCCAAGCTTTCCACCCGGTTCATAACGCCGATGGTCAAGGGTTTGCCGCAAGTCGGACAAATATTGTTGTATTTTTTCGATTCAGGCGGAGCAAGAGAGATTTCGCAGGCCCTGTGTCCGTCGTAATGATATTTCCCCTCCTCCGGAAAAAATTCAATGGTGTATAAAAATTTTCTCGGATCTTTCTTCTTAATCGCGTCAATAATCGCATCGTAGCTTAAATCCGTGTTAAAAACATTGGCTTCCCGCCCCAATTTCCGCGGACTGTGAGCATCTGAATTACTGATCAGGGTAATTTTATCTAAAGAGGACAACCGCCAATTCATAGGCGGATCGCTGCTTAAGCCGGTTTCTATCGCAAAAATATATTTTGAATATTCCTCAAAACATTCCTCGATTGAGTCAAAGCCGGACTTCGACCCGAAAATACTGAACCAGGGGGTCCAGGCGTGCGCCGGAACGATAAAACAATCCGAAGAAATCCCTAAAACAATTTTGGCCAATTCTTTGGCATCCAACCCCAGAATCGGCCGGCCGTCCGATTTTAAATTACCGACGAGGCCGAGATGTGTGTTGATTTTTTCGACTACCGCCAGCGAGGGAGCGAAAATTAAAACGTGAATCTTCCGTACTTTGTTGTTTTTAGAATAAATACAGCTGATTTCCGAGGTTAAAATAAACCTCGTTGAATCATCGCCGTTTTTTATCTTAAACAGGCCCGGTTCTGCGCAAACCAATTTTTCCCTCAATGTCCTGAACCATTCGGGATGAGTAAAATCGCCCGTGCCCAAAACTTTAATTCCCTTAATGCGCGCCCACTTATCGAGACTCTCCAAATTCATATCCTTAGAGGTGGCGCGAGAATATTTTGAATGAATATGGAAATCAGCAATGAATTTCATGGTGAATAGAATATTCAACATATCGGGTGTCGATCACCCGCTATATTACAATAAAAATTGGGAAACTGCGCCCAAGATCAGTACAACTATCAATAAATATAGCAGCAAAGACGGGACTTTCAAGCTATATTCCGGTACGCGATTGCCTAATTTTTTAGCCCTCTTAAAAATTAAAATAATGGCTATTCCTTCAATTACGCCCACAACCGTCCCGACAAAACCCAAAGTTCCGATAAAGTCCCTGAATCCTATTAAAAACAAAAGAAAAGGCGCCCCGCAGGCAACGGCAGTGGCTAAACGGTTAGATAATTTTAAGTCGTATACAAAAGTGCTCTTCAGATAAAGCCCTAAAACCAAAATAGAGTCAGTCAAGGTCACTAAAGCGGCCAGCACCGCTAAAAATATAATTTTAGGCCCAAGAAATGGCGCAAGGGATGATAAAGCGTCTTGGCTGACGCCTTCGCCAACTACTCCCAAGACAGCTAAGGTAAAAATCAGATAAAAGGGCACGGTAATCGCGGTCGCTAAGATTATTGTCTTTTTGATTTTTTTCTTTTCCCGCGGAGTTTTGAGAAAATCGATAATCTCCGGAATCGCCGACCAGCCAATTAAGGAAAACAGGACTACTCCAAACGGCAAAAAAGCGTTCGAAAAATTAAATACGGCAATATTTTGAAAATCAAACCGCGGCAGGCAGAAAAACAAGATAATGGCAGCAGTCAAAAAGAAAATAATATTTGTTACAAGCTCAATCGAAGCGATTATTTTAACCCCCCGAAAAATAAGACATGACATTATCACCCAAAAAATCGCAACGAGTTGGACAGCTGAGAAGCTTGAAAACGGCGAAAGTAAAATCTTTAAAAAGTCGGCGCTTAAAATCAAAAAAACCAGAAGAGCGCCAACGAGCCCGCTGACGACCGACATCATAACAAAAACCTTGCCCCAAGTGCCCAAATATTTTTGCGCCAGGCCCGGCAGACGGCAAGATTCTTTTGTCCTTAAAAACGCTTCGCCGAAAAACAAATGAATCAGAAGAACCACGCCTCCTAAAACCAGGAAATAAAAAAAGCCGGGGATAATCCCGCTTTTGTTGATAATATAAGGGAGCCCGAAAATTCCCGCGCCGATAACCATCCCGACAAAAATCGAAACCGCCTTTAAAAGCTTGAGCATTTAATTTAACAATTTAATGCCCAGCCCGGCAATCTGAGCTCCGCCCAAAATTAAAATACCGGCAAGAATCGACCAACTGATCATATTGAGAAATGCTGCCGGGGAACCCGTGGGTACCAGCCCCTTTAATTGATCTTGGATTATTTTTTGCATTTGAACCTGGACATCTTGCGAATCTGTAATTTTCGTTTCAGCCGGCGTTTGAAAAATTTCGGGAGCCATTTCTTTCCCGGTAAAAATATTAAACGACGAATAGAGGCCGTAAAAAATAACAGCCAATCCGACAAAAATTAAAACTGATGCTAAAATCTTTTTAGTCATTGAACGATGATTTCTTAATAATAATTTTATAAATATTTTCGATAAAATCCCCGCCGGCATATCCTATAATAAACGCGAGTGCCGGAGAAAAAGAACCCAGGAGAGTAAAACCGATTTCTTTAATGGCAACGGCGGCAACCACCCCGATAACTCCGGAAACAAATATCGTGCCTAAAAAATAATACGGCCTGAATTTTACTTCTTTGTAAGAAAACTGATATTTTACAAAACCAACCAGACCTCTTAAAATTCCGCCGCCGAAAGCCGCCGCAAAAATAGTAATCATTGGAATCTGATTCCCGCTTATTTATATTTTATAAACCTTATAATCGTCCCGGACCTTTTCCGCAACCTTGAAACCGACGGAGTCTCCCTTTTTAGCCGAATTGATTTTCTTATGATCAACCTCCATCGAAGATATCTCCTGAGTAAAGTCGGTTTCGCCGCCGACGATTCTGATGGTGTCACCGACCTTAAGAGTATCTGACAGATCAACCACGGCTACGGAAATATTCCCGAAATAGTGGCTAATTTTTCCGATGAGTTTTCCTTCTTCTGCCATATTGGTATGTTTAATTATTTTTAGCTGTTTCGACCTTTTTCGTTTTAAGATACTGAACGACTTTCTGAACAAGTTTTTTGGGGTCGGCGTCGTAAAAAATCGGTCCTCTCTTTTTGTGAGGATACTTCAAAATATAATTTACGAGATCCGCCGTCCCGCCCGATCCGACCAAAATCCCGATCGGCTTCCTGTCTTCATAAGCAATGGTAAACTCGTTTAATGTGCCCATGCGGCCGCAAGCCACAATAACCGCATCAGCGGCCCTGGTCATTAAAAGATTCCTGCCCGAGTAATCAAAGCCTGTGTAAACCATGACGTCAAATTCATCCAAAGGCAATCTATAGCTTTTTTTATGTTCAATCTCGGAAGACGCCGGTGAAAAACCAATACTCACTCCGCCAATCTTATTGGCGCCTTGAGCCGCGTAATACGGTACGCCGCTTGTCGCCCCGGTAATTAAAATACAATTCTGACGGACGATTTCCCGACCAAGGTCTCTCGCCGTCTCTTTCATGTTTTTGGCGCAAGGGGTTAAAACCGCCGCACCGCTGACTGCAATTTTATATTTAAGTTTAGCCATATTTATATTTTAGCATGTAATAAAATTGTTTCCTAAAGTGCTTGCCCTGAGCCGCGTCGAAGGGTGCCCCCACTCCGAGTCGAACGGAGATCACAGCCTTCGGAGGGCTGTACTTTATCCATTAAGCTATGGGGGCTTGACAAATTCAATTTTTATGATATCATTATTATAGTATAGGAGGTGAAGCTTGGCAACCGCAGCAGGAAAGAAGCTCTTTTATTTGAAATTCAGAATCAAAGGGATAGGAACCTTCGAAAGATACCGATGGTATGTTAGCCGCGACAGTTTTGTCAAAGCAACTGCCGTTGAGTTCGAAAGAAAATATCCCCGCCTGCGTATCTATGTCGATGTTCTGGATTTCAAAGAAACAACCCTCTCCGAGACCCCCATCGCTAATTAGCTGTGGGGGTTTTACTTTTGGGCGACGATAAAGATATTTACTCCTCCGCCCTCTTTCATTTCCAACGTCCCGGTTTCTTTAACCTTAAATCCGGCTTTTTTAACGAGCTTAATCAATTCTCTGTTTGTAAAACAATGCAGGTAGCGCTGATATTTTTTGGCCCACGACACAAAAACATCTTTAAAATCAAGTTTTGAAGTTCTTAAAAGCTTCAGAAGCCCGAACCTTAAGTTTAACTTCCAGCTCTTCCCCCTCCACAAATCCCAAACCGTCAGAATCAACAATCCTTCCGGCTTCAAAGCTCTTTTTGCTTCTTCTAAAAACTTCAGCCGCAGTTCTTGGGAAGGAATGTGATGTAAAACAGCGACGCTGTAAATCTTGTCGAAGTGGTTCGGCGGAAACGGCAAATTTAATGCGTCGGCGACCAAAAAAGTGGCGCCGGGATGCGTTTTTTTGGCGATACCGATTAACTTCTCGGAATTATCCACGCCGGTATAATCTATATTAATGTCTTTGAATATCTGCAGAAGCCGGCCGTTGCCGCACCCCAGGTCTAAAACTTTATCTCCAGGAGTGGCATAATGGTAGAGAGGCTCTAATCCTTGCCAAACAAAACGGCGAGTGCTTGAAAAGTCTTCGGCAATCGAGTTATAATCATCCCGCGTCTTTCTTAGTAAGTATTCGGCGTATTTTTTATCCATATTATGATAATTTCGGAAGCTATTATTAAAGAGTTAATTAAGTCCCCGGGCAAAACCAGAGACGATTTGGCTGTAGCAAAAAGGAAAATAGCCAAACAATGCAAGAGTCCGTTCCCCAGTAATATCGCCTTATTAAAAACTTATCACGAATTGGTTAAGAAGAAAATCATCAAGCCGTCGGCATTAATAGAGATTCTTTTAAGAACCAGGCCCGTCCGTTCGCTTTCGGGCATTGTCAATATTTCCGTTTTAACCAAGCCTTACCGATGCCCGGGCAAGTGTCTTTATTGCCCGGCCGAAAAAGGCATTCCTAAAAGCTATGTTTCGGGGGAACCCGCGGTTGAGCGGGCCAAGCGCTTAAATTACGACCCCTACCTGCAGGTTAAAAAAAGAATTGAAATGTTAACCATGGAAGGGCATCCCACTGATAAAATCGAACTAAGGATTGTCGGCGGCACCTGGTCTTTTTATCCTCAAAAATATCAAATCTGGTTTATAAAGAAATGTTTCGACGCCTGCAACGGTAGAAACTACAGATCTCCGATTTCAACAAGTTTGTTGAAATCGGAGATCAACAAGTCGCAAACCTCTTTCATCTTGGCGGAGAAATTAAACGAAAAAGCTGAACATAGAATTATCGGATTATCCGTTGAAACAAGGCCGGATTTCATCACCGACAAAGAAATAATAAAATTAAGAGAACTTGGCGTTACCATGGTGGAGCTCGGCGTTCAATCAATTTATGATGATGTTTTGAAAAAAAACTTGCGGGGGCACGGAGTTAAAGAAACGGCTCTGGCCACGCAGCTTTTAAAAGACGCCGGCTTTAAGGTTCTGTACCAGATGATGCCCAATCTTTACGGCTCATCTCCTGCGCGCGACCTTAAAATGTTTAAAACCATTTTTACCGACTCTCGGTTCCAGCCTGATCTTTTGAAAATCTACCCCTGCGCCCTATTGAAGAGCGCGCCGCTCTTCCGTATTTGGCACAAGGGCGGGTACAAGCCCTATACCGAAAAACAATTAATAAACCTGGTCCGGGCGATAAAAAAGAATATCCCTTATTATGTCAGGATCCAAAGAATCGCGAGAGACATTCCCTCTAAAAGCATTGTGTCAGGCCCCGCTAAAATTTCAAACCTGCGACAGCTTGTTTCGGGTTGCTGCAAATGCATCAGATGCCGGGAGGTGAAAGGAAATTACGACCCGAAAGAAAAATTGTATTTGTTCCGCCAAAATTACCAAGCTTCGGGCGGCAAGGAAATATTCTTGAGCTACGAGAATAAAAACCGCACTAAGCTCTATAGCCTCCTCCGCCTCCGAATTAACGTGGTCGGACCCCGTTATATGGCAATAATTCGCGAGATTCACACCTATGGCCAACTTCAACCAATTGTTGGATTTACGAAATCCAACATTTCTGGACCGCAACATAGAGGGTTGGGGAAAAGATTAATCGCCCAAGCCGAAAAAATAA
>JBDRKR010000022.1:0-27769 GCA_043813805.1 Candidatus Nealsoniibacteriota bacterium | reverse complement strand
AGAGCTGAAAGCATCTAAGCTCGAAACCCACTCCAAGATTAAGACTCATTAAGACCGCTCAAAGACTATGAGCTTGATAGGCTTCAGGTGTAAGCGCAGTAATGCGTTAAGCCGAGAAGTACTAATGGTCAATTTTATACTATTTTAGCTAGCAATTAATGATCGTTTAACGATCCACAGCAAAGGGTGTTGTGGTGGCGGTTATTCCGGAGTTGTCCCACCTGTTCCCATCCCGAACACAGAAGTGAAATACTCCAAGGCCGATGATAGTCCTATGGGCGAAAGTAGGTCACTGCCACCAGAGCACCTTTTTTGTTTGGCTTAAGTTTAGATGAAAGAGGTTAAATGAAAGAGGTTAAGCCTCTTTCATTTTGTCTTGGGAAACAAAAAAAGAGGGGGTATTTTACCCCTCTTTTTGATTGCCCCGGTTTATATTTGCACAAGCCAGGGATTTCCTCTTCGTGCTTCCCGGACACGTTCTAGTTGGTCAGGCCCGCCAGATCTAACATATTCCCTACGATCATTTTCTATGCTTTTTTCTCGCGATAAAGGAATGCGTGATGGCGATGGAATTCCTCTGAGGTCTCTGACTTTCCAGAAGAAAAATTCTGTAAGGTCGTCATCTACTGAAACATCAATTCCTTGTTCGTGGGCGCATTTTGCGACTTTTTCCACGCAGTCCCAGAAATGGAAACCGCCGATAAACAGTTTCTCCACCGGTCGCGGGCACGCATCAATAATGGTTTCGGGATCAGGGTATAATTTCTTCTTACAATGCTCATCAAAACTTATTCCGCACGCTCCAACAATATCGTCTTTCTTGATTGAAATGCCGCGCCATAGTTGCGACATGTCCGGCTTCTTTGGTGATTGAGCTTCGGAAAACATCATCCAAATCAGTTTAAAATCAGGATACCGTTTAGAGATAAGATACTGGTAAATCTGGGCATATTTTATCTTTATTTCGGGTAATTCTCTTCCTCTTATTAAGGCATTAATATAAGGTTCAATTGGATAAAGAACTAAGAGTGTTTTCATTAAAACACCTCCTCAATTATTTTACACTACAGGGTAGAATAACATGTAAAGCAAATTTGTCAATCAATTGTCGATGTTTTAACCTCTTTTGTTTTAGCTCAATTTGGAGTAAAATAGTTTAAGTATGAGGTTCACTACCGCTAAAACTAAAATTTTAATCGTGGCCATTATGATTGCTTTAATTCTTTCCCTGAACTTTTTTCAAAAAAATACCAAGGGTTTTTTTTATGCCGTTTCTTCGCCTATCCAGAAAACTTTTTGGAACGCGGGGAATAGCGTTTCCGACTTTTTTGGAACAATTGTCGGTCCGAAAAGTCTTAAAACAGAAAATGACGAGCTTAAATTGAAAATTCAAACATTATTAGCCGAGAACAGCTTTTTAAAAGAATTGGAAAATGAGAACGAATTTTTAAGAGAGGCTCTGCAGATCGGCCTGCAAAAAGATTTTCAACTCGCTTTCGTTGAGGTCATCGGCAAAGACATCGGACAGGAATCAATTTTAATCAACCAGGGAGCGGGAGACGGTTTATCTTTAGGCATGCCCGTGATCACCCAGCAGAAAATTCTTCTGGGCAGGATAAGCGATGTTTTTGAAAGTTTCTCGCGCGTCACCTTGATTTCCGGCAAGGGGAGCACTTTTGACGCGAAAGTTTCGGGCACAGATATTACCGGAGTGGCTCGGGGCCAGGGTAGTTCAAAAATTGAGTTTGATTTAGTTCCGCAAGATAAGGCCTTAAAAGCAGATGATTTGGTCGTTTCAAGCTCCCTGGGAGGCATTTACCCCGAAGGGCTCTTGGCCGGCACAGTCAGCAAAGTATCAAGAGACGACGTCAGCCCGTTCTATCAGGCGGAGATTTCACCTCTTTTTAATATTCAAGAAACAGCAGCGGTTTTCGTTATTCTAAATTTTACCGATGATTAAACGAGTTTTAATTATACTCGTCGTTTTTTATTTATTAGCCTTGTTGCAGACGAGCTTTTTTATCCATTTCAGAATATGGGGCATTGTTCCGAATTTTATCTTGATCTCGGCGGTGCTGATTAATGTTTTTGAGAAGCCTCAAAAAAATACCGGGATTATCGCCGGTTTTATCGGCGGTCTCTTTCTGGATATCTTTTCCTCGGGCTTTATCGGTTTTTACGCTTTAATTCTCCCGGCTTTATCTTTTTTAATTAAAATAATTTTCAGAAAATATGTTTGGGCCTTATCGGGGTAATTTTAAAATCAAAAGGCCTCATCACGAAATCGAATTTCACGAGGTTTTATTGGACTCTTTGGCCCAAAAAAAGGAGCGAGAGCTCGGTCTTTCTGAGCAGAAATTGGAAGTTTTACTGCCTCAAAGATTGCTTCAGGCGCTTTGGCTGGGTTTTTTGATATTGACCTTGGTGCTTTTTGGCAAGACAGTAGAGCTGCAGATTTTTAAGGGAGAGGCCATGGCTCAAGCTTCGGAAGATAATCGGTACGTGATTCATCTGATTCAGGCGCAAAGAGGAGTGATTTACGACAGGAATATGACGCAGCTCGTGTTTAATAAACCGAGCTTTGATTTGATTTGTCGGCCGACCGATCTGCCTGAAGACGAAAGTGTCCGTCAAAGGATTATTAAAGATATTGCTAAAATTACCGGGCAAGATTATGGAGCGCTCTTAGAAAGGATAAATATTTCGAGCTTGGCCGAGCTGACTGTCGCAGAAAACCTTGATTATAAGAACCTGATTTTATTTGAAGCGCGTAGCCACGAATTTCCGGGTTTTGAAGCTAAAAATAATACGGTCAGAGAATATCTTTCGGGTCCCATTTTTTCTCATTTGATCGGTTACCAGAGAAAAACAGGCCAGAAGCTTGGTTTGGAAGAATATTACGACGATGTCCTTCGATCAAACCCCGGAGAACTCCAGGTTAAGAGAGATGTTTTTGGCAATCCCATCGACAAAGAAGTTGTTGTTCATCCTTCGCCGGGGCAAAGCTTAGTTCTTTATCTTGACGCCGGCTTGCAGGAAAAACTTAGCGAGACTTTAGAATCAATCATCAAGAGCGTCGGCTCTAAAAGCGGAGCGGCCGTGGCTTTGGACCCAAAGACGGGTGGCGTATTGGCAATGGTAAGTTTACCTAATTTTGACAATAATTTTTTCAGCCAGGGCATGACTCAGGAAGAATGGGAGTCGATCAATTCCAATTCTCAAAACCCTCTTTTTAACCGGGTGATCGCCGGCGAATATCCGACCGGTTCCACCATTAAACCGCTGATTGCTTCGGCTGCCTTGCAAGAAGAGATTATTTCTCCGGAAAAAGATATTTACTGCACCGGCAAAATTACCATTCCTAATCCCTGGGTGGCCAACGCTTCTTCAACTAAAGATGACTGGGCTGTTCATGGTGCAACTGATTTAAGAAAGGCCATTGCTCAATCTTGCAACGTTTATTTCTATACCGTGGGCGGCGGCTACGGCAGCCAGGAAGGACTGGGTCCGACCAGAATTAAAAAATATCTTGAGCTTTTCGGCTGGAGTAAACCCACTCAGATAGACTTGATTGGAGAGAAGGAGGGCTTGATTCCCGGTCCTGATTGGAAAAAAGAGGTGAAGAAAGAAAATTGGTGGGACGGCGATACTTATAATCTTTCTATCGGGCAGGGAGATATTTTGGCTACGCCCCTGCAGGTGGCTTCAGCTTTTGTGGCGATTGCCAACGGCGGCACTCTATACCAGCCGCAGATAGTCAAGGAAATTTTAAACGGCGAAAAATTCCCGCCTCAGGTTATCCGCAGCAACTTTATCAGTCCGGAAAATCTGCAAATTGTCAGGGAAGGTATGAGGGATGGCGTTATTTACGGCTCGAGTGCTCTTTTGAATTCTTTGCCGGTGCAAGCCGCTTCTAAAACAGGTACGGCGCAAACCTGGCAAAACGAGGTTTATCATAACTGGGTGACGGTTTTTGCGCCCTACGATGACCCTCAAATTGTTCTGAGTATAGTTGTTGAGAATGTAAAAGGCATGCAAGTGGCGTCTTTGCCGGTGGCTCAAGAAGTGCTGAATTGGTATTTCTCCCCTTGACAACAATTCGCATTCGATTATGATGTCTAAATATGGAAAAATATATCACGGCCGAGGGCCTGGAAAAATTAAAAAAGGAACTGGTTTTTCTTAAAGAAAATAAGCGCAGAGAAATTGCCGAGCGATTGGAAAAATGCATTTCTTTCGGAGATCTGGCCGAGAACTCCGAATACCATGAAACGAAAGAAGCTCAAGGATTTTTAGAGGGCCGGATTTTGGAATTGGAAGATATCATCAAAAACGCCGTGATTGTTCCCGAAGAAACAAAAAATCAATTCGCTCAAGTCGGCTCGACCGTTCTGGTTAAAGCCGGAGATGACACTCAAGAGTTTAAAATTGTGGGAGTGGAAGAGGGAGATCCTGTTGAGGGTAAAATTTCCGTTGATTCGCCCTTAGGCAAGGCCTTGATTAACCAGCCGAAAGGCGTGATTGTCGAAATCAATACTCCAGGCGGCAGAACGCAGTACAAAATCGTTAAAATCGAGTAATTTTGAGACATCGAGCCCCCTTATGGGGGCTCTTTTCATTTAAGCCAAGATAGATTAAAATAAGATTAGTTATTATGCCAATAGAAAATATTAAAGAAAACAGGTTAAAAAAACTGGCATCTTTAAGGAAAGCCGGGGTAAATCCTTATCCCGCCAAGACCAAAAGAACTCATGCTATTGAGGAAGCTTTGGCTAATTTTGAGGAACTTAGCCGCGCTAAAACCAAAATAACCTTAGTCGGCAGAATCCGTTCCATCCGCGAACAGGGTGCTCTGACTTTTTTACATTTTGAGGACGGCACGGCAAAAATTCAGGCATTTTTGAAAAAAGATCAGATTGGCGATAAAGACTATCGATTTTTCTTGAGCAATTTCGACATCGGCGATTTTCTTGAAATCAGCGGAATTTTGTTTGAAACTAAAAGAGGAGAGAAGACCGTCGAAGTGGGCGATTTCCGGATTTTAACCAAATCAACCTTGCCCTTGCCCGAAAAATGGCACGGACTTCAAGATGTTGAAGAAAGATTCCGTAAGAGATATTTGGATATCCTGATGAACCCCGAAGTAAAAGAAAAGTTTGAAAAGCGTTCAGAAATCATCGCTCAGCTCCGCCAAATTTTACAAAAACAGGGCTTTATGGAAGTGGAAACCCCTGTTTTGCAGCCGATCCCGGGAGGTGCCTTGGCCAAGCCCTTCAAAACGCATTTGAACGCTTTAGATATGGATTTATATTTAAGAGTCGCACCCGAACTTTATTTGAAGCGTTTGCTGGTGGCCGGTTTTGAAAAAATCTACGAAATCGGCAGATGCTTCCGCAATGAGGGGATGGATGCTTATCATAATCCCGATTTTACAATGCTCGAACTTTATTGGGCTTATCAGGACAGGGACGGTTTGATGGAATTTGCAGAAAAAACCATCAGCGATTTGGTGAAAAAAACCAAGGGAACAACCCAAATCAGCTATCAGGGTAAAAAAATCGATTTTAAAACTCCGTGGAAGCGCGTTAAATTTGACGACTTGGTCAAAGAAAAAAAAGGAACTGATTTGGACGGATGTTTTAAAGAGGCCTGTCGGAGAGACATCATCCAGCCGACTTTTGTCGTTGACCATCCGTCAGAGTTGACGCTTTTAGCCAAAGCCAAGGAAAATGACCCGAAACATGCCGATCGTTTCCAGCTGGTTGTCGGCGGGATAGAGATGATCAACGGGTTTTCGGAATTGAACGATCCGCAAGAGCAGGCAAAAATGTTTGAGCGGGCCGATATTGAATTGGAAAGAAAAGATGAGGACTTTTTGGAGGCTTTAGAGTACGGCATGCCGCCGGCTGCGGGGCTCGGCATTGGTATCGACCGGTTGATTATTCTTTTAACGGACTGCCATAGCTTAAGAGAAGCGATTTTATTCCCGACGATGCGGCCTAAATAAAAATGACAGAGGCTAAACCTCTTTCAGTATTGAGAGAGGTTTAGCCTCATTAAATCTATGCTCGACATTAAATTCATTCGTCAAAATCCGGAAAAAGTTAAAGAAGCCTGTAAGAAAAAGGGCATAATTTTGGATATCGATAATCTTTTAGAGGCGGATAAAAAAAGAAAGGAATTACTTCAAGCGGTTGAAGACATAAAGGCGCAGAAGAACAAAGCCAGCGGAGAAATCCAGAGAACAAAAAATAAAGAAGAAAAAGATATAATTATTTTAAAAATGAGAGAATTGGATATAAATTCGGATCGAATTACCAAGGATTTCCGGGAAGCAGATCAAGAATTTCAAAGGTTAATGCTGTTAGTTCCAAACATTCCGTCCGAAGACGCGCCGGTCGGGCCGGACGACAAATCAAATAAAGAAAAAGATAAATGGGGAGATGTGCCTAAATTTGATTTTAAAATTAAAGATCATGTTCAGCTGGGTAAGGATCTGGACTTAATTGATACTGAGGCTGGTGCTAAAACGTCGGGATTCAGAGGTTATTATTTAAAAAACGAAGCTGTCTTAATGCAATTGGGACTGGCTTGGTATGCGTTAGGCAAATTAAAGAAAAAAGGATTTGATCTTTTTATCACCCCCACTCTTGTCAGGGAGTTTGTTTTGGTCGGTAGCGGGCATTTTCCCTTTGGCAGGGAGGAAGTTTATGAAATCGGCAACCCCGGAAAAATAGCTAATGGGGAAAAAATAAAAGAGCCGATTTTTCTGGCCGGGACGTCTGAACCATCACTGCTTGCTTACAATGCCGATAAAATTTTTGAAGAAAAAGACTTGCCGATAAAAATGTGCGGTTTTTCATCCTGTTATCGGTCGGAAATCGGCAGCTATGGTAAGGATGCCAAGGGTCTTTACCGCGTGCACGAGTTTATGAAGGTGGAGCAGATTGTTATTTGTAGGGCGGATATTGAAGAATCAAACGAGTGGCTGGAAGAAATGTTGAGCATTTCCCGCGGAATATTGAAAGATTTAAAACTGGCGCATCGGGTCGTTGTCAATTCTACGGGCGACATGGGAGCGGGAAAATATAAAATGTATGATATTGAAACATGGATGCCGTCGCGCAACGCTTATGGGGAAACGCATTCCGATTCCAACCTTACCGATTGGCAAACGAGAAGATTAAATATCCGGTACCGCGCCAAAAACGGCGAGATTAAGTTCGCTTATGCCCTAAACAACACCGTTATTGCGAGTCCTCGTATTTTGATCGCAATTCTGGAAAATTATCAGCAAAAAGACGGCAGTGTCGTTGTGCCCAAGATTTTACAGAAATATACCGGTTTTAAAATTATAAAAAAGAATTGATGGAGACTATTTTGATTCTTCACGGCTGGGGGATCGGGTCCAAGACCTGGGCTCGGGTGAAAAAAGAGCTGGAATGGCGAGGATGCGAGGTTTTTGTCCCCGACCTGCCCGGTTTTGGAGGCAACCCCGCCCCAGAAAGACCCTGGGCCATCGATGATTATGCTGATTGGGTGAAAGATTATTGCGATAAAAATAATCTCTCTCAAGTTTTTTTACTGGGACATTCTTTCGGCGGGGGGATCGCGGTAAAGTTTATTAATCGTTATCCGGAAAAAATAAAAAGGCTTATTCTGGTGGCTCCCGCTCTGGTGAGGGAAAAGACGTATAAATATTATATAGCTTTGGCTTTAGCTAAGGCAGGCAAGCTTTTCTTTTCTGTTCCGGGACTGTCTTATTTCCAGCCTTTGGCCCGGAAAATTTTATATTCACTTCTCGGATCAAAAGATTATTATAAGCTGGAAACCGAAAAGACCCTTATGATGAAAGATACTTTTAAAAAAGTAATCAGCGAAGATTTGCGGCCTTTTCTTAAAAATATCAAAGTCCCCACATTGTTGATTTGGGGCAAAAAAGACAATATGACGCCCTTTAAATATACTAACTTGATAAATAGGGAAATAAGTACCCTAAGATTTGAAGCGGTAGCGAACGGCGAACACATCTTAAATTTGCAAAATCCCGAACTTTTAGTTGAAAAAGTCGTTAAATTCATCAGATCATGATTAATTCATTTTACATTTTCATTTCTGTTCTCTGGTTGATTGTTTTTGCCAAAAAATTGTTATTTTGGACTTATCTTTGGCAATTGAAAGAATATCATATCGGCAGGTTCCGAGACCACTTCCGCACCCATAAGGGCAAGAGGCTTATTTTAAATTGGTGGCTTTTGTTAAAAGTTTTAATCCTTTTTGGTATATATTTTTCGGCCGAATTTGTTTGGACGGAAATAAAAATAAATTCAGTCTATCTGGCGGTTTTCGTTTTCTTTATTGAGGGCGCGTTTTTTCTTAAAGGTGTTCATCGGGGAATTTACAAACGGCCCGTGATTACCAGAAAAACGGCGGTAATTTTGACCACAGGGCTTTCCCTGGGAGCATTAATGATTTTCAGCCTTTTTATCCTGGATTTTTCTTTAACGAAGTTTGTTTTTCCGCTCCTGCTTTTAGATACCATAGCCATGATTTTCTTTTCGGTTTTGGTCTTGGCTTATCAACCCATAGCCGTGATTTTGCGGAATCGCCTGATCAGGGCGGCCAAGAGAAAAAGAGCCGGCTTCCCGAAATTGCTCGTTATTGGTGTGACCGGTTCTTACGGTAAAACGTCGACCAAAGAATATTTGGCCGCCCTTCTCTCCGAGAAGTATAAGGTTTTAAAGACCAAAGAACACCAAAATTCAGAAGTGGGGATTTCGGAATGTATTTTAAATGAATTGCACGAAGGCCATGAAATTTTTGTCGTGGAAATGGGCGCTTACAATCGCGGGGGAATTAAGCTTTTGTGCGATATTGTTCAACCCAAAATCGGAGTTTTAACCGGCATTAATGAGCAGCACATGGCGACTTTCGGCTCGCAGGAAAACATCATTAAGGCGAAATATGAGTTAATTGAAAGTTTACCCAAAGACGGCGCGGCTTTTTTCAACGGGAATAATCAATATTGCCGGGATCTTTTTCAAAAATCCCAAATTCGCAAGAAGCTTTACGGCGAGAACGCCCCGTCATCTTACGAAGAGAATCTGGCCGGAGCTGTGGCCGTTGCGGAATTTTTGGGCATGAACCGGGAGATAATCGAGCGGGGTGTCCAAAAGATTAAATTATCGCAGGCTAGCCGTATTAAAAAGGGCGCTAATGGCATAGCGATTGTCGATTCCACCTATTCCGCTAATCCCAGCGGCGTTATCGCCGATTTGGATTATCTAACCCTTCGATTCCCTCAGGGCAAGAAAATTTTGGTGATGCCCTGCTTGATTGAATTAGGTAAAGCGTCCAAAGAAGTTCATTTAAGAATCGGCAAAAAAATCGGCGAGGTTTGCGATTTGGCTATTATTACCACTCAAGACAGACTTAAGGAGATAAGAGAAGGAGCTCCCAACGCTTTGTTTATGGAAAATGCAGATGATATTGCGGAAAAAATAAAGAGTTTTTGCCGACCGGGCGACGTCGTCCTTTTAGAGAGCCGGGTGCCGAGCCAGATAATAAAAAGTTTAATATGATCATAACCGAGATAGAAGAAAAGTCTATTTGGGAAGACTTTTTTTTAAAGCATGAAGAAAAGACCTTTCTGCAGTCTTGGAATTGGGGAGAATTTCAGAAAGAGATGGGCAATAAAATCTGGCGTTTGGGAGTCAGCGATAATAATGGACGTCCGACGTCGATTATGTTGGTGGTTAAGGTTGTTGCCCGACGCGGCACTTTTTTGTTGGTGCAGCACAATCTCGGTCTTTCAGAAATAATTTTAAATAAGCTCAAAAAAATCGCCAAAGAAGAACGTTGCGCTTTTATCAGAATGGCGCCGCTTATGTTCAGGACCGAAGAAAATAAAAAAATATTCAGAGATTTAGGATTTAGAGAATCTCCAATGCACGCCTCAGCTTACGAGGCGACTTGGAAGCTTGATGTAACTATATCAGAAGAAGAGCTGCTTAAGAACATGCGTAAAAGCACGAGATACTTGATTCATCAGGCATTGAAAAATCAGGCGCTGGAAATTACCAAGACCGATAAAGCGGACGATGTGATCTTTTATGATAAACTTAATAGGGAAGTGGCTAAGCACCAACAATTCGTCCCTTTTTCTTATGAATTTGTCAGGAACGAATTTGAATCATTTATTAAAGACGGCCAATCTTTGCTGTTTTTCGGAAAATATCAAGGAGAAATTATTGCTTCGGCCTTGGTCATTTTTTGGTCGGGCGTCGGATTTTATCACCAGGCGGCTTTAGATCCGAAGTATCACAAGATTCCCATTGCTTATTTATTGCAATGGGAAGCGATTAAGGAGGCGAAGCGGCGCGGATGCAAGTTTTATGATTTTTGGGGCTATGTCGATCCTAAATCGCGTCATCCCTGGGCCGGCCCCACTTTGTTTAAAATGGGTTTCGGCGGTAAATCTTACGAGTATATTAAAACCCAAGACTTGCCTCTTTCAAAAAGTTATTGGCTGACTTACGCTTTTGAAACGTTAAGGAAATTAAAAAGAGGACTGTAAGCATGAAAAAGTATTACAGAAAACCGCATAGGTACAAAAAAAGAAAGTCGCTTTGGGGTAAGAAATCTTCAGCATTGGTTTTCTTGTCGCTGGTCGTAGTCGGGGCTGCCTTTTACGGTTTGTTTATTTGGCAGGCTTTATGGGTTGAGAAAATTACTATCAGCGGCGAACAAAAAATCGCCGAAGAAGAGATAGATTTTTTGGTTAAAAAAAACCTGGAAAATACCATATTATTTTTTAAAACAAAAAGCATCCTGAAAGTTGACGTGGGGCAGATCAAAGAGGATATTTTAAATGCGTTTCCCCAGATAGTTTCGGCCGAAGTGAAAAGAAGTTTTTTTGACGCCATCAATGTGCAAATTACCGAAAGAACAGCTTCGGCCTTATGGTGCGAAAACGAGAACTGTTTTCTGCTTGATAATCGTGGGGTGATTTTTGAAGAAGCGCTTCCTGATTCTAAATTAATCGTGGTTGATGCTGTTCAGCCGCCCGGCGAGCTGTTTTTGGGGAAAACCGTGATAGCAGAAGACAAGATTACCCAAATTTTGGCGATCCAAAACAAACTTGCCGAAACCGCCAAGATTTCCATCAAAAAAGCGGTCTTGGTTTCTAATGAAAGGTTGGACGTTAAAACTATGGATGACTGGATGATCTATTTTAATTTAAAAGGTAATTTGGATTGGCAGGTAAAGGAGCTTAAGCTAACCCTTGAAGAACAAATCTCTCCCGAAAAGAGGCAAGAATTGGAATACATTGATTTGAGATTCAGCCGAGTTTACTATAAATAACACGGATGTCGGGAAATCCGATTTCCTGACATCGATATTTGGGAAATCGGATTTCTAAACATCGGGAGGTTAATGTTGGATTTCGTAAATCCCACAATCGCTGATACCGCTGGGGCGCTTGACCTCATTGGTGATTTGACAGATTTTTTATACTATGATAGATTTTTTCTAGAAAGGAGGTGAGCGATGAAGTTCTATGTCATTGTGAATGGAAAATTGGAAGAGAGAACCTGGTGTGATAATCCGTCTTGTGCCTACCATGATGTTAGAGCAGGAATTCCTAGAGCACATATCGGTTTAGAGGGTGAAGGAGATAAAATAACAATTGTCTCCGAAGAAGGAAAAGATTTCTGCTCAGAAAAGTGTGCGAAAGCAGCTTCATCACATTAACAGTTCGTCCTTCTCGTTAAAGAAAAAGGGCTCTGGTTTAAAACTGGGGCCCTTTAAGTTTGAGTTGGCACTCTTGACAAAGGAGTGACGATTTTCTATAATGGGAGATATGGTAAAAACGCTTACCACTCGGCAGGGTAAAATTTTAAACTGCATTGCGGAGGAATATATTAATTCCAAAGCCCCCGTCAGTTCAAAGGCGCTTACCAAGAAGTACGGTTTTGGCATAGAGCCGTCAACAATGAGGCTCGAATTTCAGAAGTTAACCGACCTGGGTTATTTGGCTCAGCCCCATACTTCGGCCGGCAGGGTGCCTACCGACAAGGGATACAGGTTTTATGTAGATAATTTACACTCGGGCGTTTTTAATCGAGGCTTTGATTCGATAGAAAACGAAATAGAAGATTCCCTCGGTTTTTTTCAAATCATGACGAGAAAAATTGCGGAATTGACTTCCAACTTGGCTATTACTTATTTTCCGGAAGAAGACATTGTTTTTAAAGAGGGTTGGGACGAGATATTCAAAGAGCCGGAATTCGAGGATTCAATTTTTATCGCCAAATTTATGGAAGCTGTCCAGGGTTTAGAAAAACACATTAATGAGATGTCCGATTCCGATGATCCAAGGGTTTTTATCGGCAAAGAAAATAAGGTGGTTTTGGCTCCCGAATTCAGTACGATTGTTTCCAGAATTCATCTGTCCGGGAAAAGGGAGGGAGTAGTCGTCATCTTGGGGCCGAAGCGCATGGCCTACGATAAAAACGTCGGTATTATGAATTCATTAATTAAATTACTTGAATAATTAACATTATTTAATATGAGCGATAAAAAACCGGAACCCTCCTTCGTTAAAACTACGGAGGGCAAGGAATCAAATATTGAAGTATTGAAAAAAAGCATTGAAGAGTCGGAAAAGAAGGCCGCCGAGTATTTGGCGGGGTGGCAAAGAGCGAGAGCAGATTTATTGAATTACAAGAAAGAGGAAATGGAGAGGGTCAGCGATTTTCTGAAATACGCCAACGAAGAGTTCGTTTTAAAGGTTTTGCCGATCTTGGATAACTTCGAGATTGTTGAAAAAAAGTTGGCCGATAATTTAAAGACAGACGAAAATATTAAGGGATTATTAATGATAAAAAAACAGATTCAGGATTTTTTAAAAAGCCAGAAAGTTGAAGAAGTAAAGTCAATCGGAGAGAAGTTTGATCCCAGTTTGCACGAAGTGATCGAAGAAATCGGAGTGAAAGATAAAGAAAAGAGTATTATTGTCGAAGAACTTCAAAAGGGTTATAAAATCAACGGCCGATTATTGAGGCCGGCGAAAGTGAAAACAGTTAAATAATTAATTAAATAAATTATAAAACATATGTCAAAAATATTAGGTATCGACTTAGGTACATCAATTTCAAAAATGGCCACCATTATCAACGGTGAGCCGAAGTGTCTCGAAACGAGAGAGGGCTCGGTTCTGATGCCGTCGGTCGTCGCTGTTTCTAAAAATGGCGAGCGGATCGTCGGGATTTTGGCCGAAAGGCAAGCGATCACCAATTCGAAAAATACGATCCATTCCGTGAAAAGATTTATTGGACGCCGGCATTCCGACCCGGAAGTCCAAAAAGAATTAAAGCTTCTGTCTTATGAAACCAGGGAGAGAAAAGACGGCGAAGTTGAGGTAAAAATGGGCGACAAATGGTTGAGTCCGATTGAAATTTCAGCCATGATTTTGCAGAAATTGAAAGCTGATGCCGAAGAGAAGCTGGGAGAAAAAATTACTAATGTCGTTATCACCTGTCCGGCTAATTTCGACGATTCCCAAAGAAAAGCGACAAAAGCCGCCGGGGAAATTGCCGGCTTAAACGTTTTGAGAATCATCAACGAACCGACGGCGGCAGCCTTGTCTT
Source organism: Candidatus Nealsoniibacteriota bacterium (assembly GCA_043813805.1). GTDB lineage: Bacteria > Patescibacteriota > Minisyncoccia > Minisyncoccales > MHMH01 > 2-02-FULL-43-13. Next base: position 14,117 of record JBDRKR010000022.1, on the reverse strand, counting down.
ACGGTTTTACTAGAAAGGCCAACCAGCAGATCGCTGTTTATGACTTCGGCGGCGGAACTTTCGATGTTTCGATTTTAAATACGACATCCGATACCGTTGAAGTTATGGCGACGGGCGGAGAACCTCACCTTGGGGGACGCGACTTTGATCAGAAAATCATCAGCTGGCTCATCGATGAGTTTAAGAAAGACAACGGCATTGATTTGTCTAAAGATTCTTTGGCCTTGCAGCGATTGAAGGAAGCGGCCGAAAAAGCCAAAATCGAACTTTCTTCGGCTCAAGAAACCGACATTAATTTGCCTTTTATCACGTCTGACTCCGCCGGCCCTAAACATTTGCTTTATAAATTATCTCGTGCTCAGTTCGATAAATTGACCGCTGATTTGATTGAGAGATCAATTGATAGGGTCGAAAAAACTCTGGCCGAAATTAAGCTGGCCACAAAAGACATTGAAGAAGTGGTTTTGGTCGGCGGCACAACTCTGGTGCCGGCGGTTAGAGAAGCAGTCAAGAAGTTTTTCGGTAAAGAACCCAATAAATCCATCAACCCTGAAGAAGTGGTGGCGATTGGGGCTTCCATCGAAGCGGAAATTTTGAGAGCCAAAACAGAAGGCCGGGCCCCGGAAGGAGACATCAAAAGCGTCTTATTACTCGACGTTTTGCCGCTCTCTTTGGGTATCGAAACCCTGGGCGGTATTAATACTGTAATGATTCAGAAAAACACCACTATTCCGACAGCTAAAACTCAGGTTTTCTCCACAGCAGCCGACAATCAGCCGGCCGTAGAAATCATTGTTTTGCAGGGAGAAAGGCCTATGGCTAAAGATAACAGATCCGTCGGTAAGTTTGTTTTAGACGGCATTCCGCCAGCTCCTCGAGGCTTGCCGCAAGTTGAAGTGGCTTTTGACGTTGACGCTAACGGCATTGTTACTGTGACAGCCAAAGACAAGGCGACTAACAAAACCCAATCGGTTAGGATCGAGGGTTCGGTCGGTTTGTCTAAAGATGAAATTGAAAAGATGAAAAAAGAGGCCGAAATACATGCTGAAGACGATAAGAAAAAACAGGAATTGATTGAATCAAGGAATCTGGCCGACAGCCTGGTTTATACTACCGAGAAAGCCGTGAAAGACGCCGGCGACAAGGTTTCTAGTGATACCAAAAAGAAAATAGAAGAGAGCGTTGAAGCGTTGAAAAAAGTCAAAGATGGTGATAATATAGAGGAAATTAAACAGAAGACTTCGGAGCTTTCTCAGGTTGTTCAGCAAATCGGCACCGAATTGTATGGTTCGGCAGGCTCACCACAAGATAAACAACAGTCTAAGCCCGAAGAAAATAATCCGCCCACTGGCGGACCTGAAGAAGGGGAATATAAAGAAAAACAAAATTAAAATGTTAGGAGGTCCGACCACCCCCAAAATTATGGGGGTGGTCGGACCTCTAAGAATCGAATGGCCAAAGATTTCTACCAAATTTTAGGAGTCGAAAAAACCGCTTCGCCTGAAGACATCAGAAAAGCCTACCATAAACTGGCTCACCAACATCATCCTGATAAGGGTGGCGATGAAAGCAAGTTCAAGGAGGTCAACGAGGCTTACCAGACTCTTTCGAATAAAGATAAGCGGGCGCAGTATGACCAATTCGGCCGCGTTTTTGAGGGCGGACAGGCACCAGGAGGCGCGGGCGGATGGGATTTTGGCTTCGGCCAGGGCTTTGGCGGCCAGCAGGGTTTTGATTCTGCTGATTTAGGCGATCTTTTTGGAGAAATGTTCGGATTCGGCGGCCGTGGCCGGAAGCAGAATGTTAAAAAAGGTAAAGACATCGAGGTTGATCTCGAGCTTCCCCTAGAAGCTGTCTTAAAAACTCAGGAAAAAGAATTTTCTCTTTATAAAGAAGTTGTTTGCGTGCGTTGCCACGGCAAGGGAGCAGAACCCAATACTCCCCTAAACGAATGTTTTACTTGCCGGGGAACGGGCGAGGTTCAGCAGATTGCAAAAACGATTTTTGGTTCGGTCACCCGGCTGGCCGTTTGTCCGGAATGTTCAGGTGAAGGGCAAAGGCCCTCAAAGCCCTGCAATGTTTGTCGGGGCGAGGGCAGGATCAAGAGTGAAGAGAAAATCAAGATTTTTATTCCGGCGGGCGTGGATACGAATCAGGTTATCAAAGTTGAGGACAAGGGAGAGGCCGGCCGCAAGGGCGGCAAATCCGGTGATTTATATATCAGAATCTTTATAAAAAAACATGCGACCTTCCAGCGGAAGGGAGATGATTTAATAATCAATATTCCGCTGTCTTTTTCTCAGGCGGCTTTAGGCGGAGAGATTGAAATTTCAACCCTTGACGGAAAGGGTATTTTGCTTAAAATACCCTCGGGAACAGAATCGGGCAAAGTTTTACGGATTTCTAACAAAGGCATCCCGCATTTCTCGGGCTATGGCCAAGGAAGCTTGTATGTTAAACTGATAGTGAAAACTCCGCAGAAACTTAGCAAGAAACAGAAAGAATTATTGGAAGAATTGAAAAAGGAAGGAATATAGGCCCCTGTAGCTCAACTGGTAGAGCAACACCCTTTTAAGGTGATGGTTTCGAGTTCGAGTCTCGACGGGGGCACAGGTAAAAATGACCTCGCTTAGCGGGGTCATTTTGGTTGTTGACTTTTCGGTTGCTGTTGGTAGTATCTTCTAGACGCTTAGATATTTAACAAAATGCAGGAAAAGGAGGTTGCCATGGATCGGTTTTCTTCGTATCGATACGGCGAAGGCAGAACAGGAATCGGCCAGTTGGTTGAGTTCGCTTGTCCTACCGATGTTGACGTAGAAGAAGTCAGAGGGTTTTTAAAGAAAAATGTCCGGACGATTGATATACCGACTACGGGCCAGGTCAATGTGCCGCACGGCGGATATGGCATGTATACTCGCTACCAAATTACCCAGCATGATTATGCGGGCGGCGGATGCGGCTACATTGAGGTCTTGGAGATCAAGGATCCGCCCGGAGGCCGCTGCGGATTTGTTATTCATGAGTATCGGGGTCCTGGCGACGCATTGTTCAGCGAATGGGAAGCGCTCGAAAATGCCCGCGCCGCTTTCAAGCGATACTGGGGGCGCCACGATTCAACGGAAACCTTTCCAAAACTTCTCGGGTTCAAGCGTTTTATTCCTTGCGGAGCTCTTTCCCCTTGGTTTTATGCCATCGGCGACGAGGAGCTCATCGGCGACTACGCTTTTCCGGAAGGTTTGCAGGACGATCCGGTATACCGGGTCGGTCGCCAATTCGTCGTCTTTGATCGCGACGGCATTCCGGCGGTTAAAACCTGCATGGGGACGCGTTTCGTCAAAAAGAAACAGGAATACCATCCTTATAAAGAATATCAATATCGCCTTGTTTATTGGGATGACGGCAGTATTTGGGACGAAGCCAATAATTGTTCGTGGTGGGGTGATAGTAAACATGGAGAACCCCGTCCGGTCGAAGAAAGCGAGCTGTGGATTGCGGAAGCGGTCCGTCAGTTTAGGCAGTTGCTTGCCGGCAAAAGTACGGAGTTTACCATCAACTTTACCGACGGCAACAAGTTCGCAGGCAGATTGAAGAAAGCGGATAATCGCGCTCCCTCCGCGGAGGGCAATTATTTTCTTGTCGTCCGTCTCAAAGGCGAAAAGAAGCCAAAAGAAGGATGGGTTGATTTCAAGCCCACGCCGGAAGCTCCTGATATTGTGCAGTACGTTACCCAACATTTTACTCGAAAAGGAAAAGAAGTGGAGTGTGTTGAAATTAAACATTCCAAAGCAGTTAAAGGCGGCAAGAAATGGAAAGGTGTGTTTCTTCATCCTCCCAAATAGAGCGAGAAATTCAATAAGTATAAAAGCCCGACTGCGGTTGGGCTTTTTTGTTTGACAGGGGTCTTTGAATTGGTTATAATATACTTGCTCAAGTAGGCGAGGCAATTACTCTTTGATGGGCTTGGGGTTTACCCTGAGTTTGTCGAAGGGAGGAAAGTCCGAACTCCTACTTGCTGAAAGGCAGGTTAAAAAGGTAGCGGGTAACGCCCGTCCGGCGTGAGCCGAGAGATGCGAACAGTGACGATGCCCCGCCCTCTAAGCCCATCACTAAGGTTAGTTGGATTAATTGATTTATAAACATAAAATGAATGTATTAGAGTTTGTGGTGAGCATAGAGGGCGGGGAGTGAAACGGCTAAATTCTTACCCGGGAGCAAGAGCAAAGCAGAAATCTGTGTTTCATCATAGAATTTCTGTTAAAAGTAGCTCGCCAGACCTTAATGGTAACATTAGGGCCAGATAGATGATTGCCCACGACAGAATTCGGCTTATTGCCTGCTTGAGCATTAAAAGTGCCGTACAGTTTTACCTGTACGGCATTTTTATTGTTTTAAACTAAAGAACCAGCGGGTTCGTTTTTTTGAGAAAATTTGTTTTGTACGGCTCTTTAAGAATTGTCAGCAATAAAGCCATCCTTACTACATCGCCCCATTTGGCCTGCTGGAAGTATCGGGATCTCGGGTCGCTGTCGGTTTTATACGGGAGCTCATCCTGCGTTCGCGGTAAGGGATGCAGAATAATGGCCTCCTCCGGCAGAAGATCTAGCACTTCTTGATTGACTGACCAGAAAGTCGGCGTTCCGTATTTGGGCATAAAAAGAAGTCTGCCTTTTTCGTTGCTTGATTCCGTCTGGATTCTGACGACATAATAAACATCAAGGATTGGGGCCACCTCTCTTACGTCGTTAACTTCTTGGAAATCTATATGGTTTTCTTGCAGGTGGTTTCTAAGGTCATTAGGCAACCGGGTCATCTTGGGCGAAATTATAATAAATTTCGTCCCGAGATATTTTGCGGCCAAATAAATAAGCGATCTGACCGTTCGACTTCCCCCAACATCTCCTCCAAGGCCTATTATTAGACCGCCGATTTTCCCTTTCCCTCTTTTGATAGTGTAGAGATCGATCAGGGTTTGGGTGGGGTGCTGGTCATTCCGGTCGCCGGCGTTAATAATAGGCTTCGTGGAAAACGGAACAGCGTCTTTCAATACGAGCTGCTGTTCTTCCGGTTTCTGACTAATCGGCGTTCTTACGGCGATAACATCAACAGAACGGTAGCTCGAGATTACCTTGATGGTATCGCGGAGACTCTCGCCCTTGGCGGCGGAAGAGCTGATGCCGGCGTTATCCGTGGCGAAATTTACAGCATTCAGTTCTCTTGTAGCAAACTGGAAGGTAAGCATCGTTCGGGTGCTTGCCCCATAAAAGAACTCAACCACATTTTTACCGGTCAGGTCTGTTCGCACTGGAGAGTTAATGAGGCCTTTCTCTCTTTTGTCGAGCAATTCATCCATTTCATCGACCAGGGGGAAGAAGTCCTCTTCCAGCCAAGGCACGGTGAATTGTTGCGTTTCGATGATGTGGGCCAATCTTTCCATATTTCCCTCCTTTTTAAGGTTCTAGCTTCTTCTGTAGAGATACTATCTGGAAGCTTGAGATTTGTAAAGAAGGAAAAAAAAAGATAGAATAAAGAACGTCAATGCTTAAACGCCTCTTTCGTTCGCAAGCTAAAACAGCCAGTTTCGCCGCCTTGATTCTGGGCACCTCGGCTTTAATCAGCCGGCTTTTGGGTTTAGTGAGAGACCGGCTTTTGGCCGGGACTTTCGGAGCGGGGGAAACACTCGACGTTTATTTCGCCGCTTTCCGCATTCCGGATTTCGTTTACAGTATTTTAATTATGGGCGGGGTTACGGCTGTGTTTCTGCCGGTTTTTGCCGAATCTTTCAAGAAAAACGAGAAGGAAGCGTGGACGCTGGTCAATAACGTCGTGAATTGTTTTTTGGTTTTACTTGTAGCCATCTGCGGAATTTTGGCTATTTTTACTCCTCTTTTAATGAATTTCATAGCTCCGGGGTTTAATGCGGAACAAAAGGTTTTGGCTATAGCCCTAACCAGGATTATGTTTTTGAGCCCGATTCTTTTGGGGCTGTCCGCTATCTTTTCGGGAATTTTACACTATTTTAACCGTTTTTTCGCTTATTCAATCGCGCCCATTTTTTACAATCTGGGAATCATTAGCGGTATTTTATTCTTCGTGCCGTCTTTCGGGGTGCGGGGGCTGGCTTACGGCGTGATTTTAGGCGCTTTTTTACATTGGGTTATCCAGATTCCGATCGCTCAAGCGTCGGGTTTTAAATATAAGCCCGTTTTAAATTTCAACTATCCCGGTCTTCTTAAAATATTCAAACTGATGATTCCCCGGACCATCGGCACGACCGCCTACAATCTGAATTTAATAGTTATTACGGCTATAGCTTCGACGCTGGCTGCGGGCTCTATCGCTATTTTCAATTTCGCCAACAATATTCAATATATGCCCATCGGAATTGTGGGCGCTTCGTTTGCCGTGGCTTCTTTTCCGTTTTTATCGCGGGCGTGGGTCAACGGCCAAAAGCAGGAGTTTTTAGATCAATTTTCTTCGAGCTTGCGCCAAATGACTTTTCTGATCATACCTATTTCTCTTTTCCTATTTTTATTGAGGGCTCAGATTATCCGCCTTGTTTTGGGTACGGGCGAATTTACCTGGCAAGATACGAGATTAACCGCAGCTTCCCTCGGACTTTTCTGCCTGGGTATTTTTGTCGCTTCTTGCGTACCTTTTTTGGCCAGGGTTTTTTATTCTTTCCAGAATACCAAAATCCCCGTGGCCATCAGCTTCGTTTCCATGGCGTTTAACGTCGTTTTAGCATTTTTCTTCGTCTGGCTTTTGGGTTTTGCCAATCCTTTCCGGCAATTTTTAGCCAACGCCTTGGAACTCTCCGATATTAAAGATATCGCCGTTATCGGGCTTCCTTTAGCAATGTCGGTCTCCGGCGCTTTGCAGTGCTTGCTGCTTTTGTTTTTCTTGCGCAAAACTCTGGGCCATATTAGGCTTAAATATATCGCCAAGTCTTTTTTCAGGGTGGTTTTAGCTACCGTTTTAATGGGCGTTGCCGTTTATTTTTCCCTTAAATTTTCGGCGGGGTTCGTCGAAATGAGAACCTTTTTGGGTATTTTGATTCAGTCAGCCATTGCGGGAATCGTCGGGGCGCTCGTTTATTTTTCAGCCTGCCATCTTTTAAAGTCTCCGGAAATAAAAATTATCCGGTTGTCGATTTTCCACAGATGTTAAATCAAATAAGAAATTTTTGCATCATCAGCCATGTGAACCACGGGAAATCCACGCTTGCGGACAGGTTTTTGGAAATGACAAACACCATTTCTATGGACAAAATGAGGCCCCAGTATTTGAACGCGATGGATTTAGAACGTGAGAAGGGTATTACCATCAAGATGACGCCGGTGCGCATGAAGTTCAGAGATTACACATTGAATTTGATTGACACTCCCGGCCATGTTGATTTCGGCTACGAAGTTTCAAGGTCACTCGTCGCCGTGGAAGGCGCCATTTTATTAGTCGATGCCACGAAGGGCATCCAGGCGCAAACCATCGGTAATTTGGAGCTTGCCAAAAACCAGCACTTGGTTATTATCCCGGCCATCAATAAAATTGATTCTCCCCAGGCGAAAATCGAGGAAACCGAGAAAGAAATGATGAGTCTTTTGGGGGTCGAAGCATCAGATATTATCAGAATCTCGGCGAAAGACGGCGTTAATGTTGATAAGGTTATGGAGGCGGTTTTGGCAAAGGTGCCGGTCCCTCAAGGCGATGCGGCAAAGTCCCTTAGGGCCCTGGTTTTTGATTCCAAATACGACGCTTTTAAAGGAGTCTTGGCTTATGTCCGGATTTTCGACGGAGAAGTTAAAAAAGGCGATAAGATTTATTTAATGCAAAGCAAGGCCGTTGGCGAAGTCAAAGAAGTCGGTATTTTTAATCCGGAGTTCTTTCCGTCAGAAAACTTGGGCCCTGGAGATATCGGTTATATCGCTACCGGCATTAAAATACCGGGGCAGGTCAGGGTGGGCGAAACGATTACTATCTTGGGCCGGGCGACAGAAGCGCTGCCCGGTTATCACGAGCCCAACCCCATGGTTTTTTTAAGCATTTATTCCGAAAACCCCGACGACTTCGAGCTCTTGAAAGATTCCCTGGAAAGGCTAAAATTGAACGATGCGGCTTTGAGCTTCAAGCCCGACTTTAAGGAGGGGCTGGGCCGGGGATTCCAGTGCGGCTTTTTAGGTCTTTTACACACCGAGATCATTGCGGAAAGGCTAAGGAGGGAATTCGGGTTGAGCCTGATACTTTCTACGCCGTCAGTAATCTATAAGGTAACGCTATCCAGCGGCAAGGAGATTTTCGTTTATACTTCAGCCGATTGGCCCGATCCTGCCCAGATTGTCCAAAGCCAGGAGCTTTGGATTAAACTGCAGACTTTGACCCCGGTCGGCTATTTAGGCGAAGTTTTAAAGCTTTTGGAAAGCATCGAGTCAAAACAACTTAAAACTGATTATTTAAGCCAGAATAAGGTTGAACTTCTGTACGAAGTTCCTTTGAGAGAAATCATCACTAAGAGTTTTTACGATAAGTTGAAAGGTGTATCCCAGGGATTCGCCTCCATGAATTATGAAATCTTGGGGTGGCGGACGGCGCACTTGGTCAAGCTTGATATTCTGATTCTGGGGAAAAGCGACGAAGCTTTTTCGAGAATCGTTCCCGAAAGAGATGCGTTTGCCGAAGGGAGAAAGACGGTGGAGAAATTGAAGGAAGTTTTGCCGTCTCAGCTGTTTTCCGTGCCCTTGCAGGCAGCGGTCGGAGGGAAGATAATAGCCCGAGCAACCATTTCGGCGCGCCGCAGGGACGTCATTGCTCCGCTTTATGGGGGAGATTACACCCGGAAAAAGAAGTTGCTTGAAAAGCAAAAAAAAGGTAAAAAAGACTTAAAAGAAAAAGGAAGGATTAAGATTCCTTCCAAGACATTTCTTGAGGTGTTTAAAATCTGATACGATTAAAAGATGGGAGCCACGGTGAAAGCCACCATGCTGAAAATGACAAGAGTTATTAACACGAGCCAAATTATCTTAATAATTTTTTTCGATTTCATTCTTCTATGATAGCAAAAAATAAAAAAAAGAAAAAGGTCCGTTCCGTCGAGGCTTCAGTCAAGCGAGAATCAAGACAGAATATCTTTTTTTCCATTCTTTTGGGCATATTGCTTTTCACGGTGGTGGGGTATTTGATCGGGTCAAACTTTAAGATAAACTCAAGAAGGATGGAATTAAAATCTCAGCTGATCAGATTGCAAACCGAGCTCAACGGCCTTGAAATGAAAAAAGCGCAATTGCAGGCGCAGGTTTCTGAGGCGACAAACGATGAGTATCTGGAAAAAGAGGCGAGAGAAACCTTCAATTTGAAGAAGCCGGGCGAGGAGGTGGTAACAGTCCTGCCGGCTGAAAATAACGAGAGCGTTCAGGAAGAAGAAAACTTTCTGAAAAAAATAATAGATAAGATAAAATTTTGGTAAGCTCACACTGAGTTTATTCGAAGTGCGGGTATGGTTCAGTGGCAGAACGTGACCTTCCCAAGGTCGAGATACGGGTTCGATTCCCGTTACCCGCTCAGAAATGAAAATATAACCCATTCGGGATTGTTTTCATTTCTGAACTAATAAAAGGAGGAATCGAACGCCGGACCGAGCGTAGCGAGGGAGGCGGTGGCCAGACCGAGCCCCGCTATAGCGAGGCGAGAGTCGAGGCCGATTCCCGTTACCCGCTCCGAGACAAGTATGACTAAAATAAATCAGAAAAAGAAACAAATTGTTGTCGCAGTATCCGGAGGGATGGACCCACTTCACATAGGCCACGTCCGTTTATTTCAGGCCGCCAAAAAATTGGGCGATAAGCTGGTGGTTATCTTGAACAACGACAACTGGCTGATGGCGAAAAAGGGTTACGTTTTTATGCCCCAAAATGAGCGCAAAGAGATTTTGGCGTCACTGGCCTGTATAGATGAAATAGTTTTTACGGAACACTCTAAAAATTCGCAAGATATGAGTGTAGTTAAAGAATTATCGAAAATTAAACCCGATATTTTTGCCCGAGGTGGCGATCGGAACATTCAAAACCTACCAGATCAAGAAATCAAAACGTGCCAAGCAATTGGTTGCAAGATAGTTTTTAATGTCGGCAAGGGCGGCAAGGTCCAGTCCAGTTCCTGGCTCACTGAGAATGCGGCACGCTATTTGAAAAACAAAAAATAAAAACATGCCACCTTAGCTCAGCTGGTAGAGCAGCACTTTCGTAAAGTGACGGTCCGCGGTTCGAATCCGCGAGGTGGCTCAAAGTAAAAAGTTCTGGGCACAAGGCCCACTCGCCTGGGGCGGGGAATCTCTCCTCCGGCTCTTGACTTTTAGGCAAAAGAGCGTATCATAGGACCAGTTAGAAAATTGACAAAACAGAAGGAGGTGTAGGTTGTTAAACTTACCCAAAAGGTTCATCTTATTCGACCTGGAATGTACGAGTTGGGATGGAGCAGCGGCGAGAAATTGGTCCGGACCAGGCGAGCATCGTGAGGTTATTCAAATAGGCGCCACTCTCACAGATATAGAGAGATTTACCGAACAATTTACTGTAAAGACTTTGGTGAAACCCCGGATTAATCCGATTCTTTCTGAGTACATCAAAAACCTCACCGGTATTACCCAGGAAGATATTAATCAGAAAGGCATTGACTTCGCCATATTTTTACAGACGTTCTTTGATTGGTGTTGCGATTTTGAGATCTACTGCTTCGACAGCCGGGTAGATGGTTCGCGGTTGTTTGATCGTGACGTCTTGGTGGAGAACTGCGAGTTATGCGGTTTGGAATTTCCGTTCGAGATGGATCGGTTTCATAACATTAACGAGATTTTCGCCCGGCACGGTTACGCGGTCAAGCAAAGCGGTGCAGCGCCCGAGGCCTTCGGTCTTAAAATTCCGGCCCGGCCCCACGACGCAATGAACGACGTAAACGGGGTGCTCATCGCATTAAAGGCGCTGAGCGAGCGAGTTAAATAATCAACTTACGATGTTGATTAAATAAAGAGAGGAACACGTTTCCTCTCTTTTCTTTTTCGGAAAAATATGATAAAGTTGAAAAAGAATATGAAAGACGATTCTGAAAAGAAAGAAGTTTTACAAGATAAAATCCGCGAGCTCGCGGACCGTCTTTGACATTGCGGGCAAGCAAGAGAGAATTGAAGAATTAACCAGGGAAATTCAGAAGTCCGACCTCTGGGAAAAGAAAGATGAAGCAGTCAGAATTACCCAGGAGTTGAGCGACTTACAGCAAGAGCTTGCAGAGTTCGAAAACGTCAAAACAGAAGAAGATTTTAAAAAATTAGAGTTTCAGGTTTATCTTTCGGGCAAATACGATAAGGGGACAGCCCTTCTTTCCATTATGTCGGGCGCCGGGGGCCAGGACGCCCAGGATTGGGTGAGTATCCTTCTGCGCATGTATCAAAGATACGCTGACCGGCAGGGCTTTAAAACGAACATCCTTGATCAGTCCTTTGGCGAGGGGGTGGCTGAGGGCAGAACCGGCATCAAATCAGTTACTTTGGAAATCAGGGGCAAGTATGCGTACGGTTATTTGAAAAAAGAATCGGGAGTTCATCGGCTCGTAAGGATTTCGCCGTTTTCAGCTCAATCGCTACGTCACACTTCCTTTGCCTTAGTCGAGGTCTTGCCGGAGATTTTTTTGGCCGAAGAAGAGGATATAGAAGTTAAACCCGAACAATTGTCAGTTGATGTTTGCAAGGCTTCGGGGCCTGGCGGACAAAACGTTAATAAAAGAATGACGGCCGTAAAAATCACCCATTTGCCGACGAAAATCACGGTGGCGTCCCAAACTGAGCGGTCTCTCGCTCAAAACAAGGAGAGCGCCATGAAAATGCTCTATGCTAAGCTTTATCAGCTGAAAGAAACCCAGAGGGGAAAAGAGCTCGCCAAAATCAAAGGCAAGGCTGTCGCCATTGAATGGGGTTCTCAAATAAGGTCTTACGTTCTGCATCCGTATAAATTAGTTAAAGATGTTCGGACGAATGTGGAAACATCAGATACGACAGGAGTGCTCGACGGGAAGCTCGAAGAATTAATCGCCACGGAAATCAAAATATAAGACGGATATGTTGGATTTACGAAATCCAACATATATGATGGGATTTCGTAAATCGATAAATTATGATTAGTTTTTGTAACATCACCAAGGTTTATCGGGCAGGCACGAAGCCCATCGTGGCTTTGAGCAATGTTTCTTTTGAAGTTCAGCCCCATGAGTTTGTTTCAATCGTCGGGAGGTCGGGAGCCGGTAAAACCACCTTATTGAAATTATTTTTGGCTGAAGAGAAGCCGAGCTCCGGCACTATTATTTTTGAAAACCAAGATATTCACCAGATCAAGCCGCACCATTTGCCTAAATTCCGCCGGGACATCGGGGTCGTATTCCAGGATTACAAACTCTTGCCTTTCAAGACGACTTATGAGAATATTGCTTATGTTTTGGAAGTGATGGGATCGTCCGATGCCGATATCGCAAATGACGTGGTCAGAGTTTTGGACTTGGTGGGACTGACCAACAGGGCCCAGAGCTTTCCCGAAGAGCTTTCAGGCGGAGAAAGGCAGCGGGCGGCTATTGCGAGAGCCCTTGTCCATCAGCCCAAGGTAATTTTAGCCGATGAGCCGACCGGAAATCTGGATCCGTACCACACCAAAGACATTATTCGCTTGTTGACCACAATCAACGAAATGGGGACGACCGTCATTTTAGCGACCCATAATCAGGATATTATTAATTCACTCGAAAGAAGGGTGATTACCCTGGAAGAAGGCAAGGTTATCCGCGACGAAGAAAGAGGGAGGTTTACAATTTAATTTTTCAATTATCAATTTTTCAATTTATGAGCGCTTCCTTTAAACGCATTGTCAAATCAGGATGGCTGGGTTTCAGAAGAAACAGCGGGCTTTCCTTAGCCACGGTTTTTATTATGGTGATGGCGATTTCTTTGGTAACCGCGCTTTTCCTGCTGCAAAAAACATCCGACTATCTGGTCGTTACTTTGTCAGAGAAAGTTGATATGGCGGTTTATTTTTCAGAAGAGCCTTCTACCGAGCAAATTGATACCATCCAAAAAGAGCTTGCGGGGTTGCCCGAAGTGAAAAATCTGGAATATATTTCCAAAGAAGAAGCTTTGGCCAAGTTTGTTGACCGCCATGAGGGCGAACAGGTGATTATGGATTCTTTGGAAGAAGTCGGCGGCAATCCTTTACTGGCATCTCTTAACATCAAGGCTTTCGAAGCGACGCAGTATGCAGCCATTTCGTCTTTTCTGAATTCAGCCTCTTTTAATGATTTGATCTCTAAAGTTGATTATAACGAGAAAAGGCCGGCTATCGATAAGATGTTTTCTTTGACTTCGACTGTCAGCAACACGGGCATCGCCTTGAGTATTGTTTTGGCGGTGGTTGCCGTATTAATCGCATTTAATACCGTCAGGATCGCTATTTATAACTCTAGAGACGAAATTGAAACGATGAGGCTCGTGGGAGCGTCGAATTGGTTCATCCGCGGGCCTTTCCTGGTCCAGGGCATGATCGGCGGAGTTTTGGCGGTTTTGATTACTTTTCTGGTGTTCGGCGCCGCTCTTTGGTTTTTGAGCCCGAAGATTGATATGGTTATTCCGGGACTCCACCTTTATTCTTACTTTTTCGGCAGTTTCCTGATGGTGATTATTTTGCAGTTAGCAGCCGGGGTAGGGTTGGGCGCTGTAGCTTCCTGGCTGGCTATGCGTAAATATCTGAAAGTTTAAATGAAAGAGGCTTAGCCTCTTTCACCTTGCGGGATCGTCTAATGGTAGGACGATGGACTCTGAATCCATTAATCTTGGTTCGAATCCAAGTCCCGCAGCATTACTGGACTTCTGGCATAGATTTGCCTGATTTCCCTCTTATTTTCGCGGTTTTTCGTAGGTTCTAACCCTGCGGCAATTTTTTGAGCTTCTTTTGCGGCAGTTTGTATCGGGAATAGTAAATTGTCCATAGAAACATTGAGTTTTCTGTCTTTGAGGATGAAGTCCGAACCTAATGCGGCAAATATCTCTCTTTTCGCTTCAAGGTTGTCATTTTTCTCTGCCTCGGCAAAAAGTGTCG
>JBDRKR010000021.1:0-20608 GCA_043813805.1 Candidatus Nealsoniibacteriota bacterium | reverse complement strand
AAAGCAAAATATGTTTCAATTTCCCATGGAGCAAAACGCTTGCTGTGCCCCTGATTCGTAGGGTCGTTGTGCTGTTTTAATCTTTTTACTAAATCTTCGGTATAACCTTTATATATTGCTCCTGGCTGAGCTATGCTTTTCAAAATATATACGTAAAACATAGAGGCGAAGCTAAGCGGAGTTAGGGCGAGTGTAAACGAGCCCTAACGAAGTTTAGCGGAGAGGGCGAGATTTGAACTCGCGAACCCTTTCGGGTTGCACGCTTTCCAAGCGTGTGGAATAAACCACTATCCGACCTCTCCATAACCCCTCTATAATTTTTTATATATTGAATGATCTCCTATCGCATAAAATCTTATCGTTTTATTGTCTTGAAACTTAAAAATAATCCTGCGGCTTTCGTCAACGGAAAAAGCCCAAAAATCGCTCAATCGCCCGTGAAGCTTGTGGGCTTTAAGTTGGGGATCAAACGGATCCTTGCGAAAAATTATTTCTTTTTCTTCAATTTTTTTATGGATTTCAAACGGCAGTCGTTTATATCTTCGTTTGAACTCCGGTGAATAAAAAATCCGCATGCGTCAAATATAATTTAACGCAAATCTTTCAAGGAACGCAAAACCTTGCCCTTTCCAGCTCGAAATTCGGCTTCGCTTTTTTTTGATCTGGCCCGATAAATCTTCTTCTTCGATCCTTTCGCGGATAAGATCCCTGACAAATTCGCTTTTGGTTGAATACCTATCTTTTTTTACCATTTTCTCTACTATCAGATTTAATTCCTTAGGTAATGATATGTTGATAACTTCTCTCATATTATTATGTAATAAATTATATTACAACTTAATGATATCACGAGCATATAATCTGTCAAGGTTAAATTTGCATTTCTTTCAGCGCCTTAATTCTCTGCTCAACCGGCGGATGTGTCGAGAAAAAAGAAGAAAAACGTTTTCCCCTGAAAGGACTTGAAATATAAAGATGGGCGGTGGAATTAGAAACCCTTTTCATGGGCGCGGGATCAACGGCGATTTTAGCCAAAGCGCGCGCCAATCCCTCGGGATATCTTGTTAAAAGAGCGCCTGAAGCATCGGCCAGAAACTCTCTCTTTCGGGAAATCGCCATTTGAATCAGCATAGCCACCAGTGGCGATAAAATCATAAGAACAACGCTCGCCAAAGCCAAAATTGCGCCTGCCTGCCCGCTGCCTCGGCTATCTCTTCTTCTCAATCCCCCAAACAACATCGATCTCATAAACATATCCGAGAGAATGCTGACAAATCCCACCAGAACCACAACGACCGTCATAAGCATCATATCTTTATTACCGATATGAGAAAGTTCGTGAGCAACCACGCCTTCCAATTCCTGCTTATCGAGTTTTTCGAGTAATCCCTGGGTGACGGCAACGACAGCGTGCTTGGCGTTTCTGCCTGTGGCAAAAGCATTAGGTTGCGCTTCCGGAATGATATATATCCGGGGCAAGGGAAGCCCGGCCGTAATGCAAAGGTTTTCAACAATCCTGTAAAGCTCGGGGTTGTCTTTCTTTTCAATGGGCCTGGCCTTGGTCATCGCCAAAACAATTCTATCGGAATACCAGAAACTCGCGATATTCATCACCAAGCTGAAAACAACGGCGAAAATCAAAATGGCCTGGTTTTGGAAAGTATAACTGAAAAACCAGCCCAAACCGATAATAAAAATAAAAAACAGAGAAACCAGAATCCAAGTTTTCCGAATATTGGATTCGGCGTGAGTATAAATGGTCATGGTGGCTTGTTGACTTCCGATTTCAACAAGCTTGTTGAAATCGGAAGTCAACAATAGTCAACAATAATTAACAAATATTTAAATTCAAAACGTGTTTGGGATTTTGAATTTTGATCATTAGATATTGTTTCGGATTTCGCGCTTCGTGCTTAGAATTTGACAGATACCGGCTCTTTCTGGACGGCTTCCTGTATCTCAAAAAACTCGGCTGCCTTGAACTTGAAAAATCCGGCCACCGTATTTTGCGGGAAGGTCTGGAGAATCGTGTTGAAATCCCTGACATTGCCGTTGTAAAAACGGCGAGAAGCCTGGATTTTATCTTCGGTGTCGGTCAATTCGCGTTGTAATTCCAGAAAGTTTTCCGCAGCCCGCAAGGCCGGATAGTTTTCCGAAACCGCAAAAAGCGATTTTAGAGTCTGCGATAAAGCGTTTTCGGCGTCTCCCCTCTCTTTCAAGGTTTTTGCTCCCATGGCTTGAGTTCTCGCCCGGGTAACATTTTCCAAAAGCTGTCTTTCATGAGAAGCATAACCTTTAACCGTTTCCACCAGATTGGGAATCAGATCGTAACGCCTCTTTAATTGAACATCGATGTCTGACCAGGCTTCCTTGACTCTGTTGCGCAAAGTCACGAAGCGGTTATAGGTAAGAATCAGCCAAAGAGCTAAGATCACGACGAGAGCAACGATGATTAGAAAAAAATTCATATTTTTAAAATTAATAATCTTCTCTTTAAGAAGAAATGCTTGGCGGTTTTAAAATTTTCATAACCAGAAATCCGACCAAACCGAGTAAAAGTGCGGTAATGGCTATCAGAAACGGCAAGCTTTCCATTACCCCGGGCACTTTGAAGAAAATCTTGAAAGGCTGAGTCAGCTCTTGATCTAAAACATCAATCTGGTAATCAACGGTCGCATCTTTGTATTTCACCGAAACCTGCTGATTTCCCAAAGTCAAATTGTCAAAAACAACCCTGCCTTCGTCATCGGTAGTTTGGACTTCTGACGAAAATTTCGGGAAAAAAACTTCTGCTCCGGACAAAGGTTTATTGTTGGCTTGGTTTAAAATTATCAGCTCTACTTTGGGTTGGGTTGGAGTTACCGGAGGAGTTACCGGAGGAGTCACCGGGGGAGTTACCGGAGGAGTTACCGGAGGAGTTACCGGGGGAGTTGCCGGAGGGGAAACCGTCTTAGATTTAAAGGTGTACTGGCCCTTCCCGGAGCCGGCTAGATTAAGGATATTTTGATTTCCAACATCGGTGATGACCGCTGAACTTTCATTAAATTGCAAGGTGGCGCTGCCCGAAGAGGTCTTAACCTTAAACCCGATGGCCCCCACTTTTTTTATCCCGGAAAAACCGGGCGTGGGCAAACCTCCGGAAATATCAATTTTCCCTCCGCTCATATTTTTTTCCGCCCAAAGCGTCATTACGGAACCTGCAATGCTGACGCCCAAGGGCTCCAATTTATCCTCAGGATAAGAAAGATAGGCGCCGATGGCGTTGCAAGCTTCGCTGCCGGTATCAACCATGATTGTTAACCAAAAACTTTCACCCTGGGCAAACGACCCGCTGGCCGGAGAAAAATAAAGCGTGGCCGCTTGAGCATGAATCGCCAAAAACGGCATCAAGCAAACTAAATTCGCAAAAATAAATATGGAAACAAAATATTTTTTAGACATAGCTTATTAAATTATCCCTTTAATTATTTACTTTGTCCAGTGGGAAAGCATGGCGCTCAAATCGAAAATACTGATAGTATTGTCGCCGTTCAAATCGTATTCGGGTTTGGTTTTTTTCCAGTTGGAAAGCAGGATGCTTAAATCAAAAACATTAACCTTGCCGTCTTTATTTAAATCGCCGATTAATTGGACGGAAGTGTCGTGAGCAACTTCAATGCTCTCTTTTCCGGCGACCGGCTCGGCATTAACAAAGGCCGGCATTGAGTAATTAGGGACGGCGTCGTAACTGTAAAGGGCGTAATAATACCTTATCCCATTAGTCAGACCTGCATCAAGATATTGCGTCTGATCTCCTTCGTAAACTACCGTGCCGTCCGTCCTTGATGTCGGCTGAGCAGCCTCTTTTCTGACAATAAGAACCCTGACAAAATCTGATTGGGTAGGATTTACCCAAGAAAGAGCAATCTGCTTGTCGGTTGGAGCGATTGAAACGCTTAATGGTTGAGAGGGAGGAGTAGTATCAACTGACCCGCCGCCACCAGGAGGAGGTGGTGGGGGCGGGACAACGACTGCGGTCACGGTAATTTCAACCCTGGCTTCTACCGCATTCCCTCCCCTCTCTGCAATAACTTTAGCGTAGTAAGTGCCGATCGAAGCGTAGTCGCAAAGGTCACTAGCCACTTTCGATGTTTCGGCGATGCCGTCATATTTAGCATTATAACCGGGCGTAACGTTGATACCTGAATCAGAACGATTGCAATAAAAAGTATAATTGATATTGCCCAGGACCGTGCCTGACACGACCGCCGTCAAGTCAACATCATTTAAAGAGCCCTGCCCCGGAGAAGACGGATTGTTAGCGATCAAAGAAACCGAAAGACTGCCTGGATCATAGGTAACGGTCAAAATATCCGTAATTGTATTATTAGCAGCATCGCTCGCCGTAACAGTGATTGTATTGTCGCCCGATTGAAGGTTGACTAACAAAATCGACCAAGCGGTGGTGCCTGAAGCGGCTCCCGAACCGCCCCTGCTGTTAACCCACGTAACCTGAGTCACTCCGATATTATCAGAAGCGCTGCCCGCTAAATTAATCGGGTTCGTAGTAGTGGAATAAGTCGCCAGTGTGGTGGGAACAGTAATAGTAATGGTTGGAGGCGTAATATCGGGCGGAGCCAAAGTGGTCGCCGAAGGAATATTGGAAATAGCGCTGGTGTTGGGCACCTCATCAAGCGTTTTGATGGCAAAATAATAAAGCGTGGAAGCGCTAAGTCCCACCGCTACATAAGATTGAGATGTTCCGGCGATTAAAGGAGCAGGTTCACCGGAAACCTGAGTAGCTGCGGCCCAATTCGCTTCGGTAATTAAACCAGTTGAATACCTGATATCATAAGAATTGGCAATGCCCGTACCGCCGTCATCGCCCGGGGAAACCCAATTAAGTCTGACCGATGTTTGAAAAATATTAGAAACTCCCAAACCGGAAACGGCACTGGGCGGCGTGGTATCCGGCAGTCCTAGAGTGGTAAAGGTTTTATCAACAGATATTGACTGATTAGTAGCCGCGTCTTTGGAAGAAACTCGGTAATGATATAGCGTACTGGGAGTCAAACCGCTTAAACTAACTTGGTGAGAAGTAACTAAATTCGTGTCTTCAACGGTCTGGCTGCCGTAACTTGCGGTTAGTCCGTATTCCACCCGGGAAGTCGCCGACTCGCCCGTCGTCCAAGTAATCAAAGCGGAATTCATGGTAATACTTGAGGCCGTCGTATTGGAAATTACGGGATAAACAGTATCTAAAATAATCGTGTCGCTGAATGACGTTAAATTCCAATTGCCAACCGTGTCTTTATATTTTACATAAACGGTTTTAGTCCCCTCGCCCGAAGTTAATGTCCAGGACTTAGTCGTTGAATATGATTCGGCCGCAGACCAGTTGATATTATCGTTAGAAAAAGACATCTGGCTCACGCCGCTCGCATCAGAGGCCGAAAGATTGAGAGTAACCGATTGAGAGACGGCATAAGCTGACCCATTGCTGATGGAAATCGTGCCGGTCGGAGGAGTGCCGTCCGGAGCGGCAATAATTGTAAAAGAATAACTGTCCTGAGTCATGATATTGGCCGGAGTAGCCAGGTCTTGAGCGTTAATGGTGACATTAACCGCTTGATTATAATTAAAATCGCTGGGCGGGTTGTAAGTTAAAGTATAAGAAGCCGGCGTGCCGGAAACAACGGGAGAAACGACAATTCCCCCAACTCTCATTACCAAAGAACTTTGATTTACCCCCGTGCCGCTGTCGTTGACCTGAACAACAATATTAGTACTGGTAGATACATTGGTTGAGCTTTTGGCTGGGTTATGGCCCGTCGTGCTAGGCGGCGTGGTATCTTGGACAGCCTCAGTAATGGTGAAGCTTGCGCCGGTGGATCTGGTTAAATTTAAAATATTAGTATCATCTATTTTTAAAGCCAAATTATTGCCGGGAGTCGCGTCATAGGTTACGGTAGCCGTTCCGGTGTTTATGGCCTGAAAATTTATTTTTGCCACCAATCCCGCTCCATTATGGCCGGGTGAAGGCAAAGAAGCTTGAAGCTGGATTTTACCGGTGATGTTATTGTAAGAATTTTCCCACCAACTGGTGAAAACACTGTTTGTTGTATCAATACCGGTTATTGAAATTGCCGAAAAATTAAAATTCAAATAAGCTTTGATTGAAGTTACGCCAGCCGAAGTATTGATTATTAATTCTGTTGAAGAAGTGTTGTTTTTATTGATAACGCCGGTTTCCGGAGAAAAATAAAAAACCGCCTCATTGGCGCCGGGGGTAACTTGAGCCAGAAAAGTCCGAGATGAGAGTTTTTGAAATAAACTGAAAAAATCGGCGGTAATGCTTACTTTTTCCGTCAGTATCAAACCGGCGAAAACAACGCTAAAAATAAGCAACAAACACGAAACGAGAAGAAAATATCTCACGATATTAAATTATGATGCTTTTTTAACTAATCTTTTCTTAAAAAAGAAAAAGACAATAAACAATACTAACATGATTGCCAGTGCTATAACCCAAAAGCTGGAAGAAGATTGTTTTAGCATGGGAGAAAATACCGAGAAATTAGCTCCGACGGAAGCCGTCAAATTGAAAATATCTTCATCGTTCGGTTTAAGGGCGAGGGACGAAGAGTTAAAAGCGACAGCGCTCTGGCCGTCTTTAATGGCTTGAAAATTTATTGTTGCAATGGGGCCGACGGATTGACCGGGGCTGGGCACTGAAGCCTGCAGTCTGATGGCACCCTTCTCGTTGTCAAAGAATTTTTCCCACCAATAAGTGAAAACACCGCTTTCAGAATCAATATCCACCACTTTAACGATTGACGGATCAAAACTGAGTTCGCTTTTCAACGAAGTTAATGGCTGAGAAGAATCGAGTTTGAGCTCTACGGAAAATTTATCGCCCAAGTTATAACTGCCGCTGTCCGGAGATAATATAAAGACCGCTTCTTCTTGAGCGGAAGTTTGGCCAATTGCCGAAAAAAGGGCGACGAAGACAAAAGAGGCGCAAAAAAACTGTTTAAAAGTTTTCATAGTTTTATTTTTAAATTATTATCCTTTGTTACTTTATATAACAATAACTGAAGTCTATCAAGGCAGCCAATTAGTCATCAGCCTATTGGCGTCGTAAAGGTCAATCTTGCCTTGGGATATATTACCGGGTCCGGCGTTTATATCGCACTCCTGTAAATCAGCGGCTACAATACTTTTCCACTTGGAAAACATGCGGGAGAAATCGTAAAGGTTAACCTTGCCGTCTCTTTTCTGTTCAGCTGATTCGGTGGCAGTTCTGCTCCAAATATCTCCCAAGATGGTAACTAAAATTTGTTTGTTATAGGTTTGAGAAATATTATCAGCAGTTCTGACCATCTTTAGATCATAGAAACCGATTGGCAAAGTGTTAATTTGAGCTGAAGTTAAGTTAAGATTTATTATAGAAGTATTTGTCGGCTGGACGGTGAACGAAGATACTGTGGTTGCGCCCTGGATAAATTGAACATTAAAGCTGGTAGCCAGATTAAAATTACCGCCTAATATCTGAAAAGTATTGGCCTTGTCCCGGAAAAGATAAAGTTTATCAGTGTCAGAAATAGTAAAAGCAGATGGTGGCGGAGGTACCGTTGGGGGCTCATATTCAATATACAACCTTGCCCCATAAACATGAGTAGAATCATCCCAAGTTTTTGATATCCTGTAGTTCGAAAATGCGCTGCCATTTTCCTTATGCAAAATCTGGATAGCCTCATTCGAATAATCGTAGCTATCTACCAATTCCTTAATGAGGGGCGTGATAGTTATATTGTGCCAACCGTAACCTCCCGGATCACCATTGGCTCCCACACCAACGGTTGTTTGGGTCCGATTATTGTAGTCTGCGGCCGATGTGACCGCTCCGGGATTATTTTGATCATCGGCATAGATGATAGTGGAAGGCACACCGCTTGAATCGGATTCGTATAGGCTTAAATAAGCTTCTTTTATAGTTGAAAACTGGGGAATAGTTATTCCTGTAAACCTATAGAAAGAGTTATAGTTTGTCGTAGCTACCTTACCTGCGAGGGAATAAGTTTGAGCTGCGGTGAGAGAAGTGCCAAATGTATGACCGTCGTCTGATGATGCTCTCACTTGCACATCAACAGTGTACGAATTTTGAGGAAATGCCGCCAGGGCTTCATTCAGCCAAGCGGATGCCTCGGCAATAGTCGGAGGGGTGAAATTTTGCAAAGCATTGATTGCCAAATCTGTCAATCCTCTGTTTTTTAATTCCGCCCGCACAACCGGCTCGTCTTCTGTGTAATGTATAACATGCAAATCTCTTATTTTATTAATGAAAGTGTAGAAAGTCTTAAGTTCGTCAATCCCAAGATTGGCCAATTCTCTGACATGATAAAACCAAAGAAACCGCTGGTAATATTCAAGCTGCCTGATGCGCGCCAGGTAAACGCTATTCCCCGCCACCGCTGATTCGGCTTCGTCCAGATCTCGAAAACTTGCTAAAACCGTATTGGCAAAATCTGCCGGTGGAAGAAGCCCTAATGATTTTTGATAATCAAAACTCTGATTATTTCCGCTGTCTTCATATCTTCCATAATAACGCTTCATAATTTCTGATGCTGGACCGAATGCCTTACTGTAAAAATCCTGAAGAATGGCATTAAAATCCTGGAAAGGATCCCAAAGCATCTTGCTGGCGGCATAAGAGGTCAGGCCCATTGCCCCCCAAGCGTTGCCGCCGGCCTGGGCATGGTAACTTTTAACACCCCTTTGGGCGTAATTTTTTATTTCCTGAACCCTGCCAAGATTTAAAAACGGCAAATCCTGAAAATAAACCCATTCGCTATAAAAATCATAAATACCCACCTGGACGCCTTTCGCTTTTAAACCAGCTATCCAGTCGTAAATAGTCACAGTAGTAGCGTTAAAATCTGTAACCAATTCGGCGATAATGTTTTTCTCTAGGGCAATTGTCGGAATGCCCGCATATGAACTTACGCACAATATTGACACATAAGTTCCGGGAGAACTAGTTTGTATATTTTTAGCTACTTCATTGGCCAAGTAATAGACTTTATCAGTGATTGTTTGCCAGTCGGTGCTTGGATTCCACGGCGGATCCCAGGCCGAATCGTCGTTGGGGGTAATGGGTATGGCTCCGTACGATAGTCTATCTTTGCCAAAGTTGAGCCAATGTGGAATCGCAGACAATAAGCTTTGGGCATAGGATTTTGCCATTGCTACAACATTCAAATTATCCGGCCGAAGCTCCCATTGCACTGTCCCGGATGGCGTGTGACCGGTGGGCAAAAACCAGTCAGGATGAGCGTAATACATAGAAGCAAGACTCCCATGTCCATCATAGTTGTTAAGAGCTGCTATTTTATAATAATTCTCGTCGTGTGTGTAATCTTTTACGCCCAAAAGCCGATTTCTAGCCATCCAATCGCCGATATTATTACCGGGGACCCGAGTCCATATATATATGTTTCTCCAGAAAAAGAGCGGATCTTGCACCTCGTTCAATCCGACTAAAGAAATTAAGGAACTCGGCTTTACCCACCAAGCTGAATTTGCAAAAAACCATCTGAAGCCGAATTTCTCCAATAAAGCATAAGCTCCGTGCCTGACGGCCAAGGGAGTTTTACCGATAATATATATTCCTTTGTTGTCCGAATAAAGTTTAAATGCTTCATCGCTTTTGCCGGCTAAGTCCGGATGAGCAGCATTAACTTCCAAATAAATACTTCCTGAAGTTGGCTTTGAAGCTGTGACAATAGCTAAGTTTTCTCCGATATCAGCTAAATTATTTTTTAATTCATTAGCCGCTTGCCCCAAAAAATTGTTATAAGGATCAGTTTCCTGGCCCGAGTTATAGTAAATAGCATTTAGGACATATGATGTTGTTACTTCTGCAAATACAGCTGGTGTGGTTTTTGATGCCGCCGCTGTTGCTGACACAACACATTTATAGTACCGTGCGCCATCTGTAACAGTATATGTGGGAGTTTGCGCTCCGGGAATATCAGAATAAGGTGATGTGGGGCTGTTTGTAGCTGACTGTTGCCACTGATAGCTCAAGTCGGTCATTGTATTAGGGTCAATTACCTTGAGCCTTGCAGGGGACGTATTAAAAACAGCGTACAATTTACCATTTCCTAAATCAACCCCGGCACCTAGACTGAATAGTACGGAAGGGGCAATATAAGCACCCACTTTTTTCATTGTGGCATAATCAACTTTAATTATTTTACCGGGTGAAACCCCCAAAGTACTATATAAAAAATTACCATCAGAAGCTGTCTGGGCGGCGTTGATTTCGTCAGCCTCTCCCTCGTAGGGAATGCCGACCTGGGTCCAAGTCGATTTAGCTATTTTGATAATCTTGACGACGGTGCCGTCCAGATTGGTATTGCCCAGTGTCACAAAAATATTATCCCCATCCACAAAAACTGTGCGCCCAATCTTTTGGTCACTGGCTCCAGTATAAGTGTGGACCAAAGACATGTCTGATTTTTTGATTATATAAAGTTTAAATGGCTCAGGATCGACTATGCGAGCAAACTTGATCAAGGCATAGACATATGTATCATCTACGGCAAGACCGACGAAATCTTCCCCATTACCCCGCCAACCGCCCGCCGAAGACATGTCGGCTATATTTAACTTATCGATGTTCCACACTCCCGCGCCTGCATATTCAGACAAGCCATAGATGTAATTTTCATCCATGGCAATATTCCGGCCGTACATCTGCCCCGTCAGCCCTGTATACTTAGCCTCATCCAGCATTGTTTGAGTATTAATCTTGAAATATGTCGGAATAATAGACGAACTTGCATCCCCGTGGATACCTATATATACATAATTTCCCGAACCGACTATATTGATCGCCCGGTTCTGCCCAGGGGGAGCCGTCCAAGTCCCTACCTGCTCCAATGTTGCTGCGTTGACTTTAAACACCTTTGCCGGACTGCAGCCATAACAAGAGGCATAAATATAACCGTTGAGATAAACACTATGATAATTTTGATTCTCTCCCGGATCTGCTGTCCAAACGCTAAAGCCGCGGTATCCTGTAACGGAAACGCTATCCGCAGAATAGCCGGCTGAATTATATGCTTGCACTTTATAAGTATGAGTATTTCCGTTATTGGCTGATTGCCCGGCGACACTCAAGGTTAAGTCTGACGCAGTCACGGTACCTGCCGTAATAGTGGGCGGAGCAGCCCCCTTATCCCGATAAGCAACAACGTTGCCGACCAATCCCAAGTCAGTGCCATCCCGCCACACCCGATAATTAGTCGCGTTAGCGCTTGCTGTCCAGTTGACGGTAACATAGGCCGTATTGGTGCCGTGAGTAGCTACGACATTTTGGGGAGCAAGCGGCGGAGAACCGCCAGAAATCGTATATTCTATGGTCAACTTAGGCCGCCTTGTAAGTGTACTTATATAATTATTGGAATAGAAATATACCCTGGAATTTCCCGACCCCGAAGGAACTGCCTCATTTTCAAACCTCATTAAAAATTCTGCGGGGTTGGAATTATTGTAAGCATCTTGGACGATGGCCGAAACATTCCAATTCATCCAGCCGTAAGCAGCAGGAAAAACGGCACTGACCCCGGGGGAACTATAATCACCGAATGGCGTTGCCCAAGGAGAGCCTGTTTTATAAACATAACCCGTCGCCTCTAATTCAACCCAATTAGTGTGCGGTTGTTTATACATCCACGCTGTTTTGCCCGCAGGATTGGTGTAATAATAAAAATAATAATAGAGGCTTAAAGTAGCCGAATTCAAAACAGCTCCCGCGGGCAGCACAGACAGATCAAATTCAAATATATTATGTCTTAACGTATTAGATGTATCTTCCAGCCAAAGAGTTTCACTGCCGCCGTAATTAGTTGTGTTTGTTAAAAGACTGGCATCTTTTGAAGATGGTTGTATCGTCAACGTATCAGCCGATACATTTTTACTTACGCCTATTCCTAAGGTTGCGATTATTCCTATTGCTATGATTATTGGTATTATTTTTTGCATACTTATTATAAAATTATATCACGCAGTCAATTAAAACAACAATTTGAAAAAAGGCATAAGTTGCCCCGTTGCTGATGGAAATCGTGCCGGTCGGAGCAATAACGTCAGCGAACTTTATCCAGCCCATCCTCAGTCGACCAGCCATCCGGCGCAGTATCATAATCTATCTGCCACCACCAATAAGTATCGGCAAACTGGGGACCTCCGATAATCGTGCCTTGTTTCTGAAAGGCTTGATATCCCAATAACGTACCTGAATTAGACGGAGTTAATCGTACAAAAGCGGGGTATGACGCAGTTATTCTGTCGCCGATTGTGAATTTTGTTGACACAGTAGAAACAGCTGCAGATAGCCAGTTTTCAGCTGACCAGCCGTCCGGCGCAGTATCATAGTCTACTCGCCACCACCAATAAATATCGGCAAACTGGGGACCTCCGATAATTGTGCCTTGTGCTCCCATATACTGACCTCCCAATAGCATACCCGACGGAGTTAACCGCACGTAAAGGCCGGCGCTAGTTGATACTCTGTCGCCGCTTGTGAATTTTGTTGACGCAGCGGAAGCAGCTACAGAAAAACTGATCGGATAAGAAGCGGTGTTGGTATTCCCTGCCGCATCCTGGCATCGGACATAATAATTGTAATTCATCCCATTGGTCAACCCCGTAACATTGGCTGAGTAAGTGCTACCGCTGGAGTTTGTCAAATTGTTTGTCATTGAGCTATATGCGGTATTAACTGTTGTTGAATAGCGGCAACTCACGGGCATTGTCGCATCAGTGACAATTAAGCTGATTGTTGTCTGGACAGTGCCCGCAGCCAGGGTTCCTGTCGGCAAACCGCCGGAACAGACAGGAGCATTAAGATCGCTTATTGGCGGCGGGTTGATTGTAAAACTCACCCCGGTCGATCTGGTTAAATTCAGAATATTAGTATCGTCTGTTTTTAAAGCCAAAGAACCCGCATTATAACTGATAGCGCCCGTTCCGGCGGCCACGGCTCTGAAATTAATTATCGCTATAAGTCCGTCGCCGGTAAATCCGGGAGAAGGCAGCGAGGCCTGAAGCTGAATTTTGCCGGTTGAATTATTAAAACTGTTTTCCCACCAGCTGAAAAAAACGCTGTCTGTGGTGCTGACGCTTACGACCGTCATTAAAGAGGAATTGAAATTCAAATCGGCATTGACCGAGATAATGCCCACCGAAGAGCCCATTCTCAATTCTACGAGGAAACTGTCACCGGTATTAAAAGCGCCGGTTTCGGGAGAAAAATAAAAAACCGCCTCATTGGCGGCGGGGGTAACTTGAGCCAGAAAATTCCGAGATGAGAATTTTTGAAATAAACTGAAAAAATCAACAGTAATACTTACCTTATCCGTCAGCATTAAACCGGCGAAAACAACGCTGAAAATAAGTAATAAACAAGAGACGAGAAGAAAATATTTCACGATATTAAATTATAATGTTGTTATCCTTTATTACTTTATATAACAATAACGGAGGTCCATCAAGGGTCAATTAACCATTTAAATCATTTTACAACTTACAACCGCCCAAAACGAAAGCGACGCCCAAAATGAAAGAGGCTAAACCTCTTTCACGAGGTTTAGCCTCTTTCTTTGAGCCTCTTTCAGCTGATTAATTGACAGATTTTTAGTATCCCATGCCCATTTGCGGCATTTGAGGCGTTTCTTTCTTTTCTTCGGGCTTTTCAGCGACAACGGCTTCGGTCGTTAAAATAATCGCCGCGGCAGAAGCGGAATTTTCCAAAGCCGACCTTACAACTTTCGTCGGATCAATAATGCCGCTTTGGATTAAATCTTCATATTGCATGGTTTCAGCGTTGAATCCGAAGCTGCCCTGGTGCTTTTTCACCTCTTCGGCGACAACCGCACCGTCAACTCCCGCGTTTTCGGCGATCTGCCTAATCGGCTTTTCCAAAGCTGCTTTCAAAATATTCAGGCCGGTTTTCTCATCGCCCTCCAGATGCAAATCGGCTAAAGCCGCGGTAGACCTCAAAAGCGCCACTCCCCCGCCCGGCAAAATACCTTCTTCAATAGCGGCCCTGGTCGCATTCAAAGCGTCTTCGGTTTTCCGCTGAACAGCCTTCTGTTCCACTTCAGTGGCCGCGCCTACTTTAATGACGGCGACGCCTCCGGAAAGCTTACCCAGCCTTTCCTGCAGCTTCTCTTTATCAAAATCCGAAGTAGAAGTTTTAATTTCGTTTTTAATCTGGCTGATCCTGGCTTCGATATCTTCCTTTTTACCCTTACCGTCAACAATGGTGGTGTTTTCTTTAGTGGAAACAACCTTGCGCGCACTGCCTAAAGCATTAAGTTCCACTTTATCTAATTTCAAGCCTATCTCCTCCGAAACAACTTTGCCTCCGGTCACCGCTGCGATATCGTCCAGCGTCTCCTTCTTTCTGTCGCCAAAACCCGGGGCCTTAATAGCTAAAGTATTAAAAATGCCGCGGAGTTTATTAACCAATAAAGTGGCCAAAGCCTCACCATCGACGTCTTCGGCAATAATCACCAATTCTTTTTTGCCGGTTTGGGCTATTTTTTCCAAAATCGGCAGAATATCTTGGACAGAAGAGATTTTTTTATCAGTAATTAAAATCAACGGTTCTTCAAAAATCGCTTCCATTCTTTCGGGATTGGTAATCATATAAGGAGAAATATATCCCTTATCAAATTGAAGGCCTTTCACGATTTCTTTGGAAAGCCCGAAAGTTTTTGATTCTTCAACGGTAATAACGCCGTCTTTGCCGACTTCCGAAACAACCTCGGCGATTAAATTACCGATTTCCGCATTACCGGCTGAAATAGTAGCTACTTGGGCCACTTCCTCTTTGCCGGAAATTTGCTTGGACATTTTTTTGAGCTCCTGCACCACGGCCTTAGTCGTCTTTTCAATACCGCGCCTTAGAGCCAGAGGATTCGCTCCGGCCGCCACGTTTTTTAAACCTTCGGCGCAAATCGCCTGGGTCAAAACAACCGCGGTGCTTGTGCCGTCGCCCGCCATGTCATTGGTTTTCTCGGCGACCTGTTTCACAATTTCTGCGCCCATATTTTCTACTCTGTCCTGCAATTCGACTTCCTTGGCAATAGTTACTCCGTCATCGCAGATCTCAGGCGCTCCGAATCCCTTATCCAGAACAACGTGCCGACCCTTGGGGCCCAAGGTAACCTTGATCACATCGGTAATTTTATCAATGCCGTCTTTTATTTTTCTTCTCGCTTCTTCCTTAAATAAAATTTGTTTTGCCATAATAATTGATAAATTGAAAATTGTTAATTGAAAATTGCCTTCTTGAATTTATTCAAGAATGGCTAAGATGTCTTCTTCTTTGGCAATTAAGTATTCCTTGTCATCGACCTTAATTTCATCGGAACCATATCCCCGATTAAATAAAACTTTCTGCCCGGGCTTAATTTCGACAGGGACAACCTTGCCGTCTTCGCTTCTTTTGCCCGGACCAACAGCAATAACTAAACCCTGCTCGGGTCCTTTTTTTTCGGCGGTATCGGGAAGTAAAATCCCGCTTCTGGTTTTTTCTTCGCTCTTAACCGGCTCGATGAGAACATGATCGGAAATTGGTTTAATAATTTGCATAATAGTTTTGTTAACTTTTTTATCTTATTATTTTTATAAAATCTGTCAAGGCCTACGTCATCTTAGCAGATTGCCGGTAAAACAAAAAGGCGCTTCTCTGAAAGAAAACGCCTTTCTTTGTTTTCTTGCATTAGACATCGCTAACTACCACTATGCCGCGTTCTGACTTTTGGAATACCAGCCCATAATTTCTTAATACTGATTTTATCCGTTTTCTTTCCGCAGTTTATCTGATGCTGCTTCTTTTGCTCAATCCAGAGCTCTCTTTTCTTTTGAATATTTTGTTCTTGCTCTTGCCTGCGCTGGAGTTTGATTTGAGCTCGCAGCCGTTTCTCCGACCTGACCGCTTCTCTCTCCGGCTCGATACGACTAAGCCACGCTTGGTCGATAATGAAACTAAAAATTTCCCGGCAGGCATCGCCGGTTATTCCGACAATCCGATAAGGTCTCTCTTGATCCGAAATAGAAAACCTGATCTTCCTTTCTTCCAATTCCGCAATCTCAAACTTCCGCAATTCTTTAGGCAGAAGAATACTTATAATAGCCTGCTTCAGATGTTCTGTGCCGGTCCTCTTATATCCGACCTCCGCTCCGATCAGCCGCAAAAAACGGATAATCGCGTTCACTTCCGGTTTGCTCCAAAAAACCGCCTTTTCAAGGCCGCTGGAAAAACCCTTGAAAATTGACCTCTCAATTAGAGTGAAATTCTCATATTCCGTCGCTCTCAGAAAAAAACTGACCCTGACCTGATTAGAATACAACTTGGGTCTTAAAGTAACTCCCAAGTTCCGTAGCTCGACAGTAATCAAGCGGTTATCCTGCCAAACCAATCGCCAGGGACCGCTAATCATATATCGGTGCTCCCCGCCATGCTTTTCCCTTCTTTTCAAAAGAGCCGGATTATCTGGCTCTGGTTCAGATCTCATGATTAATCCCTGCAATTCGGGCAAAACATTGCTTTCCTCCAAGAGTATTCCCTTTAAAATCTTCCAGCGCTCTTTAAACCTTTCTATGGCATGAGGAGATATTTGAAAAGAATCTTTAGGATATTCCATTATCACCCAACCTCCTTTCTAAGTATTATAAACGAACAATGTAATTAACTATACCACACTCTTTAAGAATTGTCCAGTGTAACTTTTCCTGCTCGCGATGATTTTTTTGACCGGGCCTTCAGCGACAATATAGCCGCCCTTGTCCCCGCCCTCAGGCCCCAAGTCAATAATCCAATCGGCATTCTCTATAATATTTGAATAATTTCTGATATAATTGAGAAATGCCGAGAACTGACATAACACCACAACTTATCGAGAAACTTTATAATAAAGAACTCCTTTCAAAAAAAGGAGCCGCTTTACGTTTAAAATGCAACATCACCACAATCCACGAAAA
This sequence comes from Candidatus Nealsoniibacteriota bacterium, assembly GCA_043813805.1. Lineage (GTDB taxonomy): Bacteria > Patescibacteriota > Minisyncoccia > Minisyncoccales > MHMH01 > 2-02-FULL-43-13. The sequence continues at coordinate 3,568 of JBDRKR010000021.1, read as the reverse complement.
GATGAAAAAATTTGATATCCCCGCAAGAGAACGAATCGAGGCCGTGAGAATAGCGATGAAAAAACAAATAATAAAAATCCCACAACACCAATTAAGGAATTTTTATCTCAAACAGAATCTTTCTATAATTGAAATCGCTAAAAAACTGCGCCTTTGCCGAGACACAATTAGAAGAGAGCTGAAAAGACATAAAATAATCCTGCGCACGAAAGCAGAGGCGCTTGGCCTAAGCGGGAAGAAAAGACGGATTCCGAAATCAACTATCGAACAACTTTATTTTAAAAATAGCCTCACTCAAAAACAAATCGGGGGAAAACTCGGCAGACACCACGGAACTATCCTTAGACTAATGAAAGAATATGGCCTTAAGGCCAGGGAACGGTCTGAAACTTCGACCCGTTATCCTAAATTTGATTTTTCAAATAATCTAGAGGAAAAAGCATATTTAATAGGATTCCGAGTTGGCGATCTAAATGTGAAATTATCTCCGAATAAAAATTTAATAATAGCAGGCACTACGTCTACAAAACGTGAACAAATTAAACTTTTCGAAGATCTATTTAAAAAATACGGACATGTCTGGATTAGTAAAAAAAGAAATGATGGAAATAGGTTTTTTATCGTTCGATTGAATCACACCTTCGAATTTCTTTTACCTAAACAAGATAATATTCCAAAATGGATTAAAGAAAATGATAATTATTTTCTTTCTTTCCTCGCAGGGTATACAGACGCCGAAGGATGTATTTTTATTAATAAAAATAACGTATCCCGTTTCCAATTAGCCTCCTATGACAAAAATATTTTAAGACAAATCTATAAAAAACTCGATAAGATTAACATCAAATGCCATCCGCCGCGTATTTTGGTTAAAAAAAGGCACATAAAATCTGATGGTTTGGTTTATCGAAACGACTATTGGTGTTTTACCATAAGTAAAAAATCATCTTTACTATCACTTCTACGATTTCTTAAACCACGGCTAAAGCACCTGAAGAGATTAAATGATTTGATGAAAGCGGAAAAAAATATAATTGGACGTAATCAAAAAGTCCGATGAGAAAAAAATGCTTTCAAATGTTGACCAGTATAAGATTTACGGTTTTTCGTTATTTCTTTAGGAGTTCCTTCCGCTACAATCTCACCTCCCGCGTCCCCACCCTCCGGGCCAAGATCTATAACCCAATCAGAGCAAGCTATCAAATCTATTTGATGCTCAATAACCAAGGTCGTATTGCCTTTTTCCACCAAACCGCGCAAAACCTGAATCAATCTTCGGATATCATCAAAATGCAGCCCGGTCGTCGGTTCGTCTAAAATATACAAACTCTTACCCGTAGCCTTCCGGGCAAGTTCGGTGGCTAGTTTCACTCTTTGCGCCTCTCCCCCCGAAAGCGATGGAGCCGGCTGACCCAGATGAACATAGCCCAAACCGACGCTGTTTAAAGTTTTTAATTTTTCGGCGATGCCGGGAATATTCTTGAAAAACTCGGCAGATTCTTCCACCATCATTTCCAGAATGTCGGCGATATTTTTTCCCTTATATTCCACGGCCAGAGTTTCTTTATTGAATCTTTTGCCCTTGCACTCCTGACACTCGACGTAAATGTCCGGCAAAAAGTACATTTCGATTTTTTTCATGCCCTGGCCTTCGCACGCTTCGCATCGACCGCCCTTGACGTTAAAAGAAAATCTGCCCGGGCCGTATCCTCTGATTTTCGCTTCTTTAGTTTTGGTAAATAAGTCCCTGATATATGCAAAGGCGCCCGTATAAGTACAGGGATTGGACCTCGGAGTCCGGCCGATCGGCGATTGATCAACTAAAACAACTTTATTTAAATGCTCAATCCCCGTAATCGCTTTGTGGTCGCCGGGCACTTCTTTCGCATGATAGAACTTGCGCAAAAGCGCTCTAGCCAGAATATCGTTCATTAAAGAAGATTTGCCCGAGCCCGAAACCCCGGTCATGCAAACGAATTTGCCCAAGGGAATTTTAACGTCAATATTTTTCAGGTTGTGCTCCCGGGCTCCCTTAATGGTTAAGTAGCGTTGTTGAAATCCGATTTCAACAGGCCTCTGTTGAAATCGGATTTCAACAGACTTGCGGCCGGACAGATATTCACCGGTCAAAGTGTTAGCTTTAAGTAATTCCTTGGGCGTCCCTTGGAAAATAATCTTGCCGCCGTATTTGCCGGCCCCAGGCCCCACGTCGATGATTTCGTCAGCCGCTTTCATGGTTTGAGCGTCGTGCTCAACTACAATCACCGAATTACCCAAATCGCGCAACTTTTTTAAAGTTTCGATCAGTCTTTGCTGATCTCTGGGATGAAGGCCGATGGACGGCTCATCTAAAATATAAAGAACACCCGTCAATTTTGAGCCGATTTGAGTAGCCAACCTAATTCTCTGCTCTTCTCCACCGGATAAAGTGGCGGCTTTTCTGCCCAAAGTCAAGTAATCAAGGCCGACGTCAATTAAAAATTGCAGCCTGTTTAAAACTTCTTTGATAATAGCTGCAGCAATTTTGGATTCGTGGTCTTTAAGTTTCAGCCCGGTGAAAAATTCCCGGAGCTTTGACGTCGGCATGGAAACAATATCATCGATTGACTTTGAAGCGATTGTCACCGCCAAAACTTCCGGCTTCAATCTTTTACCGTGGCAAACCTCGCATTCTTTCTCAATCATATACTGCTCGATTTCCTGGCGCGTGAAATCGGAATCGGTTTCGTGATAACGCCTTTCTAAATTAGGAACCACTCCCTCGAACCCTTCTTCGCCGGATAAAATTAAACTGATGATTTTTTCAGGCAATTCCTTGACCGGCACATCTAAAGAGAACTTGTGTTTTCTCGCTAAATCCTGTAACTGGAACCAGAAGTATCCCTGTCGGCCTATTTTATGAGAAGCGTGAGCCCAAGGAAAAATCGCTCCCTCGGCTAAAGTTAAATTATTATTAGGAATAACTAATTTCGGATCGACTTCCAGTTTTTCGCCGAGCCCTTGGCACCCGGGACATGCCCCGTAGGGTCCGTTGAAAGAAAAAAGCCGCGGTTCTATTTCCGGCAAAGAGATTGAGCATTCTTCGCAGGCGAAATGTTCCGAAAAAGTGATATCTTTTTGGCGAAACCCTACCATCATAATTCCCTTGCCCAGTTTTAAAGCCGTCTCAATTGAATCAACTAATCTCGGCTTGTCGAGCTCTATATTCAAAATGAGACGGTCAACCACGACTTCAATGTTGTGCTTTTTTGTTTTATCTAATTCCAGATTCAAAGACTCTTCCGTCCGATGAATCGTATTATCAATTCTAACCCTGACAAAACCTGCCCGATGAACTTCTTCAAGAATGCCGTGATGCTCCCCCTTCTTGCCCCTGACCACGGATCCCAGAATGATAATTTCGCTGGTTTTGGGCAAACTTAAAATTTGTTCGGTGATTTGATCCACCGTCTGACAAGAAATAATCTTGCCGCACTTTGGGCAATGAGGCACGCCGATTCTCGCAAACAGAAGACGGAGATAATCGTAAACCTCCGTGATGGTGCCCACGGTTGAACGGGGGTTGTGA
>JBDRKR010000020.1:0-69534 GCA_043813805.1 Candidatus Nealsoniibacteriota bacterium | reverse complement strand
TTTTGTCGTAGAGAATATCGCTGTAAGAAGCGATGAAATCACCGTTCATTTCCGGTTCAGCACAAAACAAAGAGTTTAAAATATTGTTATTTTGATAATTTGTGTTTTCGTAATATTTTATGCCGGCAAAATTTATCTTATTGCCCTGATACCCTCTGATTACCGTCGAGTCTGTTATCCCGCAGAGTCTTAAGGCCTCAAGCTGACGCTCCATAATTGTTTTATCTCCTATTTTTAAAAGACACTTCGGGATATCGCCGGTCAGGGGATTTAAACGCTTCCCCATTCCGGCGGCTATAATAATGGCTTTGGGAATCATATTTTAATATTTTTAATCCCCTGATATTGCTTTAATAACAATACGAAATACATCAGCGGAGAAAGAATTCCGTAAAAAATAACAACCAGATACACTTTATCCATAAAAACGGCTAAGGGAATCCAAAACACAACGCCGCTGGTGATGCCTCCCAAATATCCCACGATTCTTTTTAGTTTCTTATCTGAATAAAAAGCTTTCTCGCCGGCTTCCCGATAAGCACCCTCTGACTGCCGGCCCGACTGCAAAATGGCGTTGATATATCTAAGCTTAGCCAAGCGAAGCATCACCTTAAACATCGAAGCGGAAAATCCCAAAAGAATCAGCAGAATCGGATAAGCAAACGAATAATATCCTCCCAGAGCCAAGGAAATAAACAGCACGGCGCACTTAATATCATGGGTCATGGGCTCTACAAAAGATCCTCCGATACCGCCGCCCAAGTTCCGATACCTGGCCACCTCGCCGTCGCTTAAATCCACTATGTAAGACAGCCAAAGAAGAGCAACGCCTGTTAAATTCAACCAAAATTCTCCCTTAATGAAACAAAAACTGCCCAAAACAAAGATCACCGTGCCCCAAACCGTAATTTGATTGGCGGTAAGTTTCTTGAAGTGCAGAAAAACCCAGGTAAAATAAATGGAAAAATACCGGAAGAATCGGTTGACAAAAGATTCTTTTCCCGCTTCTCCCTGTTTCTGACAGATTTTTCTTAATTCTTTGATTGATTCCATATGATATCTGTATTATCACGGAAGCCGCTGACCATGTCAAGAGGGGTCAAAAGAGGTCAAGGCGAAAATCAGCGTTTGGGCGCTTGTTCTAAAAACTCAATCGCTCGTTCTACCACCCATTTGCTGCCGTTCTGATAAGGATTACCGAAAAACATCTCCTGTAATTTTCTTAAATCTTCTTTCGGCACATCAATGCTTTTTCTGACTTTATTAATCAGATCCCGGGGATCTTCAGCAAAGAAACGACCCTGAGAATCCAAGGTTTTTATATCAAAATAATCTCCCCATTTGGCTGTCCGGAAAAATATAAAGGGTTTGAGCTGCGCCATGGCTTCCAAAACGGCGGTGCTATGAGAGCCGACTATCACATCGGATTGCGAAATTGCCTGACGAATATCCCCTCTTAAAATTTTCACCCTTTCTAATACGCCCGGTTCGTTCTTTTTCAACCAATCCTCAAAGCCGTCTCTCTGGGGCCGAATCTTTAAAGACAGAACAAAATCTTTTATCGGCAGCAGGGCTGAAAGATAGGGCATTATTTCTTTAGGATCGGCCAGCTGTTCGGAGATGAAGAGAATCTTCAGAGGACCCCCGAAAGCCGAATCGCCCGGGACTACCTCCTCGACGTTCTCTTTTTCTAAAGGACGCATATGACCGGAAACACCGAGCTGTTCCGGCTTAAAAGCACGGCCGTATTTAAGATAATAATCTTGCCACCAATCTGACCAAAGGCCATACTTATCAAGGGAAAGCGGCTTTTTGCCGTCAAACTCGGGCATAAAGTCGGAAACAAAGTAATAACGGGGTATCGCGCCGTGCTGAATTCCCACTGTTTTTATGCCGGCTAATTTACAGCCCAAAACTTCATAGAAAGTGCGATTGCATCCTGCAGTGGTTATGGCAACCTTAACTCCTATCCACTGCAAAATAAACTTCATCGCTTTAATAGACCAAACAGTTCCCTTAAGATTGCGGAGATAATGAGTGGCAACTAAAAACCAAAAACGATCCTCGGGATCGGTGCCCGAAAAGGAAGGCGCATAATGGCCGAAGCAATTGGCAAAGGAATTTATAAATTGAATGATGGCCGTAGAATAAACCACCGGCCTTTTCCTTTGCCAAGCATGTTCCAAAACCGTCTTAGAGGACTCCAAACTACGGATAAATTCGACGAAAGGAATCCCCCTCTTTCTCAACTCTTCATAGATGAATTTCTGCCGGTAATCAAAATCGTGCGGGGGATCAAATTTGTCGCTTGTCCGAACCATCAATCCGGGCCTGGTTATTTTTAACCAGAGTAAAAAACCAAGGGAAAGCAGGCACTGGATAAAAACACCCGGAGGGACGGGCAATAAGTTCCTGAACCGAAACCGATTGATGACGGTGCACCGGCGATTATGAGCTTTTAAGAAATATTGAAAAAGATGTGGACAAGGCGCCCGGAAAAGAGACACCTTCTCAAAATCCTTTAAATATAACAATAATTTGCGGTATTGGGTGTAGGGCAAACAAAATTTATAGTGGATGCTCTCGTAGTGCATCCACCAAAGCTCGTAACCCTGCAAGTTTATCAATTTTGACAAACGGGAGCCGTCAGGCAAAGTTAAGCGGGAAAGTTTATTGCTTAATTCGTAGGCCTGCTGGATGCTGCCGGGACTTATGAAGTTTTGCAGTTCTTTTGGGCCGATAATCTCATCAAACTGGCGAAACCATTTTTTGGGTTTTGAGGGGACGTTTTCGCCAAAGATCACTAAAACAGATTTCATATTTTAAAAATATTTTTCCTGATAAATCCTTTTCAATTCTTCGAACGTCTTATTCCCTTCTTCGTCAAACTTTTCCGCCATTTTAATCTTAGGCCATTCTGTTTTGGGGAATCTCGCGTATAAAGGGAAAGTCCTCTGCAGGCCCTTTAATTCTTCGTAGGTGATGGAATCCATATTAAGTCTGACGCTGTCGGTTAAACTGTGTACTTTGGCGTTTTTATCAAGATAGCCTTTTTTAATACAATATTGATACAAGGCCGTGCCCTTGTAGGGAACAAAAAGATAGCAATTGATGGTGCGGGGATGCAATTTACGATTTAGTTCTATGGTATCAAAAATAAGCTCCCTTGTTTCGTCAGGGAAGCCGATGATATTATTGACGGTATAAGGTATCCCGTATTTCTCAACCATCTTCAGGCCTTCCAGCATCTGCTGATTTGAGCCGGAACGGTTAAGCGTTCTTTTACGAAATTCTTCATTCCCGTGCTCAATGCCAAACTGCAGGGATTCGCAATTCATCTCTTTCAGAATCTTTATTTTTTCCTCGGTTATTGTTTCGGGCCTCGTCTGGCACCAAAAAGGCAGGCCGATTTCTTGATATTTTTCAGCAAATTCCCGGAGTTCTTCCTGAGGTTTCGCCAAAAAGGTTTCCGAATTGAAGTTTATATAATCAGGGTGATATTTTTTGACCAGGTATCTCATTTCTTCCATTAACCTATCTATCTTCTTTCTTCTGTAATATAAGCCGCAGCCTTTTTCTTGGAATATTTTTTTTAACTGCGGCGCTCCGCAGTAGGTGCAATTATTGGGACAGCCCCGATCCATCTCCACATGAATCATCGTGTAAATCTTGCCGAACATCGGCCGGGCCAGCCTTGCTTTGCTGAAAATATCGTAATCAATATAAGGAAGTTTATTGATGTCGGTCAGCGGCCTTAGAGGATTTTTCACAATCTTTCCCTCTTTTTTGACCCAAAGGTTTTTGACTTGAGAATAATCCTTGCCCTTTGAAATTTTCTCGCAAAGCTCCACTAAAGCGTCCTCTCCTTCACCCAGGCAAATTATATCAACAGCCTCGTTAGCAATAACTTCTTCTGAAGAAAAAGTCACATAAACACCGCCGGCAACAACCGGAATGTCAAAATCTTTTATCTTTTCCAACAAAGCCTGGGCCAAATCCCAAGTATCTTCAACAACGGTTAAAGCAATCAAGTCGGGCTTAAATTCACTGACCTTTTTAACCAAATCTCCGTAAATATCGGTTTCTGCAAACCGCACTCCCTTATCGGCCAGATTAAAAGGCTTGATTTGCAGCAACTCCACCCTTTTTTGCTCAAAACTGATGTCTTCTGTTTTATAGAAGGTCGTATCAAACAAATCAACTTCAAAATCTTTCTCTTTCAAACAGGCCGACAACAAAGACAGGTGGATCGGCACCAAAGTTGACATCATGGTGTTGGGATAAATAAACAATATTTTCATCAATTGTTTTCGTAAGGAGTTTTTTCTCCGGTGAAGCCGTTGTGTCTCAGCCACCATTCAATTTGGCCCCATTGCCACTCGTAGTCAATGTCCAGCCCCGCTTCATTCTCAATGGGATAAATTTTCTGCCCCATCCATTGCTGCGGTTTTAACCCTTTGTCGATATTCTCCAGGCATCTCGGTCTCACCAAAGAAAGCGCCACGTCGGCGAGAAAAGCATCACCGGCCGAATCGCGGTCGCAAGACATGGTCCTGGGATCGCCAAAGGCCTCCAATGGCACGAAAGGCCCTAATAACCCGTCCTGATTGATTCTTCTCATCCTGTTCGGGTGGTACATATTGTACTTCCCTACTGTTATCACTGAATCGTAATCGGAATACTCCCGCAATATCTTTACCCCCTCGTCAATTTGAGAAGCTAAAACAGTCGGCGCATTACAATGAAGCAGGGCGATAAACTCTATCTCTTTTCCTTCCTTTTTTAATTCGTCCTGGATGACCCGATAACCGTGCACAAAGGCGTCTTGCCCCAAGGCCTTGTGGCCGGCCAGTTCCGCAGGCCTGTCGATAATTTTGGCTCCGTATTCCCGGCTGATTTCTTTTATCTTTTCCGAATCCGTAGAAACATAAACCCTTTCTACGTATTTAGAGTTCTTGGCGGCCAGAATAGGATAAACCATCAGAGGCCTGCCCAAAGCCGGTTTAATATTTTTGCCGGGAAACCCCTGGCTTCCTTCCCGGCCGATAAGCAATGCAACAATCATATGATTTTTTAATATTTTAATCTCCTCCGGCCACGGTGAAAGTTTCTCCGGTAATGTAATCTCCGCCTTCAGAAGCCAGGAAAAGAACCATCTGGGCGATATCAGAGGGTTTGCCCGCTCTTCCCAAAGGAGTTAATTTTACTCTTTTTTGAAGATCTGCCTTGGTGCGGTGAATTTTCTGATGGAAAAGAGTGTCAATAATTCCTCCCCTAACAGTATTAACTAAAATGTTGTGGGGAGCGCCCGCTCGCGCCAGTCCCTTAGTTACAGCTTCCAAGGCGGCTTTGGCCGCACCATAATGAAGAGTGGTTGTAGATCCCCCATACTTTGCCGCAACAGAGCTGATGTTGATTATCTTCCCTCCTTGCTGTTTTTTCATGCGCCCAAAAGCTTCTTGAGCCAGAAAAAAAGGAGCTGTCGCATTAAGGGCAAAAGTTTTCTCCCAGGACTTTTCATCAAGCGATAAAAAATCTTGGGCTCCGTAAACTCCGCCGGCATTGTTAACCAAAATGTCTATCCGGCCGAATTTTTGGATAAACTCGCGCATTAAATTATGCCGGCTGGTATTTTCGGTCAAATCGGCCTCTTTTAAAATTTCGGCCCGTCCTCCAAAAGAAGTTATTTTCCTTTTCAATTCCAGCGCTCTTTTTTTGTCTTGATAATAATGGATGCCCACCGAAGCTCCGTTTCCGGCAAAAAGCTCGGCAATGGCAGCGCCAATCCCGCCGTTGGCCCCGGTAATGAGAACTTTTTTATTTTTTATTTCTTCAAACATTTTCTTTGAGTTTTAATATTTCGGTTGTCCTAAAAGCGCAACCGTTGCAAATTTTAATTTGATGAGCTCGACCTTTTTTATTAAGCTCTCTGATTTCTTCCATGGCTTTTCCCCGCCAAGCGGCTTGGATGGTGTCTCCCTGATTAATATTGCCCAAATTATAGGAATCAGAATAAGCAAACTGACAAATAGTAATGGTGCCGTCCCATCTCACCATCATCCTCTGCCAAAGATAGGGACAGGCCCAATCACCGATTAAATCCTGGTTTAAATGAGAATAATCCTTAAAATCGATGAAAGCTATCTCATCGGCTATCTTTTCCCAGAAATGTTTATACTCATCCATAACAGGAACCAGTTCCGGCAGAGCCACGGTTTGGATTCTCACCAAGGGCTTTTCTTTTTTCATCTCATTTCTCAATTGAACAAAATCTTTAATATTTTTTAAAACCTTTTCGAAGCTTGCTCCCGCCCGGTATTTTTCATAGACTTCGGCTGTCGTGCCCTCAAAAGAAATGGATATTCTGTCCAGTCCCGACTCAATAAGTTTCTTGCTTGTTTCCGGAGTCAACAGAACGGCATTGGTATTGAAATAAATATCCATTATCCCCTTTTTCTTGGCATACGCTATCATCTCCGGCAGATCCTTATTTAATAAAGGCTCTCCCCGTCCGCCGGAGTTAAATTTGACGGCGCAAAGACCGTGCGCTGATCCCTCATTAATAATTTTCTTAAAAGTATCAAAGGACATGAGCCCTTGGCCCCCGATCGGCTCATAGTTAGTGGCGCAAAAGGAACACTTTAAATTGCACAAACAGGTACCTTCAATATCCAAATGGAGCGGAAATTCGCCTGCGGTAAAAGTTTTTGGTCTTTCCTCCCAATTCTTGCGATACTCCAAAAACCGCGGGTTTTTACTCCGCAAAACGCTTTTTCCGCCGATAGTATGAAAATTCGGATTTACTTTGATATTGCTCATAAGCAGGAAAGCAAATTATCCACCGCCTCTTTTTCCATTTGGACTCGCGATTCTTTGGTATTTGAACCGATGTGAGCGGTTAAAATCACTTGCTTAATTTCGGTTAGAGGACCTGCATAGGGCTCCTTTGAAAAAACGTCAATAAAGGCGCCGGCCACTTTGCCGCTTCGCAGCGCCTCAATTAAAGCATTTTCATCCCAAAGTTCGCCTCTCGCGGTATTCACCAAAAAAACTCCATTTTTCATCAGAGCAAATTCGCTTGCCCCCAAAATTTGCTTTATACCCGAGGCATGAAGGCAAATAATATCGGCTTGGGGCAATGCTGTTTGTAAAGAAATTCCGGGAAGAGACGGATCAACGGTTATTAATTTAACATTAAAGGGCGCGAGCATCTTGGCCAAATATCTACCGATCCGGCCGAAGCCGATGATTAAAACCGTTTTGCCGGAAAGCTGCACTCCCGTCTTTTTATCCCAAACTTTTTGGCGGATTTCCTGATCCATTTGGGGAATTTGCCTTAACAAAGCCAAAATCCCTCCCAGGGCAAGTTCAGCTACCGCAACCGTGGGAGCTTCGGGCGTATTTTTAACAACAATGCCCAATTCTTTAGCCGCTTCAAGATCAATGCTGTCTATGCCTACGCCAACCCGGGAAATAACCTTCAAACCGGAGTTTTTCAGAGTTTCTCTGTCAATCGTTTCCGTGCCGGCAATCAAGCCCAAGACCCCGGGCAAAAGCTCTCTTAATTCTTGAGAGGTCACCTTCCGGCCGTAAGGATTCTGGATTATTTCAAAACCGCCCTTTTTTAATTTTTCCAGGGGCCCCTGGTCGGTTTTGCCGAAAGACGAAGTTGTAATTAAAATTTTAGACATAATTTTCCAACTCTTTAAACGGATTATTTTCTCGGGAACGCCAAACAAATTTCACTCCCGCCTCCCTGGCTCCCTCGTAATCATCGATGGCATCGCCCACAAAGATTACTTCCTGATTATTTAAATTAAAATCTTTCAGTATTTTTAAGATAAGCTCGCTTTTTTTAGCCGGACTGCCTAAAACATCTTTGAAATACCGCGCTAAACCCCTTTCTTTAACGAGCGATTTAATTTCTCCGTCGGGAGTTCCCGAAGCGATGAAAAATGGTATTTTTTGATGATATTTTTCCAAAAACTCCTGAGCTCCTTCAACAAAAGGTGCGGCCAACACCCCCTGATAAACATATTCTGAAAACCGCCTGCTTAACTCCTGCTTCCTTTCTTCAGAAAGCGGTTCGTTTAAAATATCGCGGTGGATTATTTCGAATTTTTCAAAACGGGACATGCCGCCATGGGTAGTGTGCAGCGCCACAATTTCGTTAATCTTTTCCGGATAATTATTGAATAAAACCGTGAAGGCTTTTGTTTTTATGTCCATGGACTCAAGAATAGTGCCGTCGAAATCAAAAATGACGGCTTTGATGCGATTCGCGCATTCTTGATAAGTCTCGCTGATCAAACTTAAAATCCCCTGTCCGAAATCAACATAGTTGGTGCCTTGAATACGCTTCGCCAATTTGGGGCAAAAGCTAAAAGGAGTAACCGCATAGTGTTCCGAGGAAGTGGCCGGCAAAAACTCCAGGTCAATTTTATTATCCAGCATCTCTTTGATCATCAGCAACGAATCCTTTATCCTCATGGGCTGATTGCCGGCAATAATCACCTGCTCGTTTTTATATTCTTCGGCCAAAATATCAACGCTTAACCGGGCGGCGTCATGAATATGAATATATTCCCTGATTTCTTCCCCGTCGCCGGACCTCGTTATTTTGCCCTGGGTAATAGCCTGCTTTAATATCTGACGAATCCAATTACCCTCATCGGCCCTGGGACCGTAAAGAGAACCGTAGCGCAAAATAGTGTAATTCAAGCCGTAAATTTCCCGGTAATTGTCGATCAGCGACTCGCAGGCCTGTTTTGAACTGCGGTAAAAAGAACCGGCTTTGCTGTAAACATAAAGAGTGCTGGCAAAAATAAATCTCTCGATGTGATGGGCCTTGGCCGCTTCCAGTAAAACTGCGTTGCCCAGAATATTCGTTTTAACCGTATCGAGAGGGTCGTCTTTGGCCTTTTTTATATCAGCCACCGCCGCAAAATTATAAACAATCTGGCACCCCTCCATCGCCTCGCCAACTGATTTCGGGTCGTTGATATCTCCCGTAATCGAAACCTGCCCCTCCTTTAAGTAAGGTGATTTTTTCAAATCAAAAATTACGACTGCGTATCCGCGGTCGGTTAAGGCATCGGCCACATGAGAACCCAAAAACCCGGCTCCGCCGAAAACAATTGCTTTTTTATTTTTATTTTCTTCCGGCATATTAATGGTGTAATTTTAGTCGTTTTGGGACTAATGTCAAGCATCAGCCCGTCTTAATTTTCAACCAACCCAGGAAATATCCAATAACAATTTTTATTCTTCCAAACAATTTTTTGAAACCATCTTTTCTGGTCAAAGAACGCAACCCGAATTTAATAAAGTGCCACCAATTATGTTCGAATCTGAAAATGAGAAGCCGGTAATATCTGTTAATTTCCTCAGCCGTCATCTCGAAGGTGTGATGATTGACGTGAACATTAGTGTCATACCTGTAGTAATCGGCCGGGGTTTCTAGTTTATTTTCCAGCAAATTATTGGCTTGAAAATATTTAAACAGCTCTGATCCCGGATAGGGACTGAGAACGTGAAAAGCCGGAAGGTCGGGCTTAATATCGTTTATCAGCTTGACCGTCATTTTAATATCATCCGGCGTTTCTCCCGGGAAACCGATTATAATAAACATCTGGGATTTAATACCGGCTTCCTTGGCCAAAGCAAAGGCCCGGTAAACGTTTGGAAGAGTGATGTCTTTATGGATAACATCGTCTAAAAGCCTCTGGGAGCCGGACTCAACTCCCCACCAAATCCAACAGCAGCCCGCGGTTTTCATTTTCTTTAAAGTTTCTAATTCAACATAGGGACTGCACCTTCCTTGAACCAGCCAGGGTAAGTTTATTTTTCTGCTGATCATCTCGTCGCAAATCTCTCTGACCCATTCATTTTGTTTGGGAGTCATGCCGACAAACTCATCGTCATAAATCTGAACCGATTTCACTCCGAATTTATTTTTATAATACTCTATTTCATCAACAACGTCTTTGGGGTTGCGCTGGCGGTAGAGTTTTGATCCCAAACTGCAAAAAGTGCATCTGTGGGGACAGCCTCGGGCGGCAACTATCGTGGCCCTGGGTTTTTTCATTTCTTTGATTTTAGGAGAAAGATGGGCTCCCGGATATTTTGAAAAATCAGAAGTAAGCAAATGATAAGCCGGCCAGGGTATGGAATCCAAATCCATAATGTAGCCCCGGGGCGTAGTCGTCACAAAATTTTTGTCTTTGCCCAAGAAAGCCAAACCCGCAATATCGCTGAAATCTTTACTGCGAAGCTCTTGCCGCTTGGCCACCTCCAAAAGAGTTAACTCTCCCTCGCCCAAAACAACAAGGTTGATTGCTCCCTGAGACATTCTTAAAACTTTTTCCGGCTCCTTGGTCGGACCAAAACCACCGGCCACGATCAGGCAATCGGGCAAGCGGGTTCTGGCAATTTGAGCGGTTTTGATCAAGGCCGGCAAAACAAAGGAAGAACCGCCGACGCCGACAATATCCGGATTTTCTTTAACCAATAAATCAGCCAGTGCCTGCCAAGTCAGCCTCTCTATGTCACCATCAATAACCTTAACATCGGCAAATCCCCATTTTTCGAGGTACCCCGCCAAATAAAGCATGGCTAAAGGCGGCGAAGCTGATTTGGGCCTGCCGATGTCATTACAAACCGGTGGATTAATTAATAAGATTTTCATGGCGATTAAAGGTCGGTTGGTTCATCAATTAATAATTTTACTCCGCAGGTTTTGGCAAAAATAGCTTTTATTTGAGATATCATCTCCCGGCCCTTATCTTCCCCGATTAATTTCTTATTTAAGGCAATCGTGTATAATGTCAAAAATTTCATCAAAGTGCTTATTTCCGCAGTAATGTGGGTAATCTTTAATTTTTCCGCGTATTCTTTTTCTTTTATCGGATAAGTCGCTTCAAACTCCAGAATAAGGGCCCGGGCCTCCTTGTCCCTCGGCAAGATCATTTTGGCAATCTTAACCTTTTTGTCGCTCAAAGGAATCTTCTCGTCCTGATAAACTATCAAGTCTTTAATATCTCGATCTTCCCCCAACTTGGAGCCCCTGATAGGAATGATGTAAGGACAGAGCTTAACCACATTCCCGTTGGAAATAAATTCCAGGCAAGCCTCAACCGTTTGAAAAATATCAGCCACTTCGGTTATGGGAGTGCTCAAGATGATATAAATAATGGACTTGATGCCCGCCTTATTGATGGCCCTTAAAACTTTTCTGTTGTCTTCGGGACTGATGTGCTTGTTCATGTAATCAAGCTCTCTTTTGGAAAATGATTCCACGCCGTAGCTCAGAAAAAAGAAATTCGCCTCGCTCAGCAGGTTGATCAGCTCCGGCTTTTTGATAAAAGTGTCGGTTCGGGCTTTAGCCGCAAAACAAAGCAAGGGATAATCTTTCCTTAAATTAATCAGGGTTTTCATTATCTCAACCGTATCAACGTTTCCCCTGTCGAAGAAATTATCATCTTTGAAAAGTATCGTCCTGGTTTCGGGCTGGTTCTTGAGCATTTCCCTTAAATAAATATCCATATCCTCAGCCGTCAAAGACGCTATTTTAGCCGCGCCCCCGCAGGCAAAGTTCTGAAAATTGGTTGAAGAGCAAAAAGCGCATTTATAAGGGCAGTAACTTGACGTAAAAGGTTTTAAAACGAATATTTTTTTCTTTAATTTTTCGCTTTGCAGCTCCTCATCGGTATAATAGCGGCAAATCAGGTCCCAATACTTCTTCTGAGGAATTCTATCATAGTTAGTCAACATCGTTGCCTCTCTGAATTCCTCATAATTTAATGCCGGATTTGGCGCAGTTATCTTTTGAGCTCCCCTTAAATACAGGCCGGGAACCGAACCCAATAACAAATAGTCCTTCCTGATATTTTCTACGGAGTTTTCTCTGATAACCCCGATAAGTTTTACCAGAGGCTTTTCCCCCTCTCCGGCGATAATCAAATCAAGTTTGGGAAAGTTTTCAAAAATGAATTC
Organism: Candidatus Nealsoniibacteriota bacterium; assembly: GCA_043813805.1. Classification (GTDB taxonomy): domain Bacteria; phylum Patescibacteriota; class Minisyncoccia; order Minisyncoccales; family MHMH01; genus 2-02-FULL-43-13. The sequence continues at coordinate 57,540 of JBDRKR010000020.1, read as the reverse complement.
GTGGTTGAACGTTGCTTCCTGTCCGCCGGCTATGAATAAAGATGCCGGTGATTTTTCCTCGCATAAAAACATCAGCGAAAGATCGTTTTCTAAAGTCGAATGCAGGGGGCTGAACCCGATGATGTCATATTTTTTATCTTGCAATAGCTCGGATAATTTAGAATGAGGATCGGAATAAAGATTCGGGTCAAAAACATCCGCCATGACATCCTTTAATTTATTTCTGAGATAAGCCTCTATCCTCCATAAACCCATGGGCGGAGACAGAAAGTTCTTTTTGCCGCAATCTCTTTCCCAGCTGTTTATCAATAATATATTTGTCATATTTTTTGGTAATAAGCCAAGGTTTGGCTGACGTGGGCGTCTTGGTTGAAATATTTCTTGACTCTTTCAAAACCCGCTTCGCCAAATTGCTTTGCTTTTTGGTCGTTTTTCAGCAAGTCGATGATTTTTTGGGCCATTAATTCCGTATCGAAAGGATTAACAATGACTCCCGTGACTCCGTCCAGGACAACCTCCGGCGTGCCGCCATAGCAAGTGCCGACTATCGGCTTTTTACAGGCCATGCCCTCCAGGTTCGTTCTGTTAAGGGGGTCAAAATAAATCGAGGGCGTGACAACAATATCCGCTGAATGATAAGCGGCCCTTAATTCCTCGCCGGTCAGCCAGCCGATCCCTCCCTTGCCGGCTATCAATAAAAGAGCTTCGGGAATTTCTTGTTTAACTTTGACCATCGCCTGCTTAATCTGTTCCAAGCCCTTCAAACCGCTTACCCGGCCGGCAAAGAAAATGATTTTTTTATCCTGAAGGCCGTATTTTTCTCTGAATTCCTTTATCTTATCGGGGGTTAGGGCCCAATCATCAACATCTATCCCAGTATAACTCACTTCCGCGTTTTTGATGCCATTTTGCGCCAAAGCGTCTTTTAAAACATGGGTTACGGCAAAAATCTTATCAACATATTTTAAATAATGCCGGATAATAATATTGCGCAAAGGATTGTATCTTTTTTTAGCCTCTTTAAAATGATCCCACCAGGAAGTGCGGGTATCAAATTGCTCTAAATATTTCTTGGTGGCTAATTTCCCGAAAGTGAAGGACATCGTATCCCGGGCGGTCCAAAAAAGGGCCTTACTGTGCTTTTTAGCTATCTTCAAACAGGCGTAAGAAAGATAAGAATGAATGTTGTGGGCATGCGTGATGTCGGGGCTGATCTGTTTCATTAATTCTCTGGCCTTATTGACCGTCTGAGGATTATACAGGCTTAAATACGCCCTGTATCTTGGATGATAATCGGCAAAGATTCTGAAAACTTTCAATCCCTGATAATCGCAAACTCCTTCATCTTTTTTTTCGCGGCAGGTGGTAATAACAAAAATCTGATGTCCGGCTTTCTGCAAGCCCCGGGCTAAATAAAAAGTGGAAATACCGGCACCTCCAAAACTTTGAGGCGGGAAATCATCTTGTAGCATCAAAATTTTCATTTTTGGGCAATGATATAAACATTGCTGTAAATTATTTTATTCTTGGTAAATCTGTCCAAAAATCTGGCTATTCTGGCCATGAGATGGGTGATTTTAAAACTGCCTCTTTTTCTTTTTTTAAACGGATTAAAACAGGAAAATCTGACGAATTCAGAAAGAACCGAGAAGACCTGACCGTTATAATCGCACTCGATAATTTGAAAACCTTCATTTTTAAATAATGACCTGATCCCGTCAACGGTGTATCGGAAATAATCGCCCGGGTCGGGATGGTACGGACCCATAAAAGGAGCGGTCAAAATGCACCTGCCTCCGGGTTTTAACACCCGGTAAATTTCTTTAACCATCACCCAGGGCTTTTCCACGTGCTCTAAAACCTGAGTGGAAACGACCGTTTCAAAGCTCTCTTCCGGAAAGGGCAAATTTAACGCATCGCCGACCACATCAATGTTTTTCCCCGGCGCCATATCAAATGTCGTATAGCTCGAAGTGTTTGGCTCGATAATACTGCGATATTTACCGAAACCGGCCCCCAAATCCAAGGTACTGCCGGAAATATATTTCTTGGCATAATTTATAACCTCTCGACTTTGTTGAAATTTTTTCATCTGTTTTTTAAATATGATAAATTCTTCTGTTCAATTTTTCCTTCCAATAAGCGTAGGTTTTCCTGAAAAGACCGTTGGGCGGCAGATTAATCAAAACTTTGACCAGGGGAAAAAGAACCGGAAAAGAAACCGCCAAAGAAAACAGTTTCTGCAAATTATTAATCTTGGCTTTGTCTTTTATGTCCAGAACGCTTTCTTCAAAAAATGTTTCTGAAATTTTGTCGATATCTCCGCCATAGATGCCTTTTTGAATGCATAAGTCCCCCAACTTCGTCCGGGGATAGGGCTGATAAATTGAAGCCCAACCCAAATCGGGCTGGCATAAAATATTAAGTTCCAGGGTTTCGAAATCGTCCTTTAATGAACCTTCGGGCAACCCCAGCATATTAAAAATTCTTAATCTTAATCCGGCTTTTTTAACAAGCTTGGCCGCTTTGATAATTTGGTCTTTAGTCATATTTCTTTCAAGAAGCTGATTGCGCAGGCGGTCATTGCCGCTTTCAATACCGAAAGTCACTCCCGAACACCCCGCTTTTTTAAGAAGCCCCGTCAATTTTTCATTGATCAAATTGGCCCGGGCGTGGCAATGGAACGGCAAATTAATCATTTTGGGATATTTCTCGCTGAATTCCTCCAGCCACTCTTCTTTCGTGCCGAACGTGTCGTCCTGGAAATAAATCATTTTCATGGGATATTTATTTTTTACTTCCAGTATTTCTTGAAGCAAATTATCAACCGAACGGAATCTGACATATTGGCCTCTCCCCCGATAAATTGCTTTCAAAGAATGGTTAAAACAGTACGGACAGTTGAAGGGACAGCCCCGGCCGCCGAGGAAATTCTTGATGGGATTGTTGCAGGATTTGGAATATTTGGCGTAAACGAGCTCCCTCGAAGGAAACGCTAAAGAATCAATATCGCTAAGGGACCTTACGTCATTTTTAATTATTTCGCCGCCCTTCTTAACCCATAGATTGGAGATGGCGGAAAAATCTTCCGATCTCGACATTTTGTCGGCCAATTCGGTAAAAGCTTCTTCGCCCTCTCCGATACAAATAACATCAACGCCTTCATTTTTGATGATTTCCGTGAAAAAAGTCGGATGCGATCCGCCGAAAACCGCTAAAAATTTAAACCGGCTTTTAAGTTTTCGGTTAAGATCAAGAAAATATCCGTGCTGGCCGGTAGTTAAGCTGTAGGCGATGATATCGGGCGCAAAATCTTTGACTTTTTTCTCCGCGTTTTCCACGCCGGATTTGACGATATCGGCTTCGTGACCGGCTTTTTTCAAAGCGCCCGCAACATACATAATGCCCAGGGGCTCAATGATAAAATCTTTGGTAATAAATAAAACTTTCATTGAAGAATGATTTTTACGGCTTCAGCAAGATTTTTTACCTCGCCTCCCAATAAAATAGTCTTAAGATTTACTTCTTTACCCATTTGAATATCTCTTTCAGAATCGCCGATAATCCAGCTTTTACTGAGATTAATGCCAAAATCCTTGACCGCCTGCTCAATCATTCCGGTTTTCGGTTTCCGGCAATTGCACTTTTGGCCAGGCGCATGAGGACAATAATAGATTTTATCAATTCTAATCCCCTCTTTTTTAAACCGTCGCAACATCCATTGATGGAGAACCTCCAAATCTTTTTCCGTATAATATTCCCGGCCAATTCCCGACTGATTGGTCGCAATAATAATTTTATAGTCAGTCTGCGAAAGTCTTCTTAGGGCGGGTAAGGCCCGGGGAACAAACTTAAAATCTTCAATCCGATGGACATACTCCGGCTCGTTGATATTAATGACGCCATCTCTGTCTAAAAAAATCGCCCCAATCTTCGGAGTTTTTATGATATCAGATGTGGAAAAACCCTTGAGCCATTTAGCCACATAAATTTTTCCTCCGTTTTTTTCAACCACGTCTCTTTCAACGCAGTTTTTACCCCAATCCCTGCCCACGCAATGGATATCGGGCTTAATCTTGTTTAAAATATTTTTGGGATTCAACTCGTTAAAAACGACCAGGTAATCAATATATGGCAAAACAACCAAATTTTGGACCCGCACGGCCTGTTTATTAATCGGCCGGCCCGGTCCCTTATAAGCACGGACAGATTGATCGCTGTTTAAACAAACAATCAAAACGTCTCCTTGCGCCTTAGCCTCTTTCAAACGCTGGAAATGACCCGCGTGCAAGATATCAAAACTGCCGTTACAGGTAACGACTGTTTTTTTGCGTTTCTTGAAACTTCGGCAGATCCCGATAATTTCTTTTTGAGTTTTAATTTTGGGTTGGATAGACATAATTTGCCAGACTTACCTCTAATTCTTCGGGCACAACAACGGAAGTTCCCACCTTGCTCACCTTGATGGAACAGGCGTGGCTCGCCAAAACTACGGCTTCCTGTTTTTGAATGCCGCTCGCTAAAGCTAAAGCAAAAACGCCGATCGCCGTATCGCCGGCGCCCGAAACATCAATCGCCTTTTGATTAAGCGCGGGAAAATGAAAGATATTGCCGTTCTTTTCAAACAAGGTCATGCCCTCGTCTCCGCATTTAACCAAAACGTTATCCGACATGATATGAGCCATCATCATTTTACCGGCCTGTAAAAACCTGCCCTCCTGGGCTAATTGCTCCAAAGGAACATTCAAAGCCACGCTCAACTCTTTTTTGTTGGGGGCGATAATGGTGCATCCCCGATATTTAAGAATATCGGTTCCTTTGGGGTCAACCAGAGATAAAACATTATTTTCTTTGGCCAGGGCGATAATTTGCTGGCACAAAGTTGGGGTGATTACTCCTTTTCCGTAATCGGAAATAATAATGGCTCCCAAATCTTTAACGCGTTCCCTGATAAAAGTAAGGATTTTTTCCTCAATCTCCGGAACGATCGGTGTTTTATCTTCAATGTCAATTCTGACAATTTGCTGATTTTTGGCGACCACCCTTGCTTTAACAGTGGTTTTTCTTTGATTGTCAAAAACGATTCCGTCAGCGTTAATTCCTTTTTCTTCCAAAAGCTTTTTTAAAATCGCGCCTTTTTCATCAACGCCCACGACCCCCACTAAAAATACTTTATCGCCCAGCGACTTAACATTGTAGGCGGCATTGGCCGCTCCACCCGGCCGAAAATCAATTTTTTTGACATCCAAGACGGGGATAGGAGCTTCAGGCGAAATCCGATCAACATTACCCCATAAATATTCGTCCATCATTAAATCGCCTACGACCAGGACTTGGGAGTTTTTAAATTTTTTAAGAAGATCTGAATAATTTTCCATATGCTTTAAGAAATTTTGGAATCAATCAACTGGCAAATAATATGAGCCATTAAAATATGGATTTCCTGGACCCGATCGCTTTCTTGAGACGGCACGATCAATGAGACATCAACCAAATCTTTCAACTGGCCGCCGTCGCCTCCTGAAAATCCGATCGTTTTTAAACCCTTGAACTTGGCGGCCTCAACAGCCCTGATGACGTTGGTTGAATTACCGCTGGTGGAAAGCACGATTAAAATATCGTCTTTGTCGCCCAAGGCCTCAACCTGGCGGGCAAATAATGCGTCGTACCAATAATCGTTGGCGATGGCCGTCATGATAGAAGTGTCGGTGGTCAGAGCCACGGCCGGCAATCCCCTGCGTTCTTTTTTGAAGCGTCCCACGAGTTCTGCGGCAATATGTTGAGAATCGGCGGCGGAGCCCCCATTCCCGCAAAGCAAAAGCTTTCTGCCTTGAGTATAAGCATCAATGATTAAATTGGCGGCTTCGGCGATTTTGGGAGCCAACTCATCTTTAACCGCCTGATGAAGCTCAATATTCTTATCAAATAGTGACTTAATAATATTTTCCATGTTTACCACTTGGCAATGGCTTTTTTGGCTCTATTTTTGATTTTTTTATAAACGCGATAAACCTTATCTTCAATTTCCGGCGAAACCAATCGTAAAATTTCCGCGCCCCAAATGCGGTATTGACCTCCCACCTTATAGGCCCGGAGAGTGCCTTTTTTTAAAAGCCGCTTAATCGTGCTTTCGCTGATTTTCAGAAAGCTTCTGGCCTCTTCGGTCGTATAAATTTGTTTGGGATTAATTTCTGCCATATTTTTATCATAGAACCCTCACACCAGAGTGTCAAGAGGTGTCAAAAGGTGTTACAGCTTAAATGAAAAAGGACAGACTTTGTGCCTGTCCTTTTCTTAACAATAAACAGCTGCTATTTAGTTGATGGCCAAAAAGCATCTTCCAGATCTTTGTCGCACCCGAAGGCGACAGGGACATTCTTCAGATCTTCTTTAGAAAAGAACTTGATTTCCTTGAACGGCCACTCGGTTTTCGCCGGCTTGGGCAATTCGTCAGATTGCCAATCAAGCCAAAAGTAAATCTTTACCAAAAGGCTCCTACCATCAAGCTGACAAATCGGTTTCAGTGGTACCAATTGTTCAATTGTCGCTTGAGGAATATCGATGTACCATCTTGCCTCTGCCAGAGCAAAGCCTGCGGGCGTTGTAAACGCTTGTTTGTGCCTATCTGACATTCCAACGATAACATCCAGTGGATATTTAAGCGAAGCTGGCGCGCCTAAAGCCAATACATCAGAAATATCTCGACGAATGGCTCCTAAACCTGTTGGCAAACACCACTTGCCTTCCTCCGCCCTTGCGGAACGAAGGCCAAAAAGGACTTGCTGTTCCGAAACTTTACGCCGGGAAATAACCAATCCGGCAATGATCGTCAACCAATCAGGAACTATATATGCTTCCAATTCTTAACCTCCTTTCTTAACCTCTACCGGCTCTTAATTCGGCTCGGATATGTCTTTCGGCGTACTGCCGAAAAGAAGTCTCGTTTCTCAAGATATCCTGCTGGATTTCCTGCCAACGAGCCTTAAACTGTCTTTCGCGCCATAGCTTGGCTAAGCCCGTAAACGGCACTTGTGCCTGATAAAATAAATCTTGGCGTAATCGATAAAAATCTTGGAGAGAAAGATCAGCCGGATGACCTATTTCCGAAACCCAGTCCTTGAAGAAACTCAGGAAACTCATGATAAATACCTTGTCGGCATCAACCAATGCCAGAATATCGGCGTCGCTGGTCGGTATCCCTAAGATCCAATTGTCATGAGTAGCCACCATCTCAACGATAATGCCAATTTCAAAAGGATTATAACATCCCATCTCGGCTAAACATTTGGCGGCAACCGCTGCGCCCTCCTGCATATGAAGAATGCGATTTTGACCGGTACTCCAGTTTTTTTTGCTTCCATCCGGTAGGACGGTGTAGCCGAGGTCATGGAGGATAATTCCCGGAATAATCAAAGGCGAAACTAAGTCGTTGGTCCTTTCCAATTGAACTGCAAAATGAGTTGATAGTAAAACATGGTAGGAATCATACCAGCGGCCCTTCGTATTGCCCTCCGGATAATAGGTGGTAAAGACGTAATCTAACAGTTTCAAATCGCTGACCGAGAGCTCTTTTTTTACCACCTGAAATAAATCTGGTTGAAACTTAGCTGAGACCTCTTTCAACGCCTTAATCACATCAAAAGTCAATTCGCTTTTCTGCATTCCGATAACCTCCTCTTTATTGCCTTATTAAATTGTTAATGGCGCATAATAACAGTTTTTCTATATAAAATCAAGCCCCCAACAGAAATGAAAGAGGTTTAGCCTCTTTCATTTGAACTATTATAGAAAATAATAAAAGGACTGTTTACGTCTGACGTCAACAGCCCGTCAACAACCGTCAAAATATGAGTTTAACGGGGAAAGTAATTGGTTAGATAATCCTTAACGCCCTCTTCTAAAGAGTAATCCGGCTTAAAACCCCAGCCCAGCTTAGCCTTGGTAAATCTTTGATACCTGCCCTTGTAGGGATTGGAAATATAAATGGGTTCTTTTTTAATACCCAAGTTGTCCTCAACCGATTTCAACACGTCATCAAAAGTCCTGGGGTTGCCGGTTCCCGCGTCATAAATGCCGTTCTTTGTTTTTATGGCGGTTTGAAGCGCCTTAACGATATCTTTAACGTAAACAAAATCCCTCTTGCTCTGCCGCTCCTCCTTAAAAACTTTGGGATTTTTGCCGCTTTTCAGTTGCAAAGCCCAATTGGTGACCATGCTGGCCATTTTGCCCTTTTGTTTTTCATGGGGGCCGTAAACGTTGAAAAACCTTAAACCGACGATCGAAAGCCTGTTAAAGAAAAACTTGGCGATTTCATCAACCAATTCCTTGGAATTGGCGTAAGCGGTTTTTTGATAATCACCGTAAATGGCGGCGCTGGAAGCGTAAACAAGCTTAGACTTCCCTTTAAGGGCGAAATCCAGAATATTAAGAAACCCCGCGATATTGTTTCTGTACATATCAACATCGTCGGGATAACGGGTGTCGGTATTGGCCGCTAAATGATAAATGACGTCAAAGTCGTTTTTCAGCTTGATTTTCCGGCAGACGTCTTTGTCGTAAACCAACACCTTGTTTTTGGGATTTTTTCTTAATTCCCCGACTAAATTCAAGCCGACGAATCCCCTGCCTCCGGTAACAAAAAATTTCATAATTTTTCCTCGTTGATTAATTTCACAACCGAATCAAGAACTTCTTCGGGTGTGATTTCTTTCAAGCACCTCAAGTGCCCTTCTTTGCAGACCCGCGCGGGAAAAGGCGTAAATGAGCACGGGAAGCAATAAATATCTTTCTGAACTACTCTGTAAATACTATTAAGAGGATGCTGTTCTCGCATATCAACAGAGCCTGCAATCACCACCGAAGGGACGCCGGCGGCATCGGCCACATACAAGGGGCCGCAATCCACGCTGACGAATAATTTCAAATTTCTCATTAAAGCCGCCAGTTCCTGCAGTTTGAAAGCTCCGGCGGCATTGATACTGTTATTTTTCATCATTTTTTGAATTTTTTCAATAGCAGGCCGGTCATCCGGAGACCCCACAAAAATCACCTTGGCTTTTATTTTCGCTGTTAATTGATCGGCCAAAACGGCGAATTTGTCATGTTCCCATTCTTTAAACTTAATGCCGGCGGTGGCACTGATGCCGATTAAAAAATCATCAGCGGTTACATTGTTCTCTTTCAGAAAACTTGAAGCCTTTTTTTCTTCCTCCGGCCGGATAAAAATTTCCGTTTTTGGTGAAAATTCTTTTATCCCGATTAATTCCAATAAATTGGCGTAATGTTTTTCAAGGGAAGTATGCCTTTTAAACTCCAATCTGTGGTTATTGAAAACAGAAAGCAGCCCGACAATTTCTCCCGAATACCGATAAAGAGTGGCCGCTCTGTCGGGAACCAAAGACCAAAAAGAAATTATATTGTGAAAAGAACCCGGCAAAAAATTAAAAGCCCAGTCGTATTTCTCTTTTCTCAATTTGCTCAACAGTCTGAATCTGTCCCGTATTGTTTTGTAATCGTTGATTGATATAATCTCGTCCAAATGCGGGTTGTTTCTCAGAATGTCCCTGCTTTTGGAAATAACGATTACGGTAACCAACGAGGAGGGAAATTTCTTTTTGATTTCTCTGAAAACGGACGTGGCGCAAACCAGATCCCCGATCTTACCCGTATGGATAGCCAGAATTTTAAGAGGAGCGTTCTTCCTCTTCCTCAAAAAAATCCGGAAATACAAATAGGGAGCCAGCAAATAGGTGGAAAAAAGCCAGAAGAAATTATTAAAATAGGCTAAAATTTTCATTGAATTAAACGACTGATGATTTTTTGGTAAAATCTCGGGTTTAAAAAATAAAATCTGCCGAAGCGGCTTCTGAATTTAAAATGCCTTAAATAAAATCTGGCCCAAAATGGAGAAAGCTCGGCCTCCACTCTGCCGGCAAAATCTTCAATATTTTCCCAGTTAAATTCCTGATTTTTTGGGTTTTTCCGCAGTTTTTCAAACAATTCGGTGCCGAAATACGGAATGGCCAGATTAAAATTTATAGCCTGAATTTCATTCTTCTCGAACAGCTCTGCTGTTTCTTTAATTGTAGCACTTGTCTCTCCGGGAAGATTCAAAAGACCGTAAGCGCCGAAATGAACCTGATTCTCGCGGAGAATTTTTACCACCCTCTCCAAATCTTGAACGTTAATCCCTTTTTTGGCCTGATTTAATATCTTTTGGGACCCCGACTCAAGACCGATATTGATTCTACAGCAGCCGGCCTTCTTCATCATCGCGACCAATTCTTCTTCAATATCGCTAAGCCGGGCATTGCATCCCCATTCAAACTTCAAGTTATTCTTTAAAATCAGCCCGCAAATTTTTCTTACCCTTTCTTTATCAATCAGAAATTCCCAATCCTGAAAAAAAACAGACCTGATTCCGAACCTATCAATTAAATATTTTATTTCTTCGATGATGTTTTCCGGGGTTCTTACAATGTATTTTCCGGGCATCATTATTTTCAGACAAAAAATGCAGCTGAAGGGACATCCCCGCGAAGTGAACATAATACTGAAGGGCTGGGGTAAGTCTGAATGGGTATACGAATATTTATCCATGGGCAATAAATCATACGCCGGGAAAGGTAAAGAATCCAGGTTCTCAATTCTGGGAGCGAGAGAATTGTGAAAAATCTTATTATTTTCGCGGAAAGATATGCCCGAAACCTTTCTTAAATCTTTTTTATCCCGAAGAGCCACGACCAAATCCGTCACAATCAATTCCGGCTCTCCCCTGACAATAAATTTAACACGGCATTTTCCGAATAGCCAATCCGGAGTGGCACTCCCGTGAGAACCGATTAAAACAGTATTTCCGATTTGTGCATTATCAATGATTTCAAAAACAGAGTCAATATGAGAGTTCGGGCATTCCCACCTGTCTACGGGACTCGAAGTTAAAATCAAAATATCGGGACGAACTTCCTTGATTTTTTTCACCGTCTCCTCTGTATTATAATCTAAAGCATTAGCATCTAAAAAGACGATCTCGTGTTCGTCTCTTAAGAGGCTGGCAATATAAGCCAAGCTCAAGGGCTGTCTTTTTCTGACCCCCATGAGAGACTTCTTTTTTCCGTAAATAGAAGGGTTTAAAATAAAAATCTTCATATATTTATCGGGGCTGGCCGGGGAGGCCGACCTCATAAATTCTGGCAAACTGATTTCCATCCGAAGCCTCTAATTTGAGCGTCAAATCGTTATTGGCCAGACATTTTTCTTCCAGGCCCTGTGGCCAATACTCGTTAACGTATAAATAACGATAGTTTAAGGCTTCTAAGCCGTCGGCCGGGCATTCTTTTAAAACTTTTTCATACCAAATTGTTTCCGGGATGCGTTTTTCTATGCCGCGATGGAGTTTGGGAAACTGCGCGCCTATGCCATAAAAAAAGCCGGGAGCAAACCTGCCGGTATAAATAATGAATCTTGAATTATGCCAAAGAATCGACTCTTCTCCAAAAGTTAAAAAACAATCTTTAATGGTGGTATGCTCTCGAACCCAATCAAATACTTCAAGCTCTATCCGGCTGGGCTTAGCCGGCTCCTCTAAAAGAGGATGGCCTCTTTCCAGCTGAGGAAAAACCGGGGACACGACCAAATATAATAACCCCTGGAAAATCACGCCCAAAATCAAAATAATTATCAGTAATTTTTGCCATCCCGCCCCTTTACCTGAAAAGAAGGGGCGGGACAAAAGCAACCACCCTAAAAATAAACCGAAAATCAAATTCCAAAAAATTGAGGTCAAAAAGTGAAGGCGCATAAAGTCGCCCTGCGAAGAGGCGCCGGCCGTCACCACCAGCGGAAGGAAAAAAGAAACAAAGACAAGCAATATCAGGAATAGCCCCTGTTGAAAATATTTTTTAAGAACATAAAAGGTAGCCGGGATAATAAAAATTATCAGCCACCCCCATCCCAAAAAAACGTTCGAACTGAAAATTGGAATAAAAACATTTTCCTCAATAAATATTACCCCACTTAAAAGGTATTCCGGGGTAATCGAAAGAGAGCGCTCCATCGGCAGAACTGAACCGAAAAAGGTTTGTTTGACGCTTTGGGTTAAAACCCCTCCCTGAAAAGAAGCGATGGTAATTCCTAAAAATAATATTAAAAGAGAAATTTTCAGGTAAAATCTGCCCTTTCTCCAGTCTTTTTTCAGAAAGGCAAAAATCAACGGGTAAATCAAAAAAACTGCGCAAAAGACACCGAAAAATATCTCGGCGCTTAAAGCTAAGAAAGAAAATATTATGCCGGCAAGGCAGGAAATTTTGAACCAATTTTTTTCATCATTGATCGCCTTAAAATATAAATAACTGACCGTGATGGTTAAAGCAAAACCGAGCATTACCCAGGCAAGCTGAAAAAGCGGCAGGACGAGAACGCCGCGCATAACCCCGCCAAATATCATATCGTTTAAAAATTTGAACGGCGCTTCAACCGGCAGGTGAAGAATATATTTTTGGTATAGGGAGGATAAGCCCTCCGTTCCGTAAAGGAAGTTTAAGTTGCCTCCCAAAACCATTATCAAAGAGGCGAGATAGGCCCTGAAATTATCTTTACAAAAATCCCTTATCAGCAGAAAACCAAGCAAAAATACGAGCCCCATAAAAATGGCGTTCTGAAAATCGTAGCAAAACCAAACCGGCAAATTGGTAATTTTAGAAACGGCTGCTGAAAGTAGAACGTAACCATAGTGATATTGGGAGAGGAAATTCGGCGCAGACACCTCTTTCACCGGAAAATTTCCTTCAGCAATAGTAGCGGCCATGGGAAGAGGAGAACCCGTTTCGTCTGATGAAATATACCGCATCCCGGCTATCCCGACACAAACTATAATTAAGGCGGCTGTACCAAATAAAATTATTCTCCATTTTTTCCCGATCCCCCATTCTGTTTTTCCCTTCTTACGGTTTACGCGGGAAAGCAGCCAGCTCAAAAATATAAAAATGACGCAAAGCAAATAAAAGTTGACCGTAATATCAATGAAATAGGAGAAAACATTGAGGAAAAAGAGATAAATACTAAAACCCAATATGGCTGCCAGTGGGATCAGAGCCTCAATTCTTTTTTCATTGAGGATGAATCTCGCTAATTGCCAGCCGAAAACGAACAATATTGAACAAAACAAGAATAGTTTTAAAAGAATGAGAGCTATCATTTAACGGTTTTTTTATAATTGGTTATAAAATCAACGGCGTGACCGAGGTTATTGAAAAGATAGTCCGGTTTGACATCAATGCCCCGGCAACCGTGACCGGTTTTAACGCAAATACTGGTTAAACCGGCTTTTTTGGCACAAAGAATATCCCTGAAAGAATCGCCGACCAGATAGGAATTTTTCAAATCGATATTAAACTCTTCCACGGCTTTTTTCACCAGGCCGATTTCCGGTTTACGACAGCTGCATTTAATATCGTAATCGGGGTGATGGGGACAGTAATAAATGGCATCTAATTTGGCCTGATTCTTAGCTAAAAGGGTTTCCATTTTTTTATGGATTTCTTCGATATCGCGAATGGAGCAAAGTTTTTTGGCCACTACCGGTTGATTGCTGATGACAATGGCTAAAAATTCCGAGTCGTTTATTTTTTTAACAGCTCCGGCCGCTCCGGGAAGCAATCCGAAATCTTCGGGCTTGATAAGCTCTTCAACGTATTTATTAATGACCCCGTCTCTGTCTAAAAAAATGGCCCTTCTTCTGTTTTTTTTGTTTAATCTGCCAACCTTGCCCTTTTCGTAATCCTTTCGGGCCTGGGCCAATCTGGCCGGTGTTCCTATGTCTTTAATGTATTCGGCCGAAAGATACCCGTAAAGATTCTCTTTTTTAACAATTTTGGGGAAAATGTCTTTACCGAAATCCGCTTTTACCCCTTGCCTGATATGCCGTAAAATCTTAGGCGACATAATATAGACGGCGGTATTGACCAAATTCCTGAAATATCGATCGGGAGAATGGGGTTTGGGATGGAAAGCGATAATTTTCTGTTCTCCGTCAATTTCCACCAAATCGCTGTCTTCTAAATGCGAAGTCTGGTGCAATACCAGCGTACAGGCGCTTTTTTTGTTTTTATGAAAAGCAATAACCCTTGCCAAGTCCATATCCAGCATTTTATCTCCGTAAATTACCAGAAAATCGTCTTTTAACTTATCGGCTATTTCTTTGATGCCGCCGGTGGTTCCCAGGGGTTTCTTTTCTTGCCAGTAACTGATTTTCACTCCCCACTCCTTGCCGTCCCGAAAATAATTTTCAATAACTTCAGAAAAATAATGCGTTAAAATAATGACCTCTTTGAGGCCATATCTTTTCAAGAGGTTTATTTGATGCTCTAAGATGGGAAACCCGCCGATTTTTAACATCGGCTTGGGAAGACTTTCGGTTATTTTCCCCATTCTTTCACCCCTCCCTCCGGCCAAAATTAATGCTTTCATGCTAAAGTTTATATTCTTGGTTTCGGGCGGCGTCGTAGAACATTTTAACGGTTTCCAGAGAATAATCTTTCAAACCTTTCCCGATCCTGTCCAATTTTCTCAAGAAATCGGGCAGAACGGTAATAATGTCGCAACCCGCTTCATCGGCCTGAAAAATATCAAAGACTTGGCGCGGGCTCGCCCATAAAAGTTCCAAATTTTTAAAAGCGCTTAAGAATTCCTTGGATGCTTTCATAATGGGCATGGGGTCGCAACCCGTATCAGCGATTCTGCCGGCAAAAACCGAAACAATGCCCGGGGTATTCGGAGAAAAAGCAGGGGCAATATGTTTTACCTGGTCCAGATCGAAAATGGCCGTAACGTTTATTTTTATTCCCTGCCCGGAAAGTTCTTTAATCAAATCGAAAGACGATTCACCTCTGGTGTTTGAAACGGGAATTTTAACATAAATATTCTTTCCCAATCCGTTGATTATTCTGGCTTGCCTCGCCATTTCCGAAAAATCATCGGAAAAAACTTCAAGAGAAACCGGTTTATCTTTTATTTCCTGCAATATTTCTTTGGCGAAAACCTGATAATCAACCACTCCGGCCTCTTTCATTAACGAGGGGTTGGTTGTAAAACCCTTAACCAGAGAGTTTCGATTAAATTCCAGCATAGTTTGCTTATTGGCCCCGTCAGCAAAAATTTTAACCTTTAATTCCTCTATCTTTTTCACCATATTTATTTCCGATATTCTCTTTTTTAACATCAGGCAAATTAAATGATGCAGGGCGGGGTGGAAAGATTCCACCAGAGGCGTCCCAAATGGTTCAGAATTAATCGGGACGGTAATGCAAACATCGCTCATCTCTTTCATTTTACCTCCCTCAAAACCGCTAAAACCGATTATCTTGGCTCCTTTTTCTTTGGCAAAGGCCATCGCCTGAACCAGATTTTGCGACCATGGGCCCGCTTCACCTGCTCCTGATCCTCCATGAACCGAAAAACCGACCAAAACATCTCCCTGACCCAGCCAATTTTGTAATTGCCCCTTAAACACGCTGCCCCAGCCGCCGTCATTGGTCCAGGCAGAAACCAGGGGAATATTATCAACCAATGATATGGTTTTTAACCCCTTTTTACCGGGAACAATCGTGGATTTGGCCAGATCGCAGGTAAAATGAGTGGCCGTTGAAGCCGAGCCCCCGCAACCCATAATATAAACAATCCGTTCATTTTTCCAGGCCGTAAAAAGAAGCTCAACAATTTCGTTGATTTTCTCTTTATCAAGTTCTTTGATGATTCTCTCCAGCTCGGAGAAATAGTTTTTTATAACTTCATCCATAATATATTACAATACAACATTCAAATAAAATTGGCAATAACTTTTACTCCCTCAAAATCAAAACGAAAAGGGGTTTCTTTCAGGCCCTGCTCTGCCATGGCTTTTCTCAATCCATCTTTCTGGCCTTCACAATAGAATAAGAAAAAACCGCCTCCGCCCGCTCCCATTAATTTTCCGCCGAGAGCTCCGTTTTCTTTGGCAATTTCATACCAGCGATTAATTTGGGGATCAGAAGTTCCGGTTCTTTTTATTTTCTCCTGCCAATGAAGGTCTAATAATGCGCCAAATTGGGATAATTTACCGCTGATTAAGGCCTCTTTAATTTCTCTGCCGATTTCTTTAACCCGGTGAAGATTTTCGACAGCTTGCCCTTGGGTTTTCAAGACCGGACCGGATTTCCTTCTGATTCCGGTATAAAACATCAGAAGATCGTTCTCCAGGTTTCTGACGACTTCGGGTGAAAAAAATTGGGGGTAGAGCGGCGTTACTGACACCTCGCCATTTTTATCGGCTGAAAAAGAGGCAATGCCCCCAAAAGCCGCGATATATTCATCTTGCTTGCCCGAGGGCTCCTGAAGCAGATTCATGGCGATGTGGCAGGCCTGTTCGGCGATTTGTTTCCGAGGCGGGATATCATTGCCCAAAAATGCGTGGAGGGCGGTAAGCAAAGCGATCGTAAAGCTTCCCGACGTTCCCAGACCGGTATTAGAGGGGACATCGGCAACAGAAACAATCTCTATGCCTCCTTTTATCCCCAACAGCTTGAGAGCCTCTCTGACGATCGGATGCTGAACCTCTGCGGGGGTTCCCACTTCCTCGGTTTTGGAATAACTTATTCTTAAAGAATCGTCGAACCTTTTATTGACGACGATGTAAATATATTTATCAATTGCGGCCGAAATCCACTCTCCGCCGAATTGAGAATAATAAGAAGGCAGGTCGGTTCCTCCCCCGCCGATCGGTATTCTTAATGGCACTCTAACGATAATCATAGTTTTACCTTAATATAACACTTGTTTTTTAACAATACCTTGTGACTGGGCAGCACCTTGACGCGGGTGTGGTAAAGTGTTAAATTATGCTGAGTAAATTAAAAATGGGGAGGAATTGAGTTAGTGATAAATAAAAAATGGCAAGAGTTGATTTCCGAACTAATCATAGGAACGCCGTTTTTCAAACTCTTTAAGAAAGATTTCCGTCTGCCCGATGGTATGGTTATCAAAGATTATTATTTGATAGAAAAAACGCCTTCTGTCCATATCGCCGCTATCACAAATGAGAAAAAAATAGTTTTAATCAAACATTATCGTCCTGGGTTTGGTGAAGTTTCAATTGAATTGCCGGCTGGTTTGATAGAAACCCAAGAAACCGCCGCGGCCGCTGGCAAAAGGGAATTGTTGGAGGAAACCGGTTATAAGACTGATAATTTGTCAGAAATATCTAATTTCAGCCAGGATACCTCTCGTTTTACTGGCTGTGCCTGCCACTTATTTTTAGCTCAAGATCTTCAAAAAATAAAAAGAGGAAGATTGTCCCAAGAAGCTAAAGAAATTGAAGTTGTTGAGATTAGTATTTCCGAGGCGATTGAAATGATCAAAAATGGACAAATCAAAGATTTGCCCACCATAGCCGGACTTCTTTTAGTCCGGCTTTTTATTTATTTACTAACAGGTCTTGGATTGATTTTCTGATGGCTTCTTTGGAGTTTAATTTTGCTTTCCAGCCCAGACTCTTTATTTTCTTAGCGTCTATTCTGACCTTGGGCACATCGCCTTTCCAGCCCCTGGGACTTGAGCCAAAATGAAGCGCGACATTTTTTAAACCCATTTCCTCAATAGTTATTTCAGCGATGGTTTTAACATCAACAAAGCTGTCTGACGCTAAATTAAATAAATTAACCTTATCGTTTGATTTTTCAATCGCCAAAATTACGGCATCGATCAAATCGTCGATATAAAGATAGGATTTGCTTTGGCTGCCGTCGCCCAAAATGACCAATTCTCTGGGATTCTTGTTTAATTTTCTGACAAAATCGTAGCCGACGCCGTGGGTTTGGAATTTGCCCACAATGTTAGCCGGCCGGAAAATCCAGCTTTTCATATCATAAAGATGGCAAAAGGAGGAAATCAAACCCTCGGATGCCAGCTTGCTGGCGCCGTACATTGAAGACGGCAGCAATGGTCCGAAACTCTCGGGAGTATATTTTGATCCCTGGTCGCCATAAACACCGCTGCCTGAGGTGTAAGCGATATTTTTTATAGAGCAGCATCTCATCGCCTCCAAAACATTAAAGGTAGTCAAAATACCCTGGTCTAAATCAAGTCGAGGATCTTTTTCGCTCTTGGCAATATCGGGATTTGCGGCCAAATGAAAAACAAAATCGTGATTCTTTATTAATCTTTTCAGCTTGGCAAAATCAAGCAGATCATCGCCATTTTTTTTATCATAGATGGTGATCTGGTTTTGCCCGCCCAGTCTTTTGACCAAGTTAGTCCCTATAAAACCGGCGCCGCCGGTAATGAAAATTTTCTTTTTATTTAACATATTTTTCCACCGATATTAAAACTGATGAACACTGCCATTTTAATATGGGCAAGCGCTCCATAATTTCGCTTATCCAGATAGCCGGTTTTTTCAAAATGAGCGGGGTGAAGGGAAAAACGGCCAAAAACGGCTTAAAATAAATCTTTCTTATTTCGGGGCGGGTAAAGAAAGAAGCATACTGTTTTGGCGTATAAGATGACTCGTGCACCGTTTTATACCTGCGGGTTTTTTCAAGCAACTTCCTGATTAAGCATGAGCCGTTGGCCTCAATCAAAAAAACCTCCTTCCTGGCCACCCTTATCATCTCTGAGGCCATTTTGCTGGGATCATAGGCGTGATGCATGGTATCAAAACAGCAGACAACATCAAAAGAATTATCTTCAAATTCTAATTTTTCGGCATCCATCTTAAATGCTTCAATGCCTTTTTCTTTCAGCCTTCTGACTCCTTCGTCCGATATTTCAGTGGCAACATATTTTCTGCAGTTTAATTTTTCCATAATCAATTTGGTCAGATAACCGTCACCGGCTCCCACCTCTAAAATGGTGAGGTTTTTATCCCGAAAATATTCGGCGAATAAAGATGCGTATTTGGGCACCTTATAGCTCAAGCTGATCTCGCCTTCCCAAATTTGGTGGAAATTTTTTCCCTTATATAATTGATCGTAAGAATCGATCATTCTTTTTTGACGTTCTGTTTCTGGCATACTTTTACCTTAAATTTTGAAAAGCTTTAAATCCCTGTTTTACTTTCAGAAAATATCTGAACCCCTGCAGAGGAGGAACGCCCATAAACCTCATCTCCAGGTAGCTGTCGTACATTCTGCCCCTGCCGAACCTTCCGATGGGGAAAAAGGATAAAAACCTGAAAAAGCTTTCCAAAAAAGGAAATTTAAGCATTACATTAAAAAATGCCGATAATCTGATTATTCTTTCCATATCGGGGGAATGAATCGCCACGTCTTCCAGTCTGGTGGGATTAAAATTGTCTATTTCGGGAGCACGATCGATATAATTATTTTCTATCAGCCAATCTATGATGGGTTGTTTTTTAGCCATATTGTAAAGAGCGGTTCTGACAATATCGCTCTTTAATTTTCTGGCAAAATGCAGCGTTGCAAAGGCGTCTTTAATGGTTTCTCCGGGCAAATTTAACATTATGGCGGCAATGTGTTTTATCTTATATTTTTTAAACAGTTTGGAAGCTTTTTCAAAGTCTTCATTCTTTAAATGCTTGTTCAAAATCTTATTGCGTACGTTTTCGTTATGCGTTTCCAAACCGTAGGTTACTCCGACGCAACCCGCCGTTTTCATCATTTTTACCACTTCTTCATTAAGCATATTATCCACCCTCACAGTACAAGACCACGGAATTCCTATTTCTTTAGGGTAACGTTCGCAAAATTCTTTGAACCACTCTTGGTAAAAATTAAAATTATCATCGTGAAAATGAATTCTTTTAACCGTAGAAATCTTCTGAACCTCTTTTATTTCCAGAAAAACCCTGTCGACGCTTTTTTTTCTCAAATAGTTCCCCTTTCCTTTATACACCTCCTTTAAGAACATGGCATTGTAGCAAAAACTGCATTGGAACGGGCAGCCGTATCCGGTAATGAATCTTTTCAATGGCAAATCTCTGATAATGGGATATTTCAAATACTGCGACCTGTCGGGCAAGGGAAGAGAATCCAAATTCTCTACAAGCGGCCTGATTTCGTTCCTGAAAATCTCGCCGTCTTTTTTTACCCAGAGATTCTTAATTTGGGAATAATCCTTTTTATTTTCAATGGCTTCCAGGAGCTCAATTAAAGCCTCCTCCCCGTCTCCCCGGCAGATGATATCAACGCAATCTTCTTTAATGCTTTCCTCCGGGAATAAGGTGACGTGCGGCCCGCCAAATACGGTGAGAACGCGCACATACTTGCGAAGATATCTGGCCAGTCCGAAACTGACATGATGTATGCCCGTACAGACTGAAAAACTAAGCAAGTCGGGATTGAATTGCCTAACGCTCTCTACAATATCTTTCTCTTCGGAAATAATAAACAACTTATAATCAATGTTCTTGGCTTTCAAAGCGCCCATCAAATTAGCCAAGCCCAGAGATTCGTAAAATAAACTGTAGTCAAACAAAGCGACTCTCACCCCGTTAGAAGTTGTCGTTATATAGCCAAAGGCTAATTTCAGACAAACTTATTTTAATGATATTTTCCCCGTCATCAGTAAACAGAAAAAATTTCTCTAATTTTTTCTGCCAAAAACTTCTAACGGGGCTCATAAAAATGTTTTTTAGTTAAATCCTCCTATTTTTCTTATAAAATTGAGAAGCCATCCCAAAGGTTCTTTTATTTTTATCGCGTCAGGCAAACAGGTTTCGTAACAGCATAAGCAGAAAATACATTTTTTGTAATCCACCGCCGGGCCGCTTGTGGTCATGGTCATGGCTCCGACTGGACAAGTTTTGACGCAAAGACCGCACCTTGAACATTTATTCGAATTTATCTCGATTTTGTTATTTTTCTCAATAAATCTCTTGAATCCGCTATCTGAAAGCTGCATGCCGAATCTCAAAATCCAATTTTTGTATGTTATGGGCAGGTTAAACTTATCGACATATTCTTCCTTAAAACCGGCGATATCAATATCATCTGTCGAACCTAAACCGGCTTTTTCAGCCAATCTTATGTGCTGTATCATCCGCGGACTTATTCCCATAATTTTGCAACAAACAGCATCAACCGCCACCTGATTATCGCCGGCAACGAGCAACCCAAGATTTTTCGGAGTTCCGTTGAGAGGCCCTCTTCCCTCCTGGCAGACACCGGCATCGACAATATTCAAATGCGGTTTTATGATTTGCGCCAGTCTAACCAGACTATCCGCTAAACCTATTTTATGCAAATCCGTCTTTAAGTGTCCCGGGATAATCCCCATCATATTTTTCAAAGAAATAGTCACGCCGGTCACCTCATGTGTTTTCAAAACAGGAACATTGATTATTTTATCGGCATCTAATATCGGTTTTGAGATTATGAAGGGGCCTCTCTCAGCTTTCGGGGCAGCGGTCAGGTCTATCACTTCAACACCGTGTTTAACCGCAACATCATAAATACCGGAAACCTTTATTGCTTCTAATCCCCTGAACTCAGAGATTGAAGAATCCCCGATCTGAATATTTTGGGTTATTTCTTTCAATAAGACAATTAATTCTTCTATCAACCCGGGGCTCGTCACCGCGCCCGTATCGCTCGATCTCGGAGCGCAGATGTTGGGTTTGATAAAAACCCTCTCATTCTTTTTTATAAAATTTCCCAAACCCCCGATTTTATCCAGAACACCCTTAAGGTCGGGGTATTTACCTATGGCTACTTGATATTTCACAATTTTTTGAATTTCTTTTCCACAAAGCTGTTTCCGACATAATTCAGTATTGTTTTGAAATCTCCGCTCAGCATCATATTATAATCATTGAACGACGTAAAAGAATAACAACTCTGACATCGATGGTTCAGGGTATTTTCAAATGCTTTCTTAAATCCCGCTTCCAGAAAATTTAACGGTGTGAATATGGGGTTGCTTACCAAAGAAGAACAAGGATAAACAGATCCGTCATAATCTATGATGCACATAAATTTTCCCGCAAAGCAGGGAATATGAGCGGGACTCAATTTTTGGGTTGCTTCAGTATAAAGCTTTTTATAATCCGGCCATTGAAGCACATAATTAATAGCCGAATAAGACATTGAGATGGGATAACCCTGTTTTTTATATTTGATCAGATCATTAAACAAAGATCTGATATCTTCAGGAGACGGCAAAAGGGAGGAATCACTCTGCAGAAAGGGCAATAAAAATTCTGCCATACATCCGTATTTTTTCGCCACTTCCAGAACAGACGGAATGGCGCGGATATTATCTCTAGATATCATGGTGCTGATGTGTACCGCCACTTTGTTCTCTTTGGCGGCCCTGATGGCTTCGATGACTTTCTTATAAGAGCCTGTTCCCTTTCTCTCGTCGTGAATCTTTTCATCGCCGTCTATGCTGATACAGACGGTGGTCAATTTTTTGACAACATCCATCATATCTTTAACAAGGTGGCCGTTGGTATTCATGTTGGTCAGAATATGATTCTTTTTCATATGATCCAGAATCTTCCCGATATCTTTCCTGACCAGAGGCTCGCCGCCGCCGATGTTAATTCTTTTTGTGCCGAAGCTCCTTAATTGACTGATTAAATCAATCCATTTTTCTGTGGGTATCTCTTTATCCGTTTGTTTATCCGGATAAGAACCATAGCAATATTTGCACTTGAGATTGCACTTATTGGTTATATTTATGTGAACGACTATCGGCTTGGGTTTGGAGTATTTAGCCAATATTAAATTTTTTGCCAGCAGCGCTTTATCTATAAACTCCATATTTTTGGTTTAAAATTTTTAATTTCATCACCTTTTTCATTTGAAAAAGATAATATCTGAGGTAGTGGATTGCCGCATAATCATGCCTGGCAAAAGACACGTAGTGGTCTGCTAAAAGTATCATGAATTTTCTCGGCAAATACTTGAAATATCTCTGCAGCTTATGATCCAGAATGAAGTTCACGACAAATTCCGGCAGAGTGGGTATTATTCTGAAAAGGAGCTGGTAGTTTTTAAACGTATCTTTTAATTTCTTATCTCTTAAAGACCCCTCTTCCGACTGATATGCGGGCTCCTGGCCGTTTTCTATGCTTTCCATGTCTTTTTCGCCTATTAAGCCGGCTTTCCGGGCAATTTCCACCATATCTGTTTTGGGAAAATAGGTTAACCAAAAAACCGTGACCCTGGAACAAGATTTAAGTTTGGCGTAAATCTTAGCGGCCGTAATAAGATCTTCCTCGGTCTCGCCGGGCAAACCGAAAATATGGTCTACAGAATAATCAACTTTATATTTATCCAATGCCCTGAAGCATTTCATAATCTGTTCGTCTGTTTCAAAACGCTTCAAAACTTCATTTCTTGTTTTTTGATTCAGCGACTGTATGCCAAGCTGTATCCGATGAACGCCCGCTTCTTTTAAGGCTTTGGCGATATCTTCGTCGATGCATAAAGGATGGCTCAAAATTCTGAATGGGAGGTTTATTTCTTTTTGGTATCTTTTAAGAAAGTCCAGAGTCCATTGCTTATCTACCGTAAAAACATTGTCTTTGAAATCTATTTCCTTGAATTTATATCTCTCTTTCATTATTTTCAATTCTTCAAGAATGTTATCAATGCTTCTTCTGCGCAAGTGCTTACCCTTGCCTTGATCAAATTTTCTTAAAAAATTGTGCTCGCAATAAGTGCAATTAAAAGGACAGCCTTTTTGGGTAACGGTCAAATAATAATTCTTCGCCGGGATTTCGCCCTCAAAAAGCGCTTTATCGTAAAGCGGCAACTTATCTAAATCCTGGAGGTTTCTTGCTTCATTTTTGATGATTTTACCGTCTTTTTTAAACCAAAGATTTTTAATATTATAATCCATCTCCCCCTTTTCCATCGAGCTTATAAGCTCAAGCAGGGGCTCTTCCCCCTCTCCCAGGCAAATCATGTCAACGCAATCTTCTTTTAAAACTCTTTCCGGGCAGGCGGTTGGAAAAACGCCCCCGAAAATTACCGGCACATCAATTATTTTTTTAATTTCTCTCGCCATATAACAGGCCCATTTGAAATTATCAACAAAAACATTAATGCCGATCAGGTCCGGTTTTGATGCAACAACTTTTTTTATTATCTTTGATTTAACATTAAACAATCTGGCCAAAAAAGGGATTTTATAATAAACCAGGTCATCGAATAATGACGGGTCGTAAGCTAAAGTCACCTCATGCTTAGCCCCTTTTAATGCGGCCGAGAGCGCCTCTATGCCCAAATTTTCAGCCCCGATGGCTAAAAATGTTATTTTCATATGGCTTAATATTATGATATTCTGCCGATTTTAGCAAACTTATGGCTAAGGGTATTTTTGACAAATTCACTAAAGCGGGCTATTCTTAAATCAACTTGAACGTTTTTTTAATCAATATTTTTAATTTTAAAACAACCCCTCATGTTTTTTATCTCAAAGAAGCGGGAAAAAGAAAATAAAATCTCTAAATTATCGATTATTAAAGAGCTCTGGATTTTTTTAAAGGTTCGCAAAAAATGGTGGTTGATGCCAGTGGTGATTCTTTTAATAATATTCGGTGCTTTGATTGTTTTTGCTGAAGGTTCGGCCTTAGCCCCGTTTATTTACACCATATTCTAAAATATGAATATTCTTGGAATTTCAGCATTTTATCATGATAGTGCTGCTGTTTTGATTAGAGACGGCGAAATTATCGCGGCCTGCCAAGAGGAAAGATTCACCAGAAAAAGGCATGATTTTGACTTTCCCAAAAGCGCTATCGAGTACTGCTTAAAAGAGGGTAAAATTCAACACAAAGATTTAGATTACGTTGCTTTTTACGAAAAACCTTTTTTGAAGTTTGAAAGGATCTTGGAGACTTATTTAACTTACGCGCCCTTTGGCGTCAGATCTTTCATTAAAGCAATACCCTTATGGATAAAGCAGAAAATTTGGATGAGAGCCTTGATTCAAAATAAACTCGGGGGTTATACTGGTAAAATTTTGTTCTCTGAACATCATCTCTCCCATGTTGCTTCTGCTTTTTATCCCTCGCCCTTTATCCAGTCGGCAATTATTACCGCCGATGCGGTTGGAGAATGGGCCACCACCAGCATTGGTCAAGGCGAAAAAAACAAGATTGAGATCTTGGAAGAAATAAACTTCCCTCATTCTTTGGGTATGCTTTATTCTGCCTTTACCTATTTCACCGGCTTTAAGGTCAATTCTGCTGAATATAAGGTTATGGGTTTAGCTCCCTACGGTCAGCCCAAATATGTTCAGGTTATCTTAGATAATTTAATTGATTTGAAGGAAGACGGCTCTTTTAAGTTAAATATGACGTACTTTGATTTTGCCGCCGGCTCGACCATGGTTAATGAAAAATTCAACCGACTATTTGACGGGCCTCCCCGGAACCAAGAAGGTCCTCTGACTCAGCGAGAAATGGATTTAGCCCGTTCTCTCCAGGAAGTAACCGAAATGGCCATGTTAAGGATGGCCAAATATGCCAAAAAAATTACCGGAGCAAAAAACCTTTGTTTGGCCGGCGGCGTGGCCTTAAATTGCGTGGCCAACGGAAAAATTCTTAGAGAAAATATTTTTGACGATATTTGGATTCAGCCCGCTTCCGGAGACGCCGGCGGAGCTTTAGGCGCGGCGCTGGCGGTCTGGTATCAATATTCAGGAGAAGAAAGAGCAGCTGATGAAAAGAGTGATTTTCAAAAGGGCTCTTTTTTGGGACCGGCATTCAGCGACCGAGAAATTTTAGAATTTCTGGAGAAATACCACGTTCCCCATACTAAATTGTCAGAAGAAGAGATTATTTTAAAAACAGCAAAATTAATACAAGAAGGCAATGTCATCGGCTGGTTTCAGGGCAGGATGGAGTTCGGCCCTCGGGCTTTGGGATCTCGAAGCATTTTAGGAGACGCTCGCTCTCCTGAAATGCAGAAGAAAATGAATTTAAAGATTAAATTCCGGGAGTCGTTCAGACCCTTTGCTCCTTCGGTATTGGTTGAAGAAGCCCCAAACTTCTTTGAGATTAACAGACCGAGTCCTTATATGCTTTTGACGGCTTATATTAAGAAAGAAATAAGAAAAGAAATGACCGAGGAAGAGGAAAAACTGTTCGGCCCCGACAAATTAAATGTGGTCCGTTCTAAAATTCCGGCCGTCACTCACCTTGATTATTCGGCAAGAATCCAAACCGTAGATAAAAATACTAATCCGAAATACTGGAAATTAATAAAAGCTTTCCAGGATTTAACCGGCTGTCCGATTATTATTAATACCTCTTTTAATGTCAGGGGCGAGCCGATTGTTTGCACCCCCCTGGATGCTTACAAATGTTTTATGAGAACCGAGATGGATTATTTGGTGATGGGTAACTATTTATTGGATAAGCGGGACCAATCAAAATTTCGCGACGATATTGATTGGCAAGAAAAATTCGAACTGGATTAAAAATATGAGCAGCTTGAACCAAGCTAAAAATTTAACACACTTGATTGACCACGCCGATATTTTTATTTGTCCTGCCTGCGGGGGAGAATTAAGAGTAATTGGTAATGATATAGAATGTTTAGGGTGCCACAACCGTTATTACATTGAAGACGGTATTCCGCTTCTTTTTTGGCCGAACGAACGGGATCCGGCAAGGGAAGATGTGACTGATAAAATAAAATCATTTTACGAAAAAACGCCTTTCCCGAATTATGAAGATTTCGAGGATACGGGAAGCCTTGTCCAAAAAGCCCAGACAAGTATCTTCGCCCGATTGCTAAACGAGCAAATTCCTTTTAATATAAAGGTATTGGAAGTGGGCTGCGGAACGGGCCAGCTCAGTAATTTTTTGGGGACTTCCCAAAGATATGTTTTTGGGACCGATATGTGTCTCGGTGCGCTGAAATTGGGCCAGGATTTTAAAGCAAAGAACGATTTGAAAAGGGTGGGTTTTTATCAAATGAACTTATTTAAACCGATTTTTAAGAATGAGAGTTTTCATCTTGTTATCTGCAATGGGGTTCTGCACCACACCAATAATCCCCTGCTGGGATTTCAATCCATAGCCAAGCTGGTCAAGAAAGATGGCTATATTATTCTCGGTCTTTATAATCGATACGGCAGATTTATTACTGACATCCGCCGTTTCATCTTTAATGTCTTGGGAAACCGCTTTAAATTTTTAGACCCTCGTTTGAGAAAGAAAAACATCGGTGAGGTCAGAAAAGCTACCTGGTTTATGGACCAATATAAGAACCCTCACGAATCCAAACACGCCTTGGGAGAAATCCTGAATTGGTTTGATGAAAATGGATTCGAGTTTATCAACAGCATCCCCAAAGCCAAAGCGTTTGCCGGCATCCCCGAACGGCAAAAACTGTTCAAGCCGAATTCGCCGGGGAATTGGTTTGATCATTTTTTAGTTCAGCTTCGATTAATGTTTGCGGGGAGCCGGGAGGGAGGATTTTTTCTGATGATCGGCAAAAAGAAATTTTAATGCTTAAATAAAAAATGGACGAATCAAAACTTCAAAGTAAAAAAGAGCAGCGAAAGTTTGGAATCGGTTTAGCGGTTATTCTCTGCCTGATTGGAACCATGCAATTAATTTTTGGCGGGGAATTGTACCTTTATTTTTACTTTGGGGGAATAATTGTTTTTTTAGCCAGCTTAATATCCCCGGCATTGCTTAAGCCCCTTTTTATCCTCTTTTCCTATATCGGAACTTACTTGGGTTTTTGCACCACCAAACTGGTTTTAATTTTGCTTTTCTATTTTTTGTTCACACCTCTTGGATTTTTGTTAAAGATGACCGGAAAAGATTTTCTGGATTTAAAATTAAATAAAGCGGCCGGCACCTATTGGAAAAAAAGGAAAACCGCTGAATTTGACAAAAAGAGTTATGAGAATCAATTTTAGAAAATTGATAAATTATTATAAATTTACCGCCGTATTGTTGCTGAATATCGGCCTGCTTTTTTTATTAATCAATATTCTTGGTTTCATCGGCATTAATATCAGAGAAAATTACTTCAAACAAAAGACTGTTATCGCTGAAAAATACGGAGAGGCAGCCCTGGGACAGGTTTATCCAGGATTTAACGCCCGGGAGATAGCGGAAATCCAAAGAGAAAGCTGGAGTAATGTGTACCTCTATGAACCTTTTACTCAATTTAAAGAAAAACCCACTTCCGGCAACTACGTTAACGTAACTGAAGCGGGCTTCAGGCTGACAAAAAATCAGGGGCCGTGGCCTCCCAATCCGGAAAACTTCAATGTCTTCCTTTTTGGCGGATCTACAACATTCGGCTACGGATTGCCCGATGATCAAACAATAGCTTCCTATTTACAGGATTATCTCGCCCGACTGAAGAAAGAGAGAGTGTCAGTATATAATTTTGGCCGAGGCGCTTACTTTTCTACCCAGGAAAGGATTCTTTTTGAACAATTGCTGACTTCCGGCTACATTCCTGATCTGGCTATATTTATTGATGGAATGAATGATTTTTATTTTAGCCAACCGCTTTTTACTAAACATCTGGAACAATTTCAACAATTCAATGGAGAGCCCCTTAGTGCTCTAAAATTTTACAGTTCAATGGAAATAAAAAAACTTCCGATTACCAGGCTTGCCCGATTTTTTGGAGATTTGATCATCAAGCAAGAAGAGTTAAGCGAGCAAGCAACAGACAACGACTCCTCTGTAATTGACCAAATCATTAATCGTTATCTTGAAAATAAAAAGATAATTGAGGCTGTAGCGGTAGCTTATAAGACGAAACCCATTTTTGTCTGGCAGCCCAGTCCGGCTTATAAATACGACCTGCAATATCATCTCTTCGTGGAAAATAGGGATTTTGGCGTTAACAATTATATGGATTACGGATATCCTCGGATGGCAGAAATATATGAAGAGGAATTGCTGGGAGATAATTTTTTCTGGCTTGCAGACATCCAAGAAGGAATCAAAGAGCCTCTTTATGTCGACAAAGTTCACTATACTGCCAGGATGTCCCAAAAATTAGCAAAAACAATCGTTGATTTATTAAAAGAATAAAAAATTGAACAATGTTAGATATTTTATTATTGGCGCCTTCGGATGTAGCGGCCTTTGGCAAAATAGACGTAAAAAAAATCGACGCGGACCTATTTCCTCTGGGAATAGCTTATATTGCCGGCTTTGTCAGGAAAAAAGGATATTCTGTCGATATCGTGGATCTTAGATTATTCGGCGATGAGTGGGAACAAAAGCTTAAAGATAGAATTATTTCAGAAAAACCGCGCTATGTCGGCCTAAGTTGCGTAACTCCCCTGATCAAAGAATGCCAAACCATAGCCTCTTATATTAAAAGTATCGATAAAAATATCAAAATCATCGTGGGCGGGCCCCACCCCACCGTCCTTCCGGAAGAAACGGCTAAATTGGCTGAATTTGACATCATCGTCATGGGAGAGGGTGAATTTACGGTCTCCGAAATCTTAAGGGGCGGTGATTTAAGCGGGGTCAAGGGAATAATTTATAAAGAAAACAACAAGCTGATCAAAACCGAACCGAGAGAAATCAATATGGATCTGGACCGGCTCCCCTGGCCGACCTACGACCTGATTCCCATTGATCATTATATCAATCCCTTCTTCGGAAAATCAGTAATTATAGCTACGGGCAGGGGTTGTCCGTTTAAGTGTATTTTTTGCCCTTCCAATTTGATCGGCGGGGGGAAATACAGATTAAGGAATGTGAAGGACGTGGTGGATGAGATTGAATTTTTATATAAAAAATACGAAATCAGGGGATTTATGATAATGGATGAAACGTTTACGTTATATCCCGATCGTGTAATTGAAATCTGCAACGAAATAATCAAAAGAAAAATGAAAATAAAGTGGGCCTGCGACACCCGGGTCAACACCGTTTCGGAGGCGCTTTTAAGAAAAATGAAGGAGGCGGGATTCAGATTGATTAAATTCGGGATCGAGTCCGGAGATGATGAGATTCTGAAAATAATAAAAAAGGGCATCACTGTAGATATGGTTAAAAAGGCCGTAAAAATTGCCAAAAAGGTAGGTTTAGAAGTCCACGGGTTTTTTATTATAGGCCACCCCTACGACACTAAAGAAACAATTTTAAAAACCATTAATCTTTCAAAGAAGCTGCCCCTGGATTTTGCACAGTTTTCCATTATGGTTCCCTTCCCGGGTACGGAAATTTACAGCATGGCAAAACAGGGCAAAGGCATAAATCTTTTGTCGGATGATTGGAATAATTTTAAAAAATATGGGAAACCGATTATTGAGCTTCCTACGGTTTCAAGAGAAGAGCTTGAAAAATTTCATGCGCTGGCCTATAAACAATTTTACTTCAGACCTTCTTATATCATCAAAAGATTTTTGAAAACGAAGCCGACCGAATATCCGAAGTTATTCAACAAGGCTTTGGCATTATTCAGTTTCATGAAACAATCTGATGTTTAAAATATTATTATCAAAATTGAATACGGGGCTTCGGATGATTCCCGCTATTTTAAAGGCTAAATACATAAAACCCGTGCCTATTTTTTGCCAATGGGAGATTACTTATGATTGCAATATGGATTGTCAATTTTGCATGCCCAAAAGAAATATAGCGTTAAAAAAGAAATCCCCCGAATTAAACACCACGGAGGCAATTGATATCATACGGCAACTCGGCGATCTTGGAACCAGGATACTGAATTTCTCCGGCGGAGAACCGACTTTAAGAAAAGACTTGCCCCTCCTCATTAGCGAGGCCAAAAAAAGAAAGATGACCGTATTTTTCAGCACAAACGGTTCAACGCTTACAGAGACCGCAAAAAATCTTTTAGGGGCCGATATGATCAGGGTCAGCATAGACGGTCCCAAAGAAATCCACGATAAAATCAGAAGACGCCCGGGAGCTTTTGACAATGCTGTTAACGGAATAAAAACATTAAAGGGTTATGGAAAAAAACCGATGATCGTGACGGCCGTAAGCAACTTGATGGAATTCAAAGATTTGATATATCTTACAGAGCTTGCAAAATCACTGGGAGTCCAGATTGATTTTTCGATGGTGGGAGTTTCTCTTCCGTCTACCGTCATAAATCCTCAAAAATCGGATCTGATGAAGGAACAGACGCAGCTTGTTTCCAACGTAAACTGGTTTATTGAAAGCATCACCAAGCTAAAAAAAATGTACGGAAAAACGATCGCCAATCCCGACATTTATCTTGAAATGCTCAAAAAGGGAAGTTTGGCTAATTTCGGCTGCAAGGCCCTGACCGCCAACATATCGATCAAGCCGGATGGCGCCGTGGGGTTTCCTTGCGATAATTATACAATGGGACTGGCCCGGGGAAATTTAAAAGACATCTATTTCAGCAAAGAGGTCAACGAGGCAAGAAAATCAACCGGAAAATTTTGGTTTTGCAATCTGTGTTACAGCAGATGTAACGGTTTTTCAACCATGCTTCTTGAGACAAAACACTTATTGAGTATAATAAAATCTTATAAAAGTTTTTAGCTTCTCAATGTTAATATCGTAGCTTCAGGGGGACAAAATAATCTTATGGACGTTGTTTTACTTGCGCCCAATCCCCCGCTGACGTGTAAATAATAACCGTTATAATTATATAAACCTTTGTTATATGCCCGCTGAAAAGAAGAAAAAGCGACAAGGGGACCGATAAACGGCAAACGTATCTGGCCGCCGTGCGTATGTCCGCAAAGCGCTAAGTTTATCTTGACATCGCCCAATTCTTTCAGCAAATCCGGCACATGATTTAATAAGACAACATAGTTCTTTGGTGGAATATTTGAAAATAACTCCCTTAGGGGTGTTATTTTTTTTGAAAACATATTTTTATTTTTGCATCTATCAAGGCCGAATGGCGCATCCACTCCGATAATCGTTAATGGCACCGAATTAACATTTATGGTTTTCTTTTCATTTATTAAAATCTGAATACCGCTTTCTTTCAATCTGCGCCCGAGGAGTTCAAAATTATTTTCCTTGAGCGTGCCCATTAAATGAAAAAAAAGCGTGTGCAATATGCTCAGGCCAAATTTATCGTGATTGCCAAGGCAAGCCCAGATGCCGAACCGGGGAGAAAGTTTTTTCAAATATTTTAAGCACCACTCGATCCCGTCATCATTATCTATCAAATCGCCGGTTACCATGACAAAATCACTTTTAATCTTTCCTAATTTTTCGAAATAACGCTCCATCCTCTTATTTCTCCCAGCAAGATGCAAATCGGATATATGAAGAATCCGAGTCCCATCCAGTTTTGAAAAGGCGCTGCTTATTTTTATGTCTGTTTTATTAAGTTTCATATTGCTAAAACTTTCCCTTTATCCTGAACTCACGCAGGGCATTGATAAGTTTTTCCCTCTTTCCTGTACCAAGTAAAATAAGCAATTTAAATAAGTCCGAGGGATTCAAAATTGAGAATTTTATCACATCGAATAAAAAAGACGGCTGCCTGATATACCCCGCTATCGTCTTTTTAAAATTATCTTTTATCAAACTGTTGTATATCCCGTGCAATTCTTCGCGGGTAAAATTCATGGTAAACTTGGGGGTTGCGTTGCTCTCCCAGCTCAAATCGTCGCTCCTTAAGTCCAACCACTTGTTTTCAAGGGTTTGTTTATAAAGTTCGGTTCCCGGATAGGGAGTTGTAAAAAAAATACCGATATAATCCGGCTTTAATTCTTTAAGCAGTTCTTTTGTTTTTTGAACGTCCTCCATGGTTTCATGCGGTGTTCCGATCATGAAAGTCGCCAGTGATCTCAATTTATATTTTTGACAAATTTTAAAAGCTTTTTTGCTTTGCTCTACGGTAATCCCCTTTTTAAGATAATTCAAAACCCTCGGCGAACCCGATTCTACGCCAAAATCGACCTGCAGGCAGCCCGCCTTTTTTAATGCCGCAGCCTGAGTTTCGTTAAAGAAATTTACCCTGGCCTGACAGCCCCATTTTAAGTTCAAGCCCGATTCCCTTAACTTCCCGCAAAATTCCACAACTCTCTCTGTTTTTACCGTAAAAGTATCGTCTAAGATATCGAATCCTTCGATTTTATATTTTTCACTTAAAAACTTTAATTCCTCGATTACATCATCAATATTCCTTTCTCTTACTTTATAACCATGTGTAAGGTAACTCGCGCAAAATGTGCACCTACCCGGGCATCCCCTTGAAGTAAATACCCAACCATTTCTCAGCCAATAACCCCTGATAGAATAATTTCGTGCCAAATAACGGTCCATATTAATCAGATGATAGGCCGGAAACGGTATTTTATTTACATCCTCATAATTAGTTTTGGCATTGATTCTGATTTTGTTGCCCGAATCTCTGTAGGCTATCCCGCCTATGCTCTCTTTTTTAATTTCGCCCTGGTAGCAATCAATAACTTTTAGAATAGTGCCTTCGCCTTCACCTAAAATGACGATGTCCGCTCCGGCGTTCAGCATGTCTTCGGGCAAGGCTGTGGCATGCGGTCCTCCGATTATAAGCGGCGTCTCTTTTTTTGTTTTTTTAAGGAATAAAATTAATTTCCTGACAATTTTCACATGGGCCGTCATGCAGGCAATACAAACCATGTCCGGTTTTTTGTCGATAATTTTTTTCACCAGCCCCTCTTTTTCGGGATCAAAATTTTCATTATTATAAGAATCGAATTCAATAATTTCAACCTTATGATCCGCCCGTTCCAAAACCGCCGCCAAATAAAGCAGGCCGAGCGGAGGCGAGAACCCGATCTGAGGATTTATTAAAATTATATTGGCCCTCATTTTTAATTGCTCAATCTTTTGATTTTTTAATAATCCTGTTGAGGTAATTGAACATGTAACTTAAAACCATATCCGGGTGGTGAATAATGAAATACCCGTATCTTTGTAAAAATATTTTGGGGTTTCTGAGAACAAAATTGAGATTCAGTAGAAGCGTCTCTTTGATGTATATCTTTTCCAAATCTTTCTGAGAAAATTCCTCTGTTTCGATATTGGCGCTCGTAAACTCGAATTCCTTGAAACTGAAGTCCTTTACCAGGTATCCTTTCTCCCGGCATTCTTCCATTAATTTCGTGCCCGGCAGGGGGGTGAAAATAGAAAGGGTGATGCTGTCAATTTTTATCTCCCTGACGAAACGGAATGTTTTTTTAATGTCTTCCAGCGTCTCCCCGGGGAATCCTATCGCAAAAAAGCCGTTGGTAATTATCCCCAATTTTTTGGCTATCGCCACAATCTTTTTTACGTGCTCCAGATTAACTGGTTTTTTAATTACCTTATTTAATATTTCCTGGTTGCCGCTTTCAATCGGCAATTTTATTTCATAGCAACCGCTCTCTTTCATTAATCTCAATAATTTTTCGTCCAAAGTACAGACATTAACGCCGTTCGGAGTAGACCATTTTAAATTATATTTGCGTTCTTTCAAAAGTTCGAAAACTCTTTTCGCATTATCATAATCGGCCGTCAAACTGTCATCGGTAAACTGCAATTCTTTTATCTTATATTTTTTAACCATATAGTCGATCTCGGATAAGATATTTTCCGCGCTTCTCCTTCTGTATCTGTTGCCCCAAAAAATGGTGGTGGCGCAAAAAGTGCATCTGTGGGGGCACCCCCTTGATGCGACAAGCTGCAGGCTCCTTCTGTAATTAGAAAGATTTTGGTTGACGTTTACTTTAAAATACTTTTCGATGGGCAATAAATGTCTTGCAGGAAACGGCAGTTCGTCCAAATTTTCTATATACCTCGTTTTGGGATTTATTTTGATTTCATTATTTATTCTGTAGGCAAGCCCGTCTATGCTGGAAAAATCGGGTTCGGGCTTGTTCAGAACCGCCAATAAATCCCTAAAGGTATATTCGGCCTCGCCCACGATAATAAAATCCGCCTCCTTATTTTTTTCCAATATTTGCCGGGCAAGATATTCGGGGTATATGCCGCTGCCCCCCAAAACTATTATTATTTCCTTATTAACCTCTCTGATCGCCTTGCAGGTATTCAATGAATTGTCATATTGGCTGACGGAATGAAGAGCCACGCCCACAACGTCCGGCTGAAATTCTTTAATGACGTCCTTTATCTGTTCGTAAGACAGGCCGTATCTGACTCTTCTGGCATCTATCTTGACCTCCTGATGGAAACCCTCGATGGGAGCGTCAAGTATTTTAACTGAATAATTTTCTTTTTCAAGCACGGCGGCAATATAAGCCGACCCCAGAGGAGGCACGCTTACTTTAAATTTCCCCCTGGGCAGAGTGAAAGGAGGCACTATCAATAGAACCTTATTAATCTTGTCATTTTTCATAGATGTTTCTCTTGAAATTGATTAAATAATATTTCATATAATTTATCACCCGCCTGTCCCTGGACTTGATCATGCTTATAAGCATGACAGGCAATCCGAGAACGGGGTTAAAAATATAAAAGAATCTGTAAAGGGAATGCTTAAGAATAATCCTGGAAATCTTATTGGGCAAAATCGGGATCATTTCAAAGAATAGCGAAAAGTTCTTGCAAACCCTGATTAGTTTTTTATCGGTTATGCTTCCCCCGCTGATATAGGTCCTTATTTTTCCTTTTTTTATGTCTTCGATGTCTTTTTCATCCAGCATCCCGTTTTGCCTTGCGATATTAACGATTTCCGTGCCGGGAAAATAAGACAGCCAGCAATTGTTTATTTTTGTGCAATATTTATTGTTGATATAAATCTCGGCGGCTTTAATATAATCCTTCTCCGATTCAAACGGCAAACCGAAAATATGGTCGATATTATATTCTAAATGATATTGGTCACATAAAGCAAAGGTTTCTTTCAGTTTATCGTTTGTTTCATATCGGTTGATGATCTTGCGCCTGGTGTCTTCATTGACGGTTTGCACCCCTAATTGGATAGAGAGGCAATTCGTTTTTTTTAAAAGCAGAACTATGTCTTTTGTCAGATAAGCGGGGTGCGAGATGCACCGATAAGGTATGGCGATTTCCTTTTCGTATCTTTCGAAAAATTCCCGAAGCCAAGCCATATCCGAAGTAAACACATCGTCAAAAAACATGATTTCTTTCGGATGGTACTTTTCTTTCGCAAATTTCAATTCTTCAATCACGTTATCGGGGCTTCGGCGCGATACGTATTTTCCCTTCCCGATATATATTTTTCGCAAGTAATTGTTGGAACAGTAAAAACAATTGAAGGGACATTTTCTGGCCGTCATGATTACATACTGATCCTTAAACAAAATGTTCTTTGCGAATAATTCTTTGTCGGGAAAGGGAATGCCGTCAAGATTTTCGGCCAATGCCCGGACATCATTTTTTATTATCTCGCCGTCTTTTTTAAACCAGAGGTTCTTGATATTATAATCTATTTTTCCTTTTTCCAGGCTTTCGATTAATTCCAGCATAGCCTCTTCTCCGTCACCGATACAAATCATATCGACAAATTTTTGTCCGATAACCTCTTCCGGGCAGGATGTCGGATGAATCCCCCCGAATATTATGGGCACATTAATCTCTTTTTTTAGTTTTTGGGCCAAGTCGCATGCCCATTGGTAATTATTCGTAAAAACGGAAAAAGCGACAAGATCGGGTTTCGATTTTAAAACATTTTTTATCAAATTTGAACTGTTGTTAAAAATCTTGTACAACCCGGGACTGCTGAACAATCTTTGGTCATTAAACAGAGCGGGGTCGAAAACCAAATCAACCTCGTGTCCCCTTTGTTTCAGGCAACTGGAAAGGTATTCTATGCCGAGAGACTCGGCTCCCATGTGGATAAAAGTGATTTTCATTTTCTTAATTCTTCATTAAATTTCTGATACAAATCCTCAAGAAAATCCATCGTTTTTCTTTTCTTTAAAGCATTTCTTGCAGATTTGTAAATAAAAACGGGATGAGTCACAACAATCTTCATGGCTTTATAAAAGAAATAGGGGCTTCTCAAAAAAGAAAGTATTGTCGAAATATTGTTCCGGAGAAAAAATTTGTTCTGCAATTTTGCCCTTATTTTAATCAAATCGGCGGCTTTAAAACTTGCTTCCATCACCGGAGTATCGGACTGCTTGTTTGTCCAGCGGTCATCAAAAACAATATTTTTATCAATAAACCATTTATTGTCCAGCGCCATTTGAAAAAGCGGGGAACCGGGGTAGGGCACCAAAATCAGAAAGCTGACCCCTCCCGGAGCGCGCCCGGCCACTACTTCTGTTTTTTTCACATCCTCCATGGTTTCCCCGGGATTCCCCAGAATAAAAGTGGCGAATGTCTCCATTTTCACCTTCTTAAGATTCTCAAATGATTTCAGAATCATCAAAGAGGTTATTCCTTTTTTCAGATTTTTAAGAATCCTGTCCGATCCCGATTCGCACCCGATATCAACTTGAACACAACCGGCCTCTTTCATCATTCTTAAAATATCTAAATTCTGAGCGATGTCGGCTCTTGTCTGGCAGCCCCAGACCATATTGAGACGGCTTTCTTTTAATCGGTCGCAAAATTCTTTTAACCATACCACATGTGTGGCGAAAGTATCATCATTAAAATATATTCCGGTAACGCCAAACTCATCTTTCAAATAGCTCATTTCTTTTATCACGTTGTCAACCGACCTCCTTCTTATCTTGCTCCCGTGGACAATTTTACTTGCGCAGAAGATGCACTGATGAGGGCAACCCCTTGAGGCATACATTGTAGTAATGCCGTAGTAAAACTTACCCCTTAATATGCCGGGCGGAGAAAGATACCACTTAAAATTTTCAAGGAGAGACCTGTCGGGAATAGGCAAAGAATCGAGATTTTCTATAAAAGCGCGGGGAAGCGTATTTTTAATCGTTCCCCCTTCAACATAATAAACGCCGTTAATGCCCGAAAGATTTACCCCCTGCTCGGGGCTGTTCTTTTTGCCCCCTATCCTCCGGCAAACTTCAACCATGGTAAATTCTCCCTCGCCGTAAACCAAAAAATCGAGCTCGTTCTCTTTGATGGTTTCTATGGGCAAGGCTGTGGCGTGAACACCGCCCCAGCAATAGTAGGCAAAAGGAACTTCTTTTTTAAGCTCGCGATGAAACTCCCTGGCCACTGAATAAGAAGTGGTCATAACGCTGAAACCAATCAGATCAGGATCAATGTCTTTTATTTTTTTAATGATGCTGTTTTTTTCTTTTATATTTACATCAAAAACCCTCACGTCATGGCCCCTTTCTTTAAGGAGCGTTCCCACATACAGCAATCCCGTTGGAGGGACGGGCGTAAAATTCTCTTTGACATGGACAAAAACCACTTTCATTAATTTTTTATAGCTCCTTTAAGAATCTTAAATTTCAATCTGAATAATTCAAAAAAAGCTCTTATTAAGGTCAACGGCATCTTTTTTACGGGAAAAACCACGCTTTTTTGGAAGAAATGTTTAATCGGAACTTCTCCGTATGAGTATTTTAATTGCTTGGCAATTACAAAAAATTCGGCGTTAAAAGCCGCCAACAAGTTGCCGGTTAAGGGAATTATTTTCCGGGCTACATTCCCTTTGATTATTCTAAATCCGGCATTGGCGTCCCCAAGCCAAACATTGAAGAGTATCCCGGTCAGGAAACCGTTTATTTTTGTGATGAAAAACCGATAGTAGGGCCTTCTGCTTTTTCTGTATCCGACAACAATATCTAAATTTTCCCTTTGAAGTTTATCCCATAACTTCCAAAAATCACCGGGGTCGCTTTCCCTGTCAGAATCGGCAAAAAAGATATACTCACCTTTGGCTTGCATATAAACTTCTTTGGCAGCCCCGATATAACCCCGGCGCTGGCTGCCGAGATTTAATATCAACCCGTATTTTTCTTTGATGCTCTGAAGAATGGCCCTCGTGTCATCCTTGCTCCCGTCTTCAGCGACAATGAATTCAACGCCGCCGACCCGCAGGTCCCGGAATCTTTTGATTATTTTTTCCTGGATTTCTCTGATGTAGTCTTCTATCTTCTCGTTTTGATAAACGAGCGTAATAATGGATAGTTTTATGGGATTGTCCATCAGCGTTTTTTATTTAATTTTTGGGCCAATTGGTAGCTATGGTCGAGGATTGAATCCATGTTCAAATATTCAAACTCGGCGAATCGGCCGCAGCAAAGTATTCCCTCCCTTGATAGATATTTTAAAACGCGATCGGTATTTTTCCTGTGATCCAAATCGTAAATCACATAGGCATATTCGAAGTTTTTAAAATCAACATCGGTTACGTCTCTTTTTTTAATCAAATCCAATCTGTCTAAATCGTTTATCACCCTTCGCTTAATCTCATCTTTTTTCAAACCGGCCAATCGGCTTTTAGGCCGATAGGTTATCTCGACCAGCACGGTAGATCGATTATTCTTGAGCCGGTAATGGCGGCCGAAAAAATTAAGCTTGGTTATACGGTGAAAAATAATATCCTTGTCGGCGAAGTATAAAGCTAAATTATCGCCAATATTGTCTTTTTTTGCCTGCACGGCAATAATATATATTGAATTATATTTCAGCTCATTAAGCGCTTTTATGATATTCTTGGGAGCATTGAGATACTTGAAAAGTTCATGGAGCGGCAGGCAATTGATCAGGGATCTTGAGCTGAAACGACCCTTACTGGTGACTACCTGCCAAATTCCTTTTTCCTTATAAATTCTTCTGATCCCGGCAGGACAGACAACTTGTGATTTCTTGGCGATAAATTTTAAAAAAGCACTGATAATCTGCTGAATACCGCCGGCCTTCGGATAGTGGAAAAACAGCTGATGAAGATATCCTTCGGTCTCGATACCTCGGGCTGATTTTATAATATCTTTTCTGGGGGGTTTGGGAATTCTTTCCACCATTTGCGTATCCATGAGCGCCGGATCAAATTTCCATATCTTCTGGTTATACGGTTGTAAATATAGCCTCGTGATGCCCTCGCCGAATGTTTTAAGGAAAAATTGAAGCATGTTCTGCGGCCGGCTGTTCTTGTGAGGATTGCGCAAAAATGTTTTAAGGCAATATTCCTTATCTTCGTCGTTTAAACCGGCCAGATCGTTTTCAAAGGGATATTTGACTATTCTGCCCCGATGATATATTTTGTTGGACCTTCTGATTCTGTTGGTTTTTGCAAGAGATGTCAGCAAGTCCAGTATTTCTTTATTTTTAGAAAACATGATATGCCCTCCGATATCATGAAAAACTCCGTTAAAATTAAAACTCCTGCATAAACCGCCCGGAGTTTTTTCTTTTTCCAAGACAATTGAATCTTTATTTAAAAAATGGGCGAGAGAAAGACCGGCCAGACCTCCGCCTAAAATTATTGGTTTCATTGGCATTTTACATCGGGCCTTTTTGCGAGACCACCAATACCCCGATAATCACGATGACAATTCCTAAAACCTGGAACAGGGAAAGATATTCTTTGAACAGAAACCAGGAGGCGATAACAATGAAGCATAAATTGAGGCTGACGACAATCGGGTAAGCAATATTCAATTGAAGCTTGGATACGAGAAAGAGCCACAAAAGAAAAGCGGTGCCGGATAAAAACAGCCCCGCCATCAGCCAAACATTTTGTAAAACCCTGGGGATTAACCCCAAAAAATTAGAAAAAGAAAGCTCTAAATTCCCCAAAATTAAAATCCCTTTTTTGACGAAAAGGTTGGCGGTAACGGTTATTAAGATACAAAGCGCTAAAAGTAAGGGGGTCTGCGTCATTCTTTTAAATTATTTTTTCTTCTTTAAACTCTTGAATCGCCTTTATAATACCTTCCTTTAAACCGGTTTTGGGATCAAACCCGAGAATTTGCCTGGCTTTGGCCGGATCGGCATAAAACTTATTAACGTCGTAAGAACGGCCCCGAGTGTGTTTAATTTCGCTTTTGCTGGATAATATTTTGATGATAAGATCGGCCAATTCGCGCAAAGAGGTGGGAACGCCCGTCGCCAGAATAAAATCATCGTAAGGTTTCTGGCTCTTTTGTATTTCCTGAATGCATCCCCAAATCCCCTGGATGGTATCCTGAAGATAAGTAAAATCAAAAAGCTCTTCGCCCGTTCCGTTAATAATTATATCTTCGTTCTTAGCGGCTTGAAGAATGAACTTAGGAATTACCCTGTCTAATTGGTCGCGGGGGCCCGTATAAACGTTGGAAAACCTCAAAGTTCTCGTCTTTAAGCCGTAATCTCTGGAAAAAATCTTGCACAGGTCTTCGCCGGCAATTTTGGCAATGCCATAAACATTCATGGGATGACAAGGAGTTTCTTCGGTAACCGGCAAGGGGCGGGACTCGCCAAAAACTTCGCGGGAAGAACCGAAAATCACCCAGGGCCGGTTCCCGACCCTGGCC
Organism: Candidatus Nealsoniibacteriota bacterium; assembly: GCA_043813805.1. GTDB lineage: Bacteria > Patescibacteriota > Minisyncoccia > Minisyncoccales > MHMH01 > 2-02-FULL-43-13. The sequence continues at coordinate 16,242 of JBDRKR010000020.1, read as the reverse complement.
GCCTCAAGCACGTTAATCGTTCCCCCCACGTTGGTATTGATGCATTCCAAAGGATCATTAAAAGCCGCGATAACCCGGCTGACGGCCGCCAAATGGACGACCCCGTCCGCCCCGCTCATCTTTTCTTTCAAATCGGAAAAATTCCTCGTATCATTCGGAGGATTATCTTTTAAATCGTAAAGGATGACTTCGACATCCTGTTTTTCCAAAAAATCTTTTAAGGCAGAGCCGATAAGGCCGGAACTGCCGGTGATTAATATTTTCATTGAAATTTTAAGCGCTGTAATCAAAAACCCGATAAATATTGATGCTTGAAACAAATGTTATCAGGCTAATAATTATAACATAAAAAAGCGGGGCTAACCAGGGCCGGTATCTTTTGAGACGGTCGGCCGCTTCCTCCATTCCCAGAACGGCCGTAAGGTAAATGACGGGAAATAATAAAAAAATGATGCGGTAGTAGTAAATATTCACCAGGAAACAGAAAAGAAACACGGAAAAAATAGAGCCGAAATAAAATATGTTTTTTGATTTAAAGATTAATTTCCGGAACCCGATTACGGAAAAGATCACCGGAACCAAAACAAAGCTGTAAATCAGGCCGCTGATAAAATTGGGCAAAGCCGTTAAAATTGTTTGAAAAGTCCGGTACCAGGGCCATTGAAAGACGTTAAGTAAAAAAATTCCTCCCTGGTAATACTGAACGTCATGGGCGTAATAAGGAATTTGCCACACTTTTGTCACCCAAAGGTACCACAAACCGAGAGGAATTAAATGGATGATCAGAAAAATAAAGGCTTCTTTGTGGCGCTTAAAAAAGACGCCCAATAACAGGATGAAGATGGCGACGGCAAAAAACATCTTCCCCAGCATTAAAACGCCGATAACCAGTGAAAAAATCACCAATTTCAAAACCGAAGCCCTTTTGACGTAATTATATAAAAGATAACAGCTTAAAACGACCGTAAAAGCAGTCAGCATTTCAGCTCTCGGCTGAACCAAGAAAGTATGCACGAACGGAGAAAAAATAAGCAAAATCGAGGAAAGCCAGGCCACTTTTGAAGAAAACAGGTTTTTAAGAAGCCGAAAAAATAAAATGACCGCCAGTCCCAGCAGAATAAAATTGACCAAAATTGCGAAGCCGAATATTGTGCCGTAAGAAGGATCCGTAAAAAGACGCGCTGGCAAGGATCCCAGATAAATTAAAAAAGAATAAAGGGGACGGTCGAGAAGAACGTGGCCCTTGATGACTTCGGGGTTAAAATTTCGGGCAAGCTCCAAATAGTGCCCCACATCGCTATTTAAACGGTATTCTGAGGAAATAAGAGGGTAAACCTTCCCCAAAATGAGGTTATCGGCGGACTCAACGGTAAACTTGGGGAGATACGTACCGACCGGCTGCCAACTGTCGTTTAAACCGCAGGCGGGAAATATAAAACTTAAAATTAACTGAAATAATAAAAGAGAGGTTAAACTAAAAACAGCAAACCAATTTTTTGAAAATATTTCTGAAAATTGACCTGACATTTATTTAACCTTTGGTCGCCAGTAAAAATATGCCGAAGATAATAATAAGAATCCCGAAAATCTGCGGCCAGGAAAGAGTTTCTTTAAACAAAAACCAGGAAGCCGAGGTTATCAAAATAATGCCGGCGCTGACAAAAATCGGATAAGCAATGTTCAGCTGGAACTTGGCCAGGGCAAAAAGATAAACCAAAAAACTTATCCCGAACAGTATCATCCCGCCGATCAGCCAGCCCGACTGCAAAATCCGGGGAATCAGCGAAATAACGCCGGAAATCGAAAAGTCTAAATTCCCCATCCCCAAACCCGAAATCCCCCTTTTAAAAAGAAGCTGGGCGACGGCGGCCGTAAAAATAGGTATGATTAAAATAAGAATAATTTGATACATAAAATTAAGTTTTAAAAAATATCGCCGATGGTGCCGATCACCAACCCCTGCGCGCTCCAGCCAGAAGTATTGTATTTAATGCCCCGGACCTCCTCCTGATTTACCTCTTTCCATTCATCCCCGCCGGAAATTTTTTTCAAAAAGTATTGTTTGGCAAACGGGATGCGGCCTTTAATTAATAAATCATCCATTTCGGGATTGTAGCCAAGCGGCAGAGTCACGACTATCTTGCCGCCCGGGACAAGACAGTTTTGCAAATTTTTAAGAGCATAAATGATTTTTTGGGGGTCTTTCAGCTCCTCGTCAAAACCTACGTGCTCTAACGTCGAGATACTCACGATCAGGTCGTATTTCTCTGAAGGTTCGAAATCAACAACGTCCTGATTGATGACGTCCCCGGATTTTTCATACTTATCGACGATATCGTGCTGATGGGGAAAATAGTGAGAAAGAACGTTGCCCACCTCGAGGATTTTTTTATTTTGGCAATCTTTCACAACCTTCCAGACAATCGGAATTTCAACGGCCCGCTCGTTAAGACAAGTACAGTTGTACGGGTGATGGAAATAGCTGTATCTTTCGGAACGAAAGGTAAAAAACTTTTTATTTCTTTCAAGGTAGGTACGGTAAAAAACTTTCGGCCCATAATGAATTATATAACGAATTCCTCTTTTTTTATAGGCGTCTTTGATTACCGTAAGCACGCTGTTGATTTTTCTGATACAATTTTTGAAAATCAGTCTCCAGGGCGCAAAAATTCCTTCTAAAATAATGCCCAACGTTATCTTAGACTCCCCTTCTCTCCGATTTTCAAGAACAATGGGAATTTCTTTAAAAGAAGCTCCTTTCTTCCAAAGGAAATACTTCAATTCCATCGAAAAGACGAAGCCGAGCGAATCTATCTTTTTTAAATCGACCTTCCTGAGAAGAGCGGTCTTCACGCACATGAAACCGCTGGTGCAATCCCTGAGGGGCAGACGGAGAATCGTCCGGAAATAAAAATTAGCTATCTTGCTTTCGAGTTTGCGGTAAAACGGCAGCCCCTCGGCCCTGCCGCCTTGGGCGTGCCTTGATCCGACGACCACATCAAATTTATCAATTTGAGAAAGCACTTCCGGCAAATAGCGCGGGTTATGAGAAAAATCGGCATCAAATGTACACAAAGAACGGACATCTTTATCGAGCAAGAGTTTTTCGAAAGCTGCGAAATAAGCCCTTTTCAATCCTTCCTTTTTGGACCGGAGCAATAATTCCAGATGGGGATTTTCCTTCTTTAATTCCTCCACCTCGCGGGCTGTCCCGTCCGGTGAATTATCATCAACTACTAATATATAGGCGGAGGGCAAAAGCGAAGAAATAATCCTTATCATTTCCCCTATGTTTTTCCTTTCATTGTAGGTCGGGATGACGATGACGTCTTTCATGGGCATTATAAATCCTTACGGCCGATAATCTTGAAATCCGGCAACGGAACAATGAATTTTCCCCCCGCTTGAAGATAATTCCGTTCCCTTCGGATGAATTCTTTAAGAAAGTGCCACGGGAGGATAAGAAAATAATCCGGATGCTCTCCCCTGGCCTGCTCTTCAGAAATAATGGGGATTAGGGTGGCCACGGTCTTTTTCCCCCACTTTTTAGGATTCCGTTCGGCTGCCGCCTTAATCAGGGTGCGGTCTAAATTATAAAATTGCAGAAGGGTATTGCCCTTTGTTGAAGCGCCGTAAACATAAACCTTTTTGCCGCTTTTAACTTCTTTTTTAATGAAGCTTGAAAGTTTTTTTCCCAAAGAGATTACCCTGGAGGCAAAATCTTTGTAAGTTTTCTTATCAAGAAGCTTAAGTTTTTTTTCAAATTTCCTTAACCGCGCTACGCTGTTTTTAACGGGCCTTTGCCCCTTGTGCTGGATATAAACCCGGAAGCTTCCTCCGTTAACATCATTTAATTCAACGTCAAACACTTCCAATTTATGCCTTTCTAAAAGGTTCTCCAAAGAGGCGAGCGAATAATATTCTACGTGTTCGTGACAAATATTATCAAAAGCGTTTTGCCGGAGCATGGATGGCAGATAACTCATTTGAATGATGAAAACTCCCTTTTCGTCCAAACATTGGCCGACACCGGCAACAAACTTATTGGGGTCATCCAGATCATAGAACATGGCAATGGCCGTAATGATTTTGGCCCGTGCCTTGCCGAAAAGTTTCTGCCAGTCGTTATAATTAAAAAAGTTATTGATAATTTTCAGATTTTTAACCCTGGCGCGGGACATTAAGTTTTTAGCCGGTTCAAATCCGACAAGCTTCAGGTTTTTATTTTTATGCGACAAGAGCAGGGTGCTGTCGTTGCTCCCTATGTCCAAAACAAAATCGCCCGATTTAAGACTGACCAACCGGGACGCCTTAAGCGTAATATCGGCGAGTTCTTCCCTCATAGTCTTATTGATGCCGGAAAAATACCAATAGCTGCGGTACATCTTTTCGGGAGAGACCGTATGTTTTAATTGCAGCAGGCCGCATTGCGGACAAAGAACCAGCTCTAAAGGCGCTTTTATTTTCTGGGCATTCGGCGAATCTATAAAGTTCGAAATATAAAGCGCTCCCAAAGAAAAAATCGGGGTCAGGCGGTTCGAGCCGCAAGACCGGCAATTGGCGATAGCCCGGCAATTTTGATTGTTTTTCACCTTATTTTTGATAAGCATTGTGCCGTTCAACCGAACACGGTTAATCTTTCTGCCACCATTTGTTGGGAATTTTCTCTTTGAGAATCCTGTCTCCCTCGCCGGGGCAAGGTAGCCCTAGAGCCCTTAAATCAGCATCAATCATAATTCTGACCAGGTCCCTGAATTTAATCTTGGGCTGCCAGGCAAACTTTTCCTTGGCCTTGGTCGCATCTCCCACCAATAAATCGGTCTCGCTTGGCCGGAAATAAATGGGGTCGATTTCCACATACGGTCGCCAATCGCCAAGACCTGCATATTGGAACGCTTCTTCCAGAAATTCTCTGATTGAGTGGAGCTCGCCCGTAGCTACCACATAATCATCGGGTTTTTCCTGCTGGAGTATTAAATAGATACCTTCTACAAATTCAGGAGTAAATCCCCAATCTCTTTTGGCCTCAAGATTACCCATATAGATTTTTTTATCCAGACCGGCTTTTATCCTGGCGATCGCCCGTGTTATCTTTCTCGTTACAAAGGTTTCTCCGCGCCTTGGGCTTTCGTGGTTAAAAAGAATGCCGTTGCAGGCAAAAATATTATAAGCCTCCTGATAATTCTTGGTTATGTAATAAGAGAAAACCTTGGACACAGCATAAGGACTGCGGGGATGAAAAGCCGTTTTCTCATTTTGGGGCGGCAGAGAGGCTCCGAACATTTCCGAAGAAGCCGCGTTATAAAATTTTATAGGCAAGCCTGAGTTCTTGATGGCTTCAAGAATGCGCAAAGTGCCCAAAGCGTCGGTGTTGGCCGTGTATTCAGGCATGTCAAAACTGACCTTCACGTGGGATTGGGCTCCCAGATGATAAACCTCGTCCGGTTTAATCTGATTTATGAGCTTGGCGATATTTCCGGTATCGGTCAGGTCGCCGTGATGCAAGAAAAATCTTACTCCCGGCACGTGGGGATCCTGGAACAAATGGTCAATCCGGCTGGTATTGAAGGTGCTGGTTCTCCTTACAATACCGTGAACTTCGTAGCCCAAAGAAAGCAAAAATTCGGCGAGATAACTGCCGTCTTGCCCCGTTACGCCCGAGATAAGAGCCTTTTTTGCCATATATTTTATTATAGTGAGGTTTTTTAAAAAATCAACCCCAGTAACCCGCTTAGGTCTTCGATGCTGAAGATATTGGGTAAAGAGTAATTAATCACCACAAAAAGAGAAAGCAAGAAAAATTCGAGCCATGGTTTCTTGTAAAACAACAGGCCGCGGCTCCCCAGGCATAAAAGCAGCGGAAATCCCATAAATAAAACTCTGGCCACGGGCATGGGCCATAAAAATCCGGTAAAAAACAAGGGGATCATGGCTAACAAAACCGGTTTTCTTTCTTCGTTTTCACGCCGCTTTTTCCATTCCTGCCAAGCGCCCTTAGCGACAAAAACCCAGCCCAGAAGGAACATAACCAACGTTTGCTGGATGATATTTTGCCAATTATAGTCTTTGCTCGGACTTTGCAGGTTCGACCCGTACCAATCAAAATAACTGTAATTGAAGATGCTTGAGATCAATATGATGGAAAGAAGAATGGGCAGAATGACGCACAAAGAAAAAATTAAGCCGTATTTTATTTTCTCCGGCCACCTGAACTTGCCGGAAAATAACAGCAAAAAGGCGAAAAAAACAGCTCCGCCCACTCCGCTCTCTTTGAATAAAAAGCCGATGCCCGACAAAAGTCCGGAGATTAAAATTAATTTAAGGCTCGGCTTTCGGTAAAAATTAAGCGCCAGATAGGTTACTAAGATCAAAAAAAACCAGCCGGTCATATCGGTTAAAAAAGAAAGGGAGTTTTCCAGCATCGGAAAGGAAGTCATAAAGAGAATAGCTCCAAAAAAGGCCTGTCTTTCGTTAAAATACAGCAACTTGATGATTTTGAAGACCAAAACAATGCTTATAAAATAAAACAGCAGGTTCTGTAAAAACAAAGCGCCTCTTGGCCCGGCCAAAGGGGACAAAAAGGCGGCCGTCACCATGGAAAGCGGCTTGACTAAGTTTGACAGTGACGGCGCTTCCGCTCCTCCCCAAAAATATTCTATGGTTTGGACGTAACGCAAGGTATCTGATCTTTCAATCGACTCTGAGAAAAAATAAAGAATGCCCAGCGCATTAAGGCAGGCGAGAATAATCAGAATAACAAGATAATTATTCTTTGGCATTTCTGGTAAGCAAATTAAACTTAATCATATACCAAAGCGAATATAGTCCGTCTTGCCACGTTATCTTCTTGCCTTCAGATAACGTCCGATTTTCGCCCATGAAAGAAAGAGGAACTTCGTTTAACCGTAATTTTTTCTTGGAAATCCAGGCGGTCAATTCCGGTTCAATTTCAAATCTCTTGGCGGTCAAATGGGGAAGAATTTCTTCGATCGCCGCTTTGGTAAAAACCTTGTAGCCCGTCCACATGTCGGTCAAACGAAAACCGGTCAAAATGTTGGAAAACCAGGTTAAGAATTTATTGGCGAGATGCGAAAGGAAAAAAACATGGCGGAATTCCCGATTAAGGAAGCGGGAGCCGTAAACCACATCGGCCTCACTGCTTAAAATCGGCTTCAGGAGATTGGGATAGTTTTGGGGATTATATTCCAAATCAGCGTCCTGAACCAGAATAATATCGCCCTGGGCCCGGGAAAATCCGGTTCTCAAAGCCATGCCCTTGCCCATGTTTTGCTTATGGTAAACAATCCGGTACTGCTGCTCAAGAGTCTTTAAAACGTCTCTTGTGCCGTCAGACGAACCGTCGTCAACAACTATGATTTCTTTCTCAATATTGGGCAACAAAATACCTTCCACTCTTTTTAAAATCTCGACGATGGTATTTTTTTCGTTATACACCGGAACTATAATAGAGATTGTCATAATTCTTTATGGATAAAGTTTAAAATTTTCTTCTGGCGTTCGGGCCAGGCGTATTGCTGAACGTCCTGAAAAGCTCTGTCAGAAACCTTATCGGGCAATTGGGGATTTTGCAAAATCTCTTTAATGCCCCGGGCCAATGCTTCCGGATTATCGGGTTCCACCAAAACGGCATTTGTCTCGTTAAGAATTTCCCGGACCGACGGCAGCCCCGAAGCGACGATCGGCCTTCTTGAAGCCATATATTCAAACATCTTCATGGGCGAGGTCCAGTATTTGGAAATTTCTTCTTTGCCGGAGTTCGGCAAAACCAGAACATCGGCCGATTTCAGCCAATAAGGCATCTCCGCATACGGTCTGTGCCCGACGATCAAAACGTTGTTTAAATCTTCCGCGTGTTTCTTGAAATCAGCGACGTCTCTTTTTGTTCCGCCGACAAAGACAAATAAAACGCTTTGGATCTCCGGCGCGGCTTTGAGCAGCACTTCCGCTCCCTTCCATTTATATAAGTGTCCGGTGTAAAGAACTATTTTTTTGTCTTGAGGAAGGTTTAATTTCCTCCGGCATTCTTCTTTAGCTTCTTTGATGCCAAATTTTTCCAAATCCACGCCATCGGCCGCCACTAAAATTCTGCTCTCGGGTATCCCCTTCTCAATAAACAAATCCTTAAGTTTTTGGGTGATAACCACCATCCCTTTTAATTTTTTTAAAAACAGGGAGTAAATAAGGTAATTCTTGGGAAAAGTATGGGCTTCATAAATAAAGTTTTTTAAGAAAAAACTCAGGGGTAAAAGGAACTTATCCCTGGTATAAACAATATCGGCTTTTCTGAAAGGCGTGTCCAAGAGAATAAAGAACAGAAAAGAAACGCTTTCAATCCATAGCCCCAGATGGCCCAGATACTTATCCAAAGGAATTAAATCCAGACAGGGCAGCTTTCTTATCTTAAAAATCCTGTCGATCCCGTAGTAATCAAAGGGATTTTCTTTTATCAGATTAAATCTCCTCGGTATTGTCAATTCAACGCTGTGGCCGAGCCCTACCAGCGCTTCGCACGTTTTCATAATCTGAATTCCGTGGGCTCTTTCAGTCGGGATTCTCGCATTTTGGATGTAAGATATTTTCATCTTATCGGTTAATATTATAAATCTCCGAATAAGTTCCGGCCTGCTTCCGCCAATCCATGGTTTTGGCAAAAGCAACCGAGCGTTCGCTAAACCCGGCCTTTAAATCCTGATCGCTTAAAATTTTTATGATTGCTTCAGAAACCGCTCCGATATCGTCCGGTTCAACCAAAAATCCGTTTTCTTTATCCAGAATCGCGTCTTCCGCTCCGCAATTCTTACTGCCGATGACCGGCAAGGCGCTCGCAGCCGCTTCTAAGAAAACCAACCCGAAGCCTTCAACGTCTTGTCCAATATTTTGAGACATTAAAAAAAACAATTCGGCGTTATTATACAGTTGCCGTAAAAAACCCTGATCGATATTGCTGAAAATGAAAACCCTGTCTTCAATTTTAAGCCTTTGCATTGTTTCTTTTAATTTCAGGTAATATTCGGAGCCGATGGCGGGATTTCCGACGATAACATAATTTAATTCCGGAATCTTTTTAAGAACCTCGGCAAATGCAGGCAATGCAATATGATGGCCCTTTCTTTTTTTAATCGTCCCCACGGTTAAGAGGTACGGTTTCTTTTCTGATATCTCCTTTGGGACGAGAGAAGACTCTTTTTTAAATTCGTCGAAATTGACGCCGGGAGTGATGACTTTAATTTTTAATCGGGGTATCTTTTTATTGATTTCCCGGGCCGTATAGCGGCTGATCGCCGTCACTGTATCAGCTCTTTGGTATGCCCACTTCAACAGCTTTGAATAAATCGGGCGGTAAAGGGTCCTTATAGCCCCGGTTCCCAGACCGGTAATGATTAATTTCTTTTTTGATCCCATTGTCGCCAAAGCGGCAATGACGCCAAAGGGAAAACCGTCTAAAGCATGGACCACGTCGCATTCCCTGATGATTGACCGGATTTTGATGAAATTAATCAATAATTTATATTTATCGGCATAAATTATCGGTTTTTCATTGGGATCCCCCGTTGGCCGGGTAGTTAAAACCACGATGTCCCATTCCGGATTCATATCACGAAAAGTATCAATGAGCGTTTTTGAAAACTTTCCCGCGCCCCGGTCAAGATCCAGACTGTAGGTTAAATAGCATATCTTCATATCAATTCTTTCCTCCAATAATTAAGAATGTCTTTAAGAGTGGTCTGGAAAGCTATTTTTGGCTTCCAGCCGGTGGCTTTTCTGAATTTAGCGATATCGCACTGCAAAATCGGCACGTCGCTCGGGCGCATCAACTCGGGATCTTGTTTTACTTTAATTTTTACCATCGAAAAAGAGAGCAGGATTTTTAAAACATCTTTGATCTGATGAGTTTTGCCGCTGCCGACATTATACGCCTCGCCGAATTTACATTTTTCGGTGGCCAGCCAGTAGGCTTTGACGACATCTCTCACATCCGAAAAATCCCGCCAGGAATTTAAGTTGCCCGTGTAGATGACCGGTTTTTGGAGACCCCTCTCAATAGCGGCAATCTGATAAGCAAAAGAGGAAATAACGAATTGTTTGCTTCTTCTCGGCCCGGTGTGATTAAAAGCGCGAGTCGTGACCGTCTTTAAGCCGTAGCTTTTATGATACTGGTAAGCCAGCGCTTCTTGAGTTATCTTTGAAACCGCATAGGGAGAAAGAGGATGAAAAGGGGTGTCTTCCTTGACGGGCAGATCTTTTTTTGAAACCAGGCCGTATTGTTCGCTTGAGCCGGCAATATGAATAACCGGGTTTAACTTTAATTTTCTGATGGCATCAAAAAGATTCAGTTCGGCCAAAATGTTGTTATATAAAATCTGCTCCGGGGATTTCCAGGAAACCGCCACAGCGCTCAAAGCGGCTAAATGAAAAATCTTGTCCGGCCTTAACTTCTTCAAAAGCCTGATTACCGCGCCCTGATCGGTGAGGTTGCATTGAAAAAAACCTATTTTGTCTTTAATTTGTTTGGTCCCCTGGAACTTCTCTCCAGCAAGCATCGTGCCATAAACCTTGGCCCCTTTCTTGGCCAAACAATACTCTGCCAGGTAGGACCCGACAAAACCGGTTATGCCGGTAATTAATATCTTCACCCCGTTAGAAGTTTGCATAGATAAAGGTGGCCGAAAAAGAACCGCTGGTCTTTTTTGGCGGAAGTTTAATAAAATAAAGTAATTGTTTTAATTTCGGCATGTAAGATAATGGCAAACTTTTAACGGGGTTCATGTTTTTTGAATTACGCCGATGACTATTTCGTTAAAATAATACAGTTTATCGGTTCTGATTGTTTGATTTTTTATCAAATTATCCAGATGAGGATTTTGCCCGATGGGAACGGTAAAAACTATCTTTCCGCCGGGATTTAAACATTTTTTCAAGTTCTCAAGCGCCTTGACGGCTTTTCCGGGTTCTTTTGAGGCCTCGCCCCAGCCGACGTGTTCTAATGTTGATATACTCACAATCAAATCATAGTTTCTCGAGGGAGTAAAATCAACCACGTCTTCGTTGATGACGTCCTTGCCTTTTTCGTATTTATCCAGAACATCGTGAGATACCGGAAAATAATGAGGCAGGACCCTGCCCACCTCCAATATCCTTTTGCCTTTATTTTGTTCCAACAGCTCGCGGATAATCGGTATTTCCACTTTTCTTTCGTTTCTCCAGGTGGTGTTGTACGGATGATAAAAATAACGATATTTCTTTTCGTTGAAAACAAACCCTCTGTTAAGATGGCGCCAGTATAAATGGTGGTATAATTTGTATAAAATTAAAGTCTTAAATCGGAAAATTGCCCCTTTCCACATGTCTTTTGGCTGATAATAATAAGTTTTATGATTCTGTTTATCCTAACAAAAAACCGCCCTTTTGGCGAGCTTTTGTCCTCTCTCCGCGGACTGGACGATGTTAGAACCTGTTTGATAATCAACTCAGGATTATCTTAATAGTTTGCCTATATTAGAAAGTAATATGCCTAAGATTGCAGAATATAAAATAAATAGCCAGAGTTTTTTCCCAGAAAGTCCAAGATAATATTTTATAATAAAGAAATTAATCAAAAAACTAAGGAAACTAAATAAATAAGTAATGTATTGGTTTGATACACTCTTTAAGAATACTGACAATATAGGCGCTACTAACAAACTTACAGTAGAAATTATTAAAATATAATTTATTACTTTATATTTTGAAATTTCTTCAATTTTTAAAATTTTGAGGCCGAATGAGTAAAGAAAGTATGAAATCAAAAAACTGACAAAAAATGGGGGTATGAAAAAAATAAAACCGAACAGGCTAAAGAGTTGCTTTTCTACCACTATCCAAAAACTTAAAAAAGCCGCACTAATTATGGCGAACGAAAACGCCGCTAATAAAAGATAACTATTACCACCTTTAATCTTCATCTTTGTCTTTTTCACTATTGCCTCCTCTTTTTTTGGCTCTATTTCCCAATATAGGGGTTTTTTGTCTTCCATATTATTCTATTCTACCAAAAAACCGCCCAAAAGGCGACTTCTCAAATGAAAGAGGCTATCAATAGAAAGATAATTTTTCATATTTTATTATTTTATGAGTCTATATCGTGAACCCGCTATTAATCCTATCCCCATCATCCAAATAGGAACAGCCCACATCTTATTCTCAAATTCTTCTTTCTCTGTTAAGAAAAATATCACTGCTATTGCTACAATTGCTATTCCGATCCAGAACATTAGTTTATTTTCTTTTTTCGTCTCTTGCTCAATGTTTCTCATCCTGTTTCTTCCTGCGTAAATTACGGCTAGTATAATAATGGCTAATACAACAACAGATGTTGCTATGTAGGGCATATTTTTATTTACTTAATTATCTTTCTCTATTCTACCAAAAAACCGCCCAAAAGGCGATTTCTCAAATGAAAGAGGCTAAACCTCTTTCATTTTGCTACTCGCTTGGCGGGACAGCTTTCGAGAGGAAAAGGGGTCAGGCCCCTTTTTTGGGCCTTCCTCTTAATTTTAATGTTGATTCAAGACTAAAATTATTCGCAATTTCTTTAATCCAATTATCCGAACCGAAAAGTTTTCCGACACGATGTTCGACACTCGGTGTTTAACAGTATATTTATTTTGCAGGATTTGCTGTCACCGCAATGATGAACGTGTCGGAAAGCTGATTGATAACCGGCAGTTTCGATAATTTCCGGCTTAGCTTGATGATTTTTTCCGCTCCCTCGGCCGTATGCACAAACCGCCCGACAAACTTATTGGCCGCAAGAAGGCCCGTTTTCTCAAAAGCGATAATTGAAAAATCGGCTTCAGCAAGCTCTTTTTTAATCGAGCGCTCGGTCACAAAATACTGCACCAATTCCCGGCTCCGGTCTATTTTATTGAATAACTTGCGTAAATTATATTTTACGGGAAACAGGCCGAAGCTGAACAGGTTAGTAACCGTAAAAACGAAAATACCGCCGTCTTTCATTGCGTCGTGGACGTTATTTAAGCATTTGGGCAAATCGTCGTTATATCTTAAAACTTCCATGCTCAAAACTTTATCAAAGAATTTTTGGGGAAGCTTAGATTTAAACAAATCATCCTGCGCGAGCAAAACGTCAGATCCCGGGTTAGGCTCTGATAAATCATTTACAATGGATACTTTTTTATCTTTGAGCACCGAATCTTTTACCCTTTGGAGCATCTCTGAAGAAATATCGGTCCCATAAACAGGCCTGATAAGCTTAAGGACTTCCCTTAAAACCAAACCGGTGCCGCAGCCAACTTCAATTACCCTATCTCCCTGCTTGATAGAGGCTAATTTGATTAACGATTCAATGATTTTAAGGCGGTAATAGTTGCGGGGCCGCTTCAAACCTTCTTGGCTCAAGTCCCATTTCTGGACATAGCCCCGGCTGTTGGCGTTATAGTATTCTTGCGGATTTCTCATAAGATTTTAACTACAGTGCTTTTATTGTATCAGCGTTTTCGTAAATGGCAACATCGGCGCAGCTTTATATTTTGTGCAAAAATTGGAGGCGGCCGGTAGCACTATCGATTGACTGCCGGGGTAATTTTAATAAATCGTTGGATTTTTTCACTCGACAGGGATTTACGGTAACAGCAGCCGAAAAGCCGTTTTCTTTCAAAATTTTAACGACTTCTTCGTTGTACTTACCTCTTGGATAAGCAAAAAAATGACATTTTTTGCCCAGCCCCTCCTCAATAATCTTTTTTGAATCAAGGATTTCTTTTTTGGCTTCTTCCAAAGAAACCCCGGTCAATTCCCGGTGAGTGCAAGTATGCGGCTCGAAATCAATTAAACCCGACCCGTGCATTTCTTTTATCTGCGCCCAATTCAAACATTTTAAAGAAATGCCCGCGCTTTCCGATCTTTTTTCACTGCCGATAAATGATGTCGGCAAAAAAATCGTGCCCGGAAAATTATATTTTTTCAGAATCGGGAAAACGTTAGAATAGTTATCGGCGAATCCGTCGTCAAATGTTAAAACTACGGTCTTAGCGGCGATTTTCTCTTTATTTTTAATCATTTCGGCAAGTTTAGCTAACGGAATTACCGAATAATCCTTTTCCTTGAGATAGGCCAGCTGCTTTTGGAAATCCTCTGGTTTTACCGTAAAGAAAATCTTATTATATTCCACCGAGTGATACATCAAAATCGCCGCGCCGCCCGGCGATAAAAGATTTAAACCCAATAATGCCAAACTTTTCAGGTTTCTGGTAATTTTATTTCTGATTAAATTCATCGGTTAATTTCTCAATTAAATTATTTAAATCGTGGTTTTTAACAACGATCTCTCTAAGCTGAGCCCCAAAACTGTCTTTCTCGCTATCGGCCAGCCCCGTCAGATAAAGAAGTTTTTCTGCCAAATCTTCCGGGTCTCTTTCTTTGAACATCAGAGCCTTGCGCCATTCTTCCGGAAAAATATCCTTGAAAACCTGGTTGGAAACCAAAACGATATTTTGACAGGCCATGGCTTCCAGAGTCGTTTTGTCAAAACTGCCGGTTTGGGTCAAATTAACAAAAATGTCATTTTGGTTGTAAAGCGCCGGTATCTGCTGATGGGTTACGCCGCCTAAAAACTTTATCTTTCCCTTAATTTCCAGATTTCGGGCCAGGACTTTTATTTTCCGGAAATTCTCCTGTTCGTCGTCTCCAGCCCTGCCGACAATGTTGAGAATAAAATCCGCTCCCCTTTTATCCAATAAATCGGCGGCTTCGATCAGAGTATCAACGTTTTTCACGGCGGAGAATCTGCCCGCATAAATAATGGAACGGGGTATTTTTTTGATTTGCTCGAATTTTTTAAAAATATCCGTATCTATGCCGACAGGCATCATTTTTGATTTTTTAAATCGCGCGGAAAAGGAAAACGGCGAAGTATAAAAAACGGCACAAGACAGCCAGATGGCGATTCTCGTAATAATGTTCCCGTGCCGGTGATTGTGCCAGAGATAAATTTTCTTTTGCTGAAGTTTCCAAAAAATACCGCCCAAAACCACGTAAACGGGGTTCATGTGGACAAAAACCGCCTCATGATTTTTCCTTAATTGCCAGATATATCTGTAAAACCTGAAAAGGCCCCTTGCGCGGGAACGCCCCTTTTCCTTGCCCAAAGAAAAAACTCTGACGTTCTGGGGCAACGAATATTTCCCCGCCTGAAGGCAAATAACGTTTAGGGAGTCAAATCTTTTGGAAAGTTTTTCCAGCCAGTGATGGAAAAAGCCCAAAATATCGTCATTTAAATCCACCTTCTGGGTAATTACGAGCAATCTCATGGTCATCTCGCATTCTAACAAAAAAGCGGCTCAAGTTCAACTCGTCCGCTTTTGCTTAAAGAGTATATGGTCTTTATTTATTGATGCGAAACAGTGGCCGCGACGTTGAATAAAAAATTTATCTCCCAAACCATCTTTTCCTGCCCTTCTATGGGATTTTTAATATCACAATTTATCAGTGCCGAAAGGCGTTCGCGCTGTTTTGGCGTCATCTTACGATAGTCAAATCCCAACGATCCGGCCAATTCCGCTTCTTTTTGAAAACGAAGCTCATCGATCATCAGCCCGGTTGAGTGAAGATTTTCATCGGTAAGATCAAGGCCTAATATCTCCTCCGGTATTATTTTTAAAAGACCTATATCATAGTATCCTTCATTTGCTTCCACAACCCTCAAAGCAACCTGTCCAACCTTACCCAGGAGCCTAATAACCATCATTACCTCCTTTTTATCGATTTTCCATACTACCAAAATTCGCCCAAAAATCAAGCCCTTAAATGAAAGAGGCTAAACCTCTTTCAACCGAGCATTCGGAGATAATTTGAAATATATTTTTCGTTGGAGAATTGGCTTTGAATGAGCTCCCTTCCCCTTTTTCCCATTTCAATTGCCATTTCTTTGTTACTCAATAAAGTTCTTAATTTTTGGGCCAATTGCTCAACATTGCCGGCTTCAAATAAAAAGCCGTTTACGCCGTCTTTCACCAAATCGGGAATGCCGCCAACATTACTTGCAATCACCGGTTTTTGCAAAGCCATAGCCTCCAAAATAACCCGCGGCAACCCCTCGGTGATCGAAGGCAGAACCAAACAATAACAATTTTTCATCCTGTCTCTCACTTCGGCCAAAGATAATTTGCCTTCGGCCAAGCCCTCGCCCACTAACGATAATTTAAAGCCCGGGAAATCTTTTTT
>JBDRKR010000019.1:0-2312 GCA_043813805.1 Candidatus Nealsoniibacteriota bacterium | reverse complement strand
CAGGCCATTGATGCCAAATGTCAGTACGCTGTTTTAGAGGTGACATCCGAAGGCATTAAACAATATCGCCATAAATTTATTCGTTTTGATACGGCGGTTTTTACCAATTTGTCGCAAGAACACATCGAGGCCCATAAAGGATTTGATAATTATAAAAAAGCCAAAGGAAAATTGTTTCAGGCAACAAAAAATATCCACGTTATTAATATTGACGATAAAAACGCAGATTATTTTCTGCAATTTTCCGCCAAGGAAAAACTCACTTACGGATTAAATCGGGGAGATGTTAATATTCAAAACACCAAATTTAATCTTAAATTAATCGGTGAGTTTAATGTATATAACGCCTTGGCGGCGGTTTGCGTTGGTCTGGCCTATGGGGTGAATTCGGAGGTTTGCAAAAAGGCAGTAGAAAAATTAGAAGGCGTGCCGGGAAGAATGGAGCAGGTTTTAAAGGAGCCGTTTAAAGTTTTTGTAGATTATGCTTTCACACCCAATGCTCTAGAAAAGGTTTATCAGACATTGAAACCCCGGGACGCAAAAATGATTTGCGTTTTAGGCGCTTGCGGCGGCGGCAGGGATAGATGGAAAAGAAAGGTGTTAGGAAAAATAGCCGCTAAATATTGCGACGAAGTAATCATAACCAATGAAGATCCCTACGATGAAGACCCGGCGGCGATTATTGACGAAGTCGCGGGCGGGGCCGGGAATAGGGCTCAAAAAATTTCAGACAGGAGAGAGGCGATTAAAAGGTCTTTAGATTCGGCCAGGCCGGGCGATACTGTGGTGATTACCGGCAAGGGCTGTGAACCGTGGATAGTTGAAGCTCACGGCAAAAAAACACCTTGGGACGACCGCCAAGTCGTCAAAGACGAATACGAAAAACATTGACAATAAGGTAGAAGTCAGCCATAATGTTAAATTATCATGACAAACTCTCAAAGCAGGTTTATTCGAAAAGAAAAAGCCCGGATCCGCCGGGAAGTTTTAGATACGCAAGGTCAGCAAGCGCAGATCGGAGAATTGTATAAAAAATATTTTCCCAAAAAAAATGACCATCCAGGAAATATACAACCTATCGTTAAGTAAGGGGATTGAGGCTGACTTCCGGGGGAGAGACGGAGTTGAGAAGCTGTTGAACAGAAAAAAGGAAAAGTTCGAAAGATTGTCGTTCGAGAAGAAAGATGAGTTCGACAAAAACACTCTGGAAAATCCTTATTCTGATTCAAGGATTCTGCACATTGCCCAAGATCGGGAAATAAAAAAAGTCTTGGTCGGTATTGATATTGAGCCGGCCGAAATTTTGTTAGCCAAGGAACTCGGCAATGTCGATTTGATTATCTCTCATCACCCTTTGGGCAAGGCCCTGGCCAACTTATCAGACGTGATGGAATTGCAATGCGACGTTTTAAATACATACGGCGTGCCTATTAATGTTGCTGAAGGATTAACGAAAGAAAGGATCTCTGAGGTCGCCCGGGGCGTCAACAAGGTTAATCATCAAAGGACGGTTGATGCAGCGAGGCTTTTAGGTTTCAATCTGATGTGTCTGCATACTGCTTGCGATAATTTGGCGGCGAAGTTTTTGAAAGATAAAATCGAAGCAGCCAAGCCCGAAAGAATCGAAGATTTGTTAAAGTTGCTGAAAGAAGTGTCCGAATATCAGGAGGCTATGAAAATCGGCGCAGGCCCTAAAACGTCTGCGGGCTCTGAAGAAAATCGTTGCGGTAAAATTGCCTTAACCGAAATTACCGGCGGAACAGAAGGTTCGCCCAAGCTTTACGAAAAAATGGCCCAAGCGGGCATTGGCACGATCGTTGCCATGCATGTTTCCGAAGAAAATTTAAAAGAAGCCCAGACAGCCAACATTAACGTAGTGATTGCCGGCCATATTTCTTCCGATTCTTTGGGTGTGAACTTATTCTTAGATGAACTTGAAAAACGAGCAGTTGAAATTATTCCTTGTTCCGGCTTGACCAGAGTTTCTCGCAATCAATAGAGTTCTTTAGCCGAAGGCCAAGGTTCTCGCGAAGCGAGGTTCTTAACCATATAAGTGTCTTCTAAAAAGTATCCCAGTTTTCGATAATATCCTCTTACGCCCACGCCCGAAATCACGGCGATTTTTTTTATTTTAAATTCTTTTTTGCCGCTTCGGCTAAGCTCAGCGCGGGTTATTTTTTCGGCTTGGGCGATTAATCTTTTCCCCAACCCTCTATGTTGCGGTCCAGAAATGTTGGATTTCGTAAATCCAACAATTGGTTGAAGTTGGCCATAGGTGTGAATCTCGCGAATTATTGCCATATAACGGGGTC
>JBDRKR010000018.1:0-35288 GCA_043813805.1 Candidatus Nealsoniibacteriota bacterium | reverse complement strand
CCCGGCGATATTCTCCCTGACGCCGCAAGTCCCGCGCTTATCGGGAGAAACAATACAATAATGGGCGCAATTTTTACATTGGACTACTTGGTTTTTCAATTTTTTATAAAGATGCGCTTCCTTCATAAGTTTATTTAATTTTAACCTAATTTGTGATAATATTCAAAAACATGATGCATCGGATTTTTATCGCCATCAACCTGCCGGAAGATGTCAAAAATCAATTAGCCAACTATCAAAAAAAGATTGAGGGGCTTTTTCAGCCGCCTTCGCCGATCAGGTGGACGAAGAAAGAGAGCCTGCACATCACTTTGGAATTTTTGGGAAACCTTTCGGATGATGAAGTTATGAAAGTCTGCCAAGATACCGAGGAATTCGCCAAGAAGCATAAACCGTTCATGGTCACTCTTGATAAAATAAGCTACGGCCCGCCCAAGAAAATACCGCCTCGCATGATTTGGATTACCGGCGAAAAAATCCCTGAATTAAATTTAACTCCGCACATCACTTTGGGCAGAATCAAAATGTGGGAGTGGCGAGGAATCGAACCGGAAGAAAGACCGGAGGTCTTACGTGAAATCGGTTTGGGATTTGAAATAAACTCCCTTGAGGTGATGGAAAGCCGGTTAAAAAAAGCCGGACCGAATTATACTATTTTAGAATCATGCCCGCTACAAAAAAAATAATTCATTTTATAGGCATCGGCGGAATCGGAGTTTCCGCTCTTGCCCGATATTATCTGGCCCGGGGGCACATGGTTACCGGCTCTGATTTTACATCTTCTGAAATTACCGAATCCTTAAAAAAAGACGGGGCAAAAATATCCATCGGGAAAAATATTATTCCGAAAAATGCCGATCTGATTATTTACAGCCCGGCGGTTAAGATCGCAAAAACAAAAATTCCAACCTTAAGTTATCCGGAAGCTTTGGGGCAACTGACCAAAGAATACTTTACGATCGCCGTTTCGGGTACGCACGGCAAAACCACCACAACCGCCATGCTCGCCTTAATTTTAATCAAGGCGGGGCTTGACCCCACGGTTATCATCGGCACAAAATTAAAAGAATTCAACAATACCAATTTCAGAATAGGGAAGAGCCGATATCTTTTAATCGAAGCTGACGAGCACTTTGCTTCATTTTTAAACTACTGGCCTCAAATTTTGGCCATCACCAATATCGAGGCCGATCACTTGGACTTTTATAAAAATCTGAAAAACATCAAAAAGGCTTTCAATAAATTTATCGGACACTTACCCAAAGACGGAATTTTAATCACCGGAAAGTCAACCGATAAAAAAGACTTCCTTGAGGTCAGAAAAATCCTCGGGGTGCCGGGCAATCACAACGTTTATGATGCCTTGGTGGCCCTAGCCACCGCCCGTGCTCTGAAAATTCCCGATAAAATTTCTTTGACAGCTTTAGCCGGATATAAAGGAGCTTGGCGCCGGTTTGAAATTATCAAACAGAAGCCCTTTATTCTTATTTCCGATTACGGCCACAATCCCCAGAAAGCATTGGCCGCCCTGAAAGCCGGCAGGGAAAAATATCCTAATAAAAAAATCTGGTGCGTTTACCAACCGCATCAATACGAAAGAACTTATTTTTTATTCAATGATTTTGTTAAGGTCTTCAAAAAAGCTCCGATTGACCGTTTAATCATCACGGATATTTTTGATGTAGCCGGCCGGGAAAGTAGCGAAATCCGGCAAAAAGTTGATTCTCAAAAACTGGTAAAAGCGATAAATAAAAACAGCGTGTCTTATCTGCCAAAAAATAAAATCGTCGCGTATCTCAAGAAAGAGGTTAAAAGCGGGGAAGTGGTTATTATTATGGGAGCGGGCGATATCTACCTGATTGACAAAGAATTGTGATAAAGGGATAATAAAAATAGAAAATTAATATGACACTTTTTTTACTATTCGTCTTAACCGTATTAATCGGGGTGGCCGTCTATCTTTTTGCTTTCAGAAAAAAGAAAAATCTTCTGCCGCAAAAAATAGAGAAACCGGGATTGCCCGTCCGATCTCCCGCGCCCTCGATAGCGCCCGCTCTGCCTCCCAAACCGTCCGCACCTCCTGCTGCGCCGCCTACGCCACCTATACCGCCCCCGATTCCGCCCAAACCTCCGGTTCCTCCCGTGCCTCCGCCCATACCTCCTATACCGCCTCGATTTTAAAAAACATCCGCCCTTGCTTTAGGGCGGGTTTTGTATTAACATCGATTTAGCACATTACAAAAGGAGGCAAAGTATGAATATAGCGTTGTCCCTCGGATATATTTTTATCTTTATTTCTTATTTCATAGGTTCTTGGCCAGTTGGCCGTTCGATGGCCAAATTCTTCAACGATGTTGAAGTCGAAAATACCGGCAGCGGCAAGGGCGGGACCACCAATGTTATACGGACAACGGGCGACCGAATGCTCGGCGCAGTGGTTTTTCTGATAGACGCCGGAATCAAAGGTACATTCTGGATATTCGCCATGCAGATAATCTTCGGTATGGTTTTTCATACCTATGCTTGGATTTTATATGCATGCTTTGCCGCCGTGCTCCTAGGCCACATTTTTCCCGCTCTAACTAAATTTAAAACGGGCGGAGCCGGCATCGCCATATTAATCGGCGGATTGATGTCTTTAGTCCCGGGACTCGCTTATGCTCTTGGCATAGCAGCATGGCTCGTAATGTTCCACTTAAGCCATGGAGTCAAGTTTCTCTGTAATATCGCTGCAGTAAGCACCCTGCTTCTTACCGGCCTGCTGTTTGATTTTTCCTGGCCATTTCTGGGGTTTGTCGTTTTCGCGATAGGACTTACCTCTCTTGCTCATCGGCAAAACTTCGCAAGATGGCGGCGGGGCAAAGAAAGTAAAAACAGCTGGGCGGATTTATGGAAATCGATACTGAAACTCGGCGAAATGTTCAAAAAAAATAAGCCATAATTATTAAAAGGGTTGTCACAATGACAACCCTTTTGTATAATAGAAACAGTATGCAAATTTCTCACAAAACGCTGGCATTCCAAACTAAAGACGAATTTGACTTCATTGATTTTACCGATGAGGTGGAAAAGTTTGTCCGCACCACCGAAATTAAAAATGGTTTCGTGAACATCCAGACAATGCACACAACCGCTCTTTTATTTTTAAATGAAAATGAACCGCTGCTGCTGGAAGACTTTAAACAACACCTGTCTCAAATTTCTCCCAAAGGAGCTAACTATAATCACGACGATTTTACCAAAAGAACCGTTAATATGTGCGCCGGCGAATGCCAAAACGGACATTCCCACTGCAAAGCCCTGCACTTTCCTTCCAATTTAGTTTTAAACGTCATTGATGGTAAAATGCAGTTGGGACAGTGGCAAAGAATTTTTCTGGCGGAACTCGACAAATCAAGACCGAGAAAGGTTCAAATTCAGGTAATGGGAGAACTTACAACTTTTTGACTTGACTGAAAATTAGGGTTATAATAAAAAAACCATATGAAAAAAATCTTATTAGCCGAAGACGATCCGTTTATCATCGATATTTATACCACCAAACTTAAACAGGCCGATTTTGAAGTGGAGGTGGTGAGCGAGGGCGATAAAGTCTTAGAAAAAGCCAGGAGTCAAAAACCCAACCTTTTGCTTTTAGATATTGTTTTGCCGACAATGAACGGCTGGGAAATTCTCCGGGCGATCAGGCAATCTGAAGATTTGAAAAACTTGCCCGTAGTTATCCTTTCCAATCTTTATCAAAAAGACGAGGTGGAAAAGGGCTTGAAATTCGGCGCGTTGAAATACCTGATCAAGGCTCATTATACGCCGAGCGAAGTGGTTCTGGAGGTTAAAAAAATCTTAGCTTCCATCGTGTAAAATAATAAAATATCTGCTGAAGAAATTCAGCTTTTAAAATTGAGGAGGCAAAAATTATAAAATGTACAAATTTGACGTAACAAAAATAAGGAAGGATTTTCCGATACTTGATCAGAAGATTTACGGGAAACCCCTTGTGTATTTCGATAATGCGGCCACCACCCAGAAGCCCAAAATTGTTATAGATGCCACGAATAAATTACTTTCTGAACAAAATAGCAATGTCCACCGGGGGATTCATTATTTAAGCGAACAAATGACTGAAAGGTATGAATTGGCCAGAAAAAAGGTTCAAGATTATTTGAATGCTCGCTCCAATAAAGAAATAATTTTTACTTACGGGGCCACGGCTTCCATTAATGCGGCGGCCTATTCTTTTGGAGAAGCGTATGTCAAAGAGAACGATGAGATTATCGTATCTGAGATGGAGCATCATTCCAATATTGTTCCCTGGCAGATAATGTGCAAACGGAAAGACGCAAAACTGAAAGTGATTCCCATTAATGATAGGGGTGAATTATTGCTGGATGAATATAAAAAATTAATCAATTCCAAAACAAAACTTGTGGCCGTTAATCACATCTCAAATTCCCTTGGCACCATAAATCCCGTCAAAGAAATCATAACCATTGCGCACGAAAACAACATTCCCGTCCTGATAGACGGAGCTCAGGCGATTCAACACGGAAATATTGATGTTCAGGATATGGATTGCGACTTTTATGCTTTTTCAGGGCATAAAGTATATGGACCGATGGGAATAGGGGTTTTATACGGAAAAGAACGCTGGTTGTCTGAAATGCCCCCGTACCAGGGCGGGGGAGACATGATTGAGCGGGTGAAGTTTGAACATACCACCTATAATGACCTACCTTTTAAATTTGAAGCTGGCACTCCTAATTACATTGGCGCCGTCGGATTGGGCGTAGCCCTGGATTACCTGGCGGGTATAGGATTAAATAATATACAAAATTATGAAAAAGAACTGCTGGACCATGCAACAGCCGGACTCACGGCTTTAAACGGACTGAAGCTGTACGGCACGGCGGAAAACAAAATTTGTATTTTCTCTTTTTTATTAAACAATGTTCATTCATATGATGCCGGAATGATCTTAGACAGAATGGGCATTGCCGTGCGCGTCGGACATCATTGCACTCATCCTCTCTGGGAACACTATAAAATTGAAGGTACCATCAGAGCGTCTTTGGCTTTTTACAATACCTTTGAGGAAATAGATTACTTCTGTGAAGCGCTGAAAAATGTTCAAAAAATGTTTGAATAAGAAATACATGACCATACAAGAAACACAGGAAGAAATTATCAGCGAATTCAAAATTTTGGACAATTGGATGGATAAATACAATTATCTGATTGAGTTGGGGAAAAAAATGCCTCCGATTGATCCGGGATACAAAACAGAAGACAACCTCATCAAGGGATGCCAGGTAAAAACCTGGTTTCATTCCGCATTTAAAGACGGACGGGTCTTCTATGATATCGACAGCGGATCTTTAATGATAAGGGGAATTATCTCTTTATTAATAAGGGTCGTATCCGATCAGAAACCGGAAGATATCAAAAACGCTGACCTCTATTTTATTGATAAAACCGATTTAAGAGAAATCTTCTCGCCCACACGCGCAAATAGTCTTTGGAAACTTACAAATCGAATAAATTTAGACGCTACCACGTACGAAACAAAGATAAATAAAAATAAAACATAAAAATATGCAACAATGCCAAATTTACGACAGCTCTTTGAGATTTTCCAGAGCCACTTACGGAACCTTAACTCTGATTGCTTTTTTAATTCATAGTCACTGGCTGGTTTTGGCGGTTAGCCTTTTGATGATTTTGGGAATTTTTTCCGTGAAGCTTAATATCCCTTATCAATTTCATGCCTTAGTTTTAAGAAAGCTGCTGAAAGAAAGATTAAAACCGATTCGAAAAGAATCGGGAGAATTAAACTTTGTCTCCGGTATGACAGGGGGACTACTCTTTTTAGGTTTTTTATTCATTTATTTCGGCAAGTTTGTTGATTTTGCCTGGATTTTTATTTTAATAATGGTTTTGTTGATATTTTTGGCTTGTTTTGTCGGTTTTTGCGTGGCTACTCTGATGTACGTCTTTTTCAAAAAAATTTTTAAGAAGTAAGCGACGGAAAAAAGTGAATAATTTCAAAGAAAAAACAATAAGAACCGTGCCTACCTCTCCTCGGCAGAACCTTGATTCCTCATTCCGCTCGGAAATAGGAAAGCCTGAATATATTAACGGAAATTGCTGGCTGGTTAAAAACCTCAGTTACGCTCCCTATAGGCGTTGCCAGTATTGTGAATTTAAATTCCGCAATTGCCTGTTTTTGCATTATCAAACAATCAGCTTAGTTTTAATAGCTGCTCTCTTTACCGTCTCTTTTTTAATTGAAGGGGAGGTTTCAACGTTGATAATTATCTCTGCTTTCACTTTGGTCATCGTTTATGGCTACTTTTTTAATAAGAGCACGGAAAAAATCATTGAGGCTGTTTTTGCCCAAAAAAAAGCTAAAGAAGCCTTGGAAGAATTGACTAAAGGGCTTGAAAGCAAAGTTGAACAAAGAACCAAAGAACTGAAAAATGCTTATGGGAAATTAAAAAAGTTGGATGAGACTAAGTCTGAATTCATTTCTATAGCTTCTCACCAATTACGCACGCCCTTAACGGCGGTGAAGGGATATCTTTCCATGATGATTGAGGGCGCTTACGGAAAACTGTTCCCAAGATTAAAAAAACCGCTCCAAAATGTCTATGAAAGCAACGAGAAACTGATAAACTTGGTCAATGATCTTTTAGACCTGACGAAACTTGAAGCGGGTAAAATAGCATTCAGCCCGGTCCTCGTTTCTTTGGAAAAAATTGTTTCCGAAATTATCAGCGAACTCAAAATCAATGCCGATAAAAATGGCTTATATTTAAAACTGATGAAACCCGAGAAAGCGCTGCCCCAAATCATGGCTGACCAATCGAAAATCCGGCAAATCATCTTGAATATTATTGATAATGCTATAAAATATACCACAGACGGCGGCGTTACCATCCGATTGGAAAAAACCGAAACCCTGGAACGGATCATTATTTCCGACACGGGTGTCGGCATCACCGAAGACGAAATGAAAAATCTTTTCCAAATGTTCTCCCGAGCAGCTTCCGGCTCGAAACTCTATACCAATGGAGCGGGCGTCGGCCTGCATGTGGCTAAAAAATTCGTCGAGATGCACGAAGGGCGCATCCGGGTGGAAAGCGAAGGAAAAGATAAAGGATCGACGTTTTATATCGAATTGCCCCTTCGACGCGGCTCAGGGCAAGCAATAAAATGAAAAGAATTTTAAACAAAGAAACGCCTCAATATTTAGACCAAGAGGTCCGGATTGCGGGTTGGGTCAATACGAGACGCGACCACGGCAAGATTGTTTTTATTGATCTGCGGGACAGGACCGGCGTTTTACAGGTAGTCTGCCCGCCGGCCCTGATCGAGGGGATCAAGGAAGAATATGTTCTGGAAATAGCGGGTCTTGTTAAAAAACGTCCGGGCCAAACCGGCAATAAAGATATGGCGACAGGAGAAGTCGAATTGCAGGCAAAAGAAGTCAAAATTTTAGCTAAATCCGCTTCGCTGCCTTTTGACCTCATGGAAAAAGACCTGAACCTTAATCTGCCGACTCTCTTGGATTATCGTCCTTTAATGATCAGAAACCCCGAGATTAAAAATATTTTCAAAGTGGGGGAAAATATTGTAGAAAGTTTCAGAAAAACGTTGAAATCTCTGGACTTCACCGAATTCCAGTCTCCCAACATCGTACCGGTGGTGGCTGAGGGAGGAGCGGATGTTTTTCATCTCGATTACTACAAATATGACGCGTATTTAGCCCAAAGCCCACAAATCTACAAACAAATCATGCTGGGAGCCTTTGAAAGAGTTTTCACGGTTGCCCACGTTTACAGAGCAGAACCCTCGGTAACCACGCGCCACATCGCCGAGTTTACGAGCTTGGACGCGGAAATGGCCTTTATTGATTCTTGGCAGGATTTGATGGAAACTTGCGAAACCATCATCAGAAATATGTTCGCTGATTTAAAACAGCTTACGGTTGATGTTCCTGAACTTGGCCGCGAAATTCCCAGAATTAAAATGCGGGAGGCCCAAAAAATCATTCTCGAAAGAACAGACCGCAACAATCTTAAAGAACCCGATCTGTCACCCGAAGACGAGCAGGAAATCTGCCTTTGGGCCAAGGAGAAATACGGTTCGGACGTAATTTTCATCACGCATTACCCGACCCTAAAAAGGCCTTTTTACACTCTTGAAGATCCGGCCGACCCTGATTATACTTTAAGCTTTGATGTTTTATGCAGGGGACTGGAAATCATCACGGGCGGACAGAGAATCAACGAATACGACAAATTAGTGCAAAATATCAAAAAGTGGGGCAATAAAACCGACACTTTTTCTTTCTACCTGCAGGCCTTCAAATACGGCATGCCGCCCGAAGGCGGGTTTGCGTTCGGGCTCGAAAGAATCATCAAACAGATTTTAAACTTGAAAAATATCAGAGAGGCTTCGCCTTTCCCCAGAGACATGGAAAGGATTGATAATAAGTTAAAAACAAAGAAAAAATGACTTTTACCAATAATCTAAAATTTTTCCTGATCGCTTTGGTTTTTATTTCTTCCGCAACGTGGGGCGCTAATTTTTTAGAACAAGACTTGGAGGGATTTTTCTTAGGCCGGGAATTCGCTTCAAATCCCAAAATACTGGCCGCCCAAGCCAACCAAATGGAATTCATCCAACTGATAAGAGATGCTAAACCCATTCGGAATAATTCCGTCGAAAATCCGGAGATTGAGGCCCGAGCCGTGATTTCTGTTTTATTGAATAATCGGGGCGGAGAAAAAATACTTTTTGAAAAAAACCCTGATGAAGCTCTGCCTATTGCCAGCTTAAGCAAGTTGACGACAGTTGATGTTATTTTAAAAAACTACGATTTAACAAAGGAGATTGTTATTACCAAAGAGGCGGTTTCGCAAGAAGAAGATTTTGGAAAATTAAGGATCGGGGACGTTTTAACCGTACAACAGCTGCTTTATCCGCTGCTTATGGAATCAAGCAACGACGCCGCATTTGCACTGGCTAACGACTATGACGGCGTAGATGAGAAAGTTTTCGTCGGAATGATGAATGAAAACGCTAAAAGTCTGAATTTGAGCAACACTCGCTTTGTCAATTCAAGCGGCCTTGACCCGGAAGCTCAGGAACCAAAAGAAAAGATCAATGTTTCCAGCGCCCGCGATTTATCGCAATTGACGAAACATTTGCTTACAGCCCCTCTGGTTTGGGAAATTCTTTCAACTCCCAAAATCAATCTTTACGGCGAAACCCTTATCAGCACCAATAAGCTTTTGGGAGTGATTCCCGGAATCATCGGCGGAAAAACCGGCTATACCGACACGGCCCTTGGTTGTTTTGTCCTGGTAGTGGAAGCGCCCAATGGCAAGGGGCGGATCATCAATGTTATTTTAGGGACTAAGGCTGACCGTTTCAGCGAAATGGAAAAGCTAATTAATTGGGAAAGAGAAGCTTACCGGTGGTAATTTATGCTCTACTTACCCGAAGCAGCCCTTGACGTCATTAAAATATTCACCTTGGGAGTGTTAAGTTTTTTAATTGCTTTTGCATTAACTCCGTTTTTGACCAAAGTTTTATATAAATACCAGCTTTGGCGAAAGACTGTGAGGACCCAGGCGATTGACGGCAAAGACTTAACGTACTTCCAAAAGTTCCACTCTGAAGGCGAAACCCATATTCCGAGATTCGGGGGCCTCTTAATTTGGCTGGTTCCTTTATTTTTGGCTCTCTTTTTTTATGCGATCCACAAAACAGGCATCAACATTTGGTGGCTGGAAAAGCTTAACTTTCTTAATCGGGGACAGACCTGGCTGCCATTTTTTGCTTTAATTTCGGCCGCTTTAGTGGGATTTTTAGATGATTTCTTGCAGGTCTTGGGCCGGGGCAAATACATCGCGAAAGGATTAACTTTGGGACAAAGAATTATGCTCATGGGCGTCATTGGCGCCGTCGGAGCCTGGTGGTTCTATTACAAACTTGGGTGGTCAAGTTTGCACGTACCGGGCATGGGAGATTTCGAAATAGGCATTTTGTATCTGCCCTTGTTTATTATCGTAATGATGGCTGTTTATTCGGGCGGAGTGATTGACGGCCTGGACGGCCTCGCCGGCGGAACTTTCGCCGCCATTTTCGGAGCGTTTGCCGGCATCGCTTTATTTCTGGGACAAATTAATGTCGCCGCTTTCTGCGCCGTGATTTTAGGAGCGCTATTGGCTTTTTTGTGGTTCAATATTCCGCCGGCCCGCTTTTATATGGGGGAAACCGGCATGATGGGTCTTTGCGCGGCCTTGACTGTCGTGGCTTTTTTGACTGACTCTGTTTTGGTATTGCCCATTATCGGGTTCTTGCTGGTTCTGGAATCGGGCTCGGTTATTTTGCAATTGCTTTCCAAAAAATTTCGCCACAAAAAAATACTTTTAGCCGCACCCATCCATCATCACTTCGAGGCCAAGGGCTGGCCCGCCCACCAAGTCACAATGAGATTTTGGATCATCGGCGTAGTTTGCGCCATCATCGGCATAGGCATCCGCCTTTTAGGTTAAATCTATTCCAATCCCAAGATGAAAAAGGTCAAACCTCTTTCATCTCCGCCTTTGACCGAAGGCGGGTTTTTGTTCCTCCTTCGCCCCTTGCGGGGCTACGGATGGACGGGGTATAATGGGGTATATGAAAACTGCGTTTTCACTTCATAGGAAACTGGATACTTTGCGCAAAAAATACCCGGCGTTCATTTACCAAAAGTACTCTTACCGTATAAAAAGTGGCAATTTGAAAATCTCCTTCTGCTTTAAAATTGAGCCCGATATTGTCTTCAAGCCAAGGATCGTCATTAAAAACATTCCCGAAGGCCGCCTGGGAAAAATAAGAGCCCTGTCTTCGACAGAAACCTTGAATGCTTCGCATTTAGATAAAAAAGCCTTAAACAACTTCGTTTTTCATCTGGGACTGATGGAAATACCAAGCTACTGGAAAACAACATGCTCGCCTGAAATTATTATCAGAGCCGGAGCTCCAGATAAAGATCAGGCGGCCTGGTGGCGCAACCTGATAATCAAGAGCATGGGTCAATTTTTCTACGAGAATAAAATTGACTGGCGGGAACCTGATTTCCTGAAAATCAGCGTTAACCCGAGCATCTCAGCTCCAGCTTTAGGCACAACCGATCTTGAGCTGAAAGAAGGCTATCTGATACCTGTCGGCGGAGGAAAAGACTCTATTGTTACTTTAAATCTTTTAAAAGAGAAAGATGAGAGAATAAACTGCTTTTTGCTTAATCCTTCCCGTGCCGCTAAAAAAACGGTCAAAATAGCCGGCCTTAAATCGCCGATAATAGTAGAAAGAAAAATCGACCAAGGACTTCTGACTTTAAACGCCAAGGGATATCTTAACGGCCACACTCCTTTTACCGCCGTTCTTTCGTTCTTATCGGTTTTTTGCGCCGTTTTATTTGATTACAAAAACATTGCTTTCTCCAACGAAAAAAGCGCCAATGAAGGCAATGTGATATATTTTGGGAAATCCATCAATCACCAATGGGCGAAAACATCCGAGTTTGAAAAGATGTTTAGGATTTATAGCCAAAAATATTTGGCGAAAAACATAAACTATTTCAGTTATCTAAGAAAATACACGGAACTGCAGATCGCCAAAATGTTCGCGAAATACCCGAAGTATTTTCCGGCTTTTTCCAGCTGCAATAAGGGATTGAAAACCGGGGAAAAATGGTGCGGCTATTGCCCTAAGTGCCTTTTTGTTTACCTGATGCTTTATCCTTTTTTAACCAGAAAACAACTTCTGGTGATTTTCGGTAAAGACCTCTTTGAAGAAAAAAGTTTACTGTCTACTCTAAAAAGCTTACTTGGGCAGGGAAAACACAAACCCTTTGAATGCGTTGGCACTTATCGAGAAACCAACGAAGCTTTGCGTTTAAGTTTGGCTAAGGCGAAAAAAGAAGGAGGCCAAAGCCTCCCCTATCTTTTGCAGAAATACGATGGAATCAAACGAGTTAAAAGATAAAAAGATATTGATACTTGGTTTTGGCCGGGAGGGCCAAGACACTTTTAAGTTTCTGCGTAAATTGTTCCCAAAAAAAGTTCTGGGCATCGCCGATATGACAGAGGTCAAACCTCTTTCATCTGATAAAAACATAAAATGGCATTTGGGGAAGAGCTATCTCAGCTCGATTAAGGATTATGATGTAATTATTAAAACGCCGGGCATTCCTTTTAAAATATTGCCGGAGTCGAGCCTCGACAAGATAATCACGCAAACTGATATTTTTTTTGATAACTGCCCCGGGACAATCATCGGGGTGACGGGCACCAAGGGTAAAAGCACCACCGCCTCTTTTATTTACCAAACGCTGAAAAAAGCGGGCCTCAAAGCCCATTTGATAGGCAACATCGGCCAGCCCGTCCTTTCCTTTTTAAACGAGGCTGAACCTCAATCAATTTTTGTCTACGAATTGTCGGCGCACCAACTCTATA
The DNA here is from genome assembly GCA_043813805.1 of Candidatus Nealsoniibacteriota bacterium. Classification (GTDB taxonomy): domain Bacteria; phylum Patescibacteriota; class Minisyncoccia; order Minisyncoccales; family MHMH01; genus 2-02-FULL-43-13. The sequence continues at coordinate 22,782 of JBDRKR010000018.1, read as the reverse complement.
ACTTGAAAAAAAGTCCTAAAATTGCCATTTTGCTGAACATCTACCCGGAGCACTTGGACTATTACCGCAATTTCAAAGAATACGCAGGAGCCAAATCTAACATCGCGAAATTCCAAACCAAAAACGATTATCTGATATATAATTCCCAAGACAAAGAGGTCGGAAAAATAGCCAAAACATCAAAAGCAAAGAAAGCCCCCATTAAAGGAAAGTATTACGAACTCGATATCGCGGCGGCCAAAGCCGTGGCCAAGATATTCAAAGTGCCCGAGTTAAAAAAGTTTGAATTCCTGCCGCACCGCTTAGAGTATGTCGGCAAATTCAAAGGAATTGAGTTTTACAACGATTCTTTATCGACCATACCTGAAACAACCATCGAAGCTCTGGACTTTCTCGGAAACGAAGTTCAAACCTTAATCTTGGGCGGATTTGACAGGGGACTATCGTTCGATGGCTTAGCAAAAAGACTACTCAAGAGCGATATAAAAACGCTTATTTTATTTCCAACTACCGGTGCACGAATCATTAAAGCCATCGAAAATTTCCAATTTCCAATTTCCAATTTCCAATATTTTTTTGTAAAAAATATGGCGACGGCGGTAAAGCTGGCGTACCAACATACCGGCAAAGATAAAATATGCCTGATGTCGCCGGCCTCGCCGAGCTTCGGCATTTTTAAGGATTACGCTGAAAGAGGGAATATATTTAAAAAAATGGTGGAAAAATACCATGACTAAAATTCTCTTAAGCATCACCGGCCAAGAAAGTTTTGATTGGGCAAACAAACTCAAGGAAATCAACGCCAGAAAAATAGGCGAAATAGCCGTATTTCTGGAATCTTTTGATAAAAAAGAAAGGGATAATTTTTATCGTCTGCTTTTGAAATCAACGGTAAAAACCGTGCCTTTTGTGCATTTACGGGACGATGTTCGGAAAGAAGAAATGAAGTTTTTCATCGACCGGTTCAAAACCAGGTATTTTAACATCCATGAAGACCATTTTAAAAAACTCAATCAGTGGAAAGGTTACTGGGACAAGCTCTATCTCGAAATGAATTTTAACGATGAGATCGCCAAAGACGTCAAAGTAAGAAGAATCGGCGGATTTTGCGTGGACCTGGCGCACTTTAAAGCGGCTATAAGCCGAGGAACGGAAGAGGCGTCTTACATCTTTTTCAAAAAAAACCGGGCAGAAATCGCGTGCAATCATCTTAACGGTTACGACCCCTCGGAGATGAAAGACATTCATCTCGTTAAAGACTTAGGTTCTTTTGATTATTTAACCACTTTGCCCCAATACGCCTTCGGGAAAATAATTGCCCTTGAAGTTTATAACTCCATTAAAGAGCAAATAGGATTCAGAGAGCACATCAGTCGCTTACTTGAAAAATATCTGTTAAAATGAAAACGTATGAAAAGGTCTGATTATTTTTTAATCGCCGCGGTGGCTTGTTTAGTGTTATTGGGCATTTCGATTATTACGAGCGTCACGGCGGCTATCGCCCAGCAGAAATTCGGTTCTTCAGTTTTTTATCTTATCCGCCATCTTTTTTTGGGCCTGATACCGGGAGTAATCTTCGGATTTATCGCTTACAAAGCGCCCCTGATGCGCTTAAAAAAATGGGTGCCGCTCCTGCTTTTAATCAATCTTTTTCTGATGGTGCTGGTTTTTGTGCCAGTGATCGGCATTAAATTGGGCAATGCCAAAAGTTGGCTCAATTTAGGCTTCACCACCTTTCAGCCGGCTGAATCATTAAAATTAATCTTTATTCTTTATCTGGCTTCGCTGTTGTCCGCGCAGACGGAAAGAACTAAAAAAGAATTTACAAAAACTTTAGCGGCTTTTTTGGCAATCATCGGAACAATCACGTTGCTCTTATTCTTTCAGCCGGACGTGGGAACTCTTGGGATAATTATGACTACCGGATTTTTAATGTATTTTCTGGCCGGTACGCCCTTAAAACATGCGGCCATCATTCTTTTGGGGGGAATGGCCGGCTTGGTTGTTTTTGTTAAAACCGCCTCTTACCGTTTAGACAGGTTTTTGGTTCTTTTCAATCTGGATAAAGATCCGATGGGTGTCGGTTTGCAAACCAAACAAGCGCTGATCGCCGTGGGATCGGGAGGAATTTTCGGCACGGGCTTGGGGATGAGCGTCCAGAAGTTCGGCTATTTGCCCGAACCGATGGCCGATTCGATTTTCGCCGTCTTTGCCGAAGAAACGGGCTTTGTCGGCTGCCTGGTGATCATCTCGCTATTTTTAATTATTACCTGGTTAGGATTTAAAATCGCCAAAAATGCCAAAAACAATTTTGAGAAACTGACCGCTTTAGGTATTATCAGCTGGTTGAGCGTCCAGGCCTTTATCAACATCGGCGCCATGCTGAAAATTCTGCCGCTTACCGGCGTTCCCTTGCCGTTTGTCAGCTACGGCGGGTCGGCTCTCGTGACAGAGCTGGTCGGCGTTGGAATTTTGCTTAATATTTCTAAACACACCAAATCATGAAAATACTTTTTACCGGCGGAGGCACCGCCGGACACATCTTCCCGATTATCGCCATCGTCAGAGAATTGAGAAAAATGGGCTCTGACGCCGAATTCTTTTATGCCGGACCGAAAGATGATTTCGGAGAAATTATCCTTTCACAGGAAGGCATCAGAATAAAATGGATTTTAGCCGGCAAAATCAGGAGATATTTGGGCTGGAAAAATATCCTGCAAAATATTATTGATGTTTTATTCAAAATGCCTCTGGGATTTTTCCAATCGTTCTTTTATGTTTTTACTTTGGCTCCGGATTTAATTTTCAGCAAGGGGGGTTACGGCTCGCTTGCTACGGTTTTGACCGGCCAAGTCTTACAGGTGCCGATTATCCTTCACGAATCAGACGTGGCTCCGGGATTGGCCAATAAGTTTATGAGTAAATTCACCCGGCAGATTTTCGTCGCCTTCCCCATAGCTCAAACCGAATACTTTTCAGAAGAAAAAATGATTGCCGTGGGCAACCCCATGCGCGTTGAACTTTTGAACGGCAATGCAGAAAAGGCCAAAGAATACTTTGATTTAACCGGAGAAAAACCCATTATTCTGGTACTGGGCGGCTCTCAAGGGGCTCAAGCCGTCAATGACTTGCTGCTCGCAATTTTGCCCCAGCTTTTGACCGACTTTGAAATCATCCACCAAACGGGCAGTAAAAATATAGAGCAGCTGAAAGCCGAAGCCAAGGTGATGGTTGTTGATGAAAAACTTGCCCGACGTTATCACCCCATCGGCTTTTTGAAAGAAGTTGAACTGAGGGACGCCTTCAAAGCGTGCGATCTGGTGATCAGTCGAGCAGGGGGCGGCAGTATTTTTGAAATCGCAGCATGCCAAAAACCGAGCATTTTAATTCCTTTGTCGTCTTCGGCGCAAGACCATCAATTGAAAAACGCTTACGCTTACGCCCAGAATAAAACGGCCGTAGTGATGGAAGAAGCAAACTTAACGCCGCGGTTCTTTTTGGAAAAAATAAAGTACTTGTTCGCGAATCCCGATGAGCTTCAAAAAATGTCCCAGCGGGCCAAAGAGTTTTCGCGAATCGATTCAGCCAAAATCATCGCCGGCTATATCATCAACTATTTGACGAGATGAAAGAGGTTTAGCTCTTTCGCGTAGCCTCTTCTATGAATTTAGTAATTATAATTTTCTTCTGCCTTTTTGTTTTATTATTGTTTTTGTTTGTTTTTCTATTTTTAATATTTACAAACCCTTTCTTATTTTGGGGAGCAATTTATGTTTCAAGCAAAGAGGAGAAAATAAAAAAGATAATCAAACTTGCCGAAATTAAACCGGGAGAAAAAGCAGTGGATTTAGGGGCCGGCGACGGAAGATTGGTTATTGCTTTAGCCAAAAAGGGCGCAGAAGCCCACGGTTACGAAATAAATCCCGCATTGGTCTGGCGAGCCAGACGAAACATTAATAAGGCCGGACTGAAAAGAAAAGCTTTTATTCATTGGAAGAATTTTTGGAATGAAGATCTTTTCGAGTTTGATATTATTGCTGTTTATGGCTTTGATTATGTTATGAAAAAATTGGAAAAAAAATTAGAAAGAGAACTCAAAAATAATGCCAGAGTTGTTTCTAATACTTTTTGTTTTCCTACCTGGCCGCAAATTAAGGATGAAGACGGCGTATATTTGTATAAAAAGTAAGGAAGCAAATCCCTTAACGGCCGGTCGAGGGATTTTTCATTTTTTAAAACTATGTTAAGCTGAAAACAGAGATTTATGTCAAGCGCTGAAGTAAAACCTAGATAGAGTAATATAATATTGTGTCCCATCACCCCATTATAAAAGAAGAAAATCTTGTAGAAAGAAATAATTTGAAAAAGGGGATTGTAACTAATCCAACACTTAAGTGTATTCCCTACGCCACCCTAGCGTTAACTCAGACATGTCCATTTAGGTGTATTTATTGTGGAAACGGTGGAGAAGTTACTATAAGCCGAAAAAAAGAATTTAATTTCAACGAACTTAAAAAAATAGTTGATATAGCAACAGACCTCGGGATAGAAAAATTTCGTTTAACTGGAGGCGAACCATTTGCATATAAACACATAATCGAATCAATAAAATATATCTTAAATAAGAATAAATATTTATTAATTAACACGAACGGTGCGCTAATCGACAAACATATCCGTAAATTAGTTAAAATTAAAAACTTAGACAACTTACATGTTGCTGTAAGTCTAGACTCCTTAAATGAGGATATTTTTGATAGACTTTCCTCAACCAAAAAACAACGCAAAAAAGTGATGGATAATATTAATCTGCTTTTAAAGTATGGTCTTTTAATGAGAATAAATATGGTAGTTACTAATTATAATAGCGGAGAGGTTGAAGACATGATATTATTTTGCAAAAAAAGAAACATTGATTTAAAACTACAGGAAGTGACATCCGTACCGTTACCTCGCAATGATTGGGATACCCTTCATTACCCATTTAAAAGCCTAGAGACAAAGTTAGAGCAAATCTCTGATAAAAAATATTTTCACGATTATGCAAAAAGTTATGGAATTCCCGTTTTGGTTTATAAAATAGATAATATATTTGTAACACTTAAATCCATTCACCAGGGGTCAAGATATAACTTAAAAACGATCTGTAGTAAATGTAACTATTTGCCGTGTCATGAAGGTTTGTATGATATTCAAATATTACCTGACTTAAGAATCGCAACGTGTCGCTGGAATGCATTTGGCTCCGGCAAAATAAGTGGTTTTAAGAAAGACTTAAAATTAGCCATTAAAATTTTTAAGGAATCGGAACATATTTCCTATAAACGTATAAAAAAGATGCAACCGCTTAAAAGAAAAAGCCACTTTGGATTGTCGATAACACCATCTTGATGAAAAAAATATTCATTAGCGTTACAATAAAACCATTTATTGAAGATAAAATTAGACTTAAACAGTTACTCCAGTCGGGAATTAATATTGTTCGAATTCCTTTTTGGGAACCGTCAATATCTCTCTCGATTAAGAATATCGTTTTCTATATAAAAAATAACTTTGAGAACATTAAAATTTTACTTGATTTACCTGGTAATAAACCCAGATTTGGTGATTTTTATACTAATCCAATAAATATTGTCCCTGGAAAAATATACAAGATTACAAAAAACAATCAAGCTCCCGATGAACAAACGCTTCCCATTGCTTCTAATGAATTTTTACATTATTGTAAAACTGGTGATAAATTAATATGCGGCGATGGAGATGCTGTCTTTAAAATAGTGTCTAATAATTCAAAACAGCTTAAGGTCATTTCTGAATACCCATCTACTTTATATGCTAGAAAAGGTCTTGCAATCGCGGGTAAAAATAATATTGTTGATTCCGATATTAATAATCCACTCACTGACAACGTGGTTGAGTTCGCGAAACATAATCCAACTGATTGGATAGCGATATCTTTTGTTAAAGGGGAAAAAGAGATTAATATCTTGAAAAATAAATTAATAAAAAGTGGCAACAAAAAAACAAAAATAATTTCTAAAATAGAAACCGAGATTGGGTTTAAAAATTACGTCGAAATCGTTGACGCTAGTGATGGAATTATGATAGGAAGGGGTGATTTAGCAAACTATTTTGATTACGGTTTATTGGCTTTAGCTCAAAAAAGAATTATAAAAGAATGTAATAAAAAAAATAAGTTTTCGATCTTATCTACCGGAGTTCTTACTAGCTTATTAACTAGGGCTATACCGAGGGCAGCTGAAATATCTGACATAACAAATGCTGTAATTGATGGGGCGGATTGTATTCAATTATGCGAAGAAACTGCGCATTCTCTTGCCCCGAGTCATCCCGTAAAAATTCTGAAGCATGTTATCAACAGCACAATAAAATCTTTAGATAAGTACTAAAAATATGTTAAATAATACTAAAACAATAACCAAGAACATACGAACAAGATTCGCGCCTTCGCCCACAGGCAATCTTCATGTGGGAGGCGCCCGTACTGCGCTTTTTAATTATCTTTTCGCCAAAAATAATGGTGGTAAATTTATCTTACGCGTTGAAAATACCGACCTTGAAAGATCGGAACCGCGTTTTGAAAAAGACCTAATTGAGGGACTAAGGTGGCTGGGAATTTTATGGGATGAAGGGCCTTTTCGACAAACCGAAAGAACCCCGACCTATACTCAGTATTTAGACAAGCTTTTAAAAGAAAATAAAGCGTATTATTGTTTTTGCAACGAAGAAGAATTAGAAGCTATGAGACAAGACCAATTAAGTAGGGGATTAGCACCAAAATACAGCAGCAAATGCCGCGACTTACCCGAGGCTGAAGTTAAAAAACGGCTAGCCGAAGGTAAACCCGCCATCGTTAGGTTTAAAACTCATGAAGAAAAAATTTGTTTTCAAGACTTAATTCGTGGCAAGATAATTTTTGATGTTTCATTAATGGGCGATTTTGTGATTGCCAAAGACCTAGTAACACCTTTATATAATTTTGCCGTAGTGGTGGATGATTTTGAAATGAAAATCTCTCACGTTATTAGGGGAGAAGAACATATTCCCAACACGCCCAAGCAAATCCTAATCCAAGAGGCCCTAGGTTTCCCGCAGCCCAAATACGCCCACCTGCCCTTAATTTTGGGCCCCGACAAAAGCAAGCTGTCTAAGAGGCACGCGGCAGTTTCGGTCTTAAATTACAGAGAAGAAGGCTATTTGCCGGAAACGCTCATTAATTTCATGGCATTTTTGGGCTGGAATCCGGGAACCGACGAGGAAATCTACTCTTTAAAGGCGCTCGGACAAGAGTTTTCATTGGATAAAATCCAGAAGGCCGGAGCTATTTTCAATATTAAAAGGCTGGATTATCTTAACGGTTTTTACATCAGGCAAAAACCGCTGGATGAATTAACCGAGCTTTGCCAACCTTATCTGCCCGAAGCGGAAAAAGACTTTCTCAAAAAAATCGTGGGGCTTCATCAAGAGCGCCTCAAAAAACTTTCCGAGATAAAAGAGCTGGCTGATTTCTTTTTCCAGGATAAATTAAATTATGATAAAGAGCTTTTAAGATGGAAAGGCGCTGATGACCAGAAAATGGCCACCTCGATTGACAAATTAGATAAATTATTGTCTGAAATAAGTGAAAAAAACTGGGCCAAGGAAAACTTGGAAAAAGTTTTAATACAGGAAGCCGAGAAAACAGGGGACAGGGGAATCGTGTTGTGGCCCCTAAGAGTGGCTTTGACCGGTAAAAAAGCTTCAGCCGGCCCGATTGAAATAGCGGAAATCTTGGGCAAAGAAAAAACATTAAGAAGGCTTAAAGAGGCGAGAGCCCTAATAAAATGAAAAAAGTTATTACGGTCATTTTATTAATTAGCGTATTTATAACCTTTTTCCCGGCATGGACCAAAGCTGAAGTTCCTCAAACTGTAGAAGATAGCAAAATCTTAGGCCTGAACATACTGGAACGCCTGCCTAACGCCATTAAAGACATCTGGTACAACCAAGCCCTGCCTATTTGGTGGAATATGTGGATTTGGACGAAAAGTTTTTGGGCAAATACTTTAGGATCAAAAGTCGAGAGTTTGTGGGGAAAGCTGTGGGGGCTGACTGGCCAAAAAACGCCGGATGTAAAAGAAGAATTTCAGAAAGAAAAACAGGAAATGCAGCAAGATCTTTGGGAAAGGTTTAAAGGGTTATTTTAATGATCATCCTTGGCTATATTTTAATCGCCACGTTTTTGTTAAGCTTTCTGGCGCTCTTGGGCGTTTTTTTTCTTGCTTTAAACCAGAAATCAACCCAAAATATTCTGTTATTTTTAGTATCGCTGTCAGCCGGAACCTTGATGGGCGGCGCTTTCTTGCATTTAATGCCCGAGGGGATACAGAAGCAGCCGGCTGAAAGATTTTTTCTGATGATGCTGGCCTCGTTCATCCTTTTTTACTTCATTGAAAAAATACTGCATTGGCAGCACTGCCACAATGAAGAACAGGAAATCCATTCCTTCGGCTACATGAGCCTGATCGGCAGTGGCGTCCATCATTTTATCGATGGCCTGATTATCGCCACCACATTTATGATTGATATCAGGTTGGGGATGGCGGCTGTGATTGCCATTGGATTACACGAAATACCTCAAGAAATAGGGAATTGCGCTATTCTGCTTTATGCCGGTTTCAATAAGACAAAAGCCCTGTTGCTTAACCTGATGGTATCGTTAACCATGGTGGCCGGGGGCATTATCGGCTATTTTATAGCCCTGCACACCGAAAACGTCATAGCATACCTCTTGCCGTTGGCGGCCGGCGGATTCTTATATATTTCCACTTCTGATTTGATTCCGGAAATACGGAAAGAAAAAGACGCTAAAAAATCTTTTTATTCTTTCGGCGTTTTTTTAATAGGTCTTTACATCATGTATTTGGCCAAACTCGTTTAGGGCCGTATAACCACAGGGGAGTGGCTTGACACGTATATAGGCAATGTCGTACAATGTAGGTAAAGCGACAATTAAGAGGGGCCAGAAGAACCCCCTTCTCTGGAACCCTCTTTTCAAGCCTTTCTTAATATAAGATAAATTTCATAGAAATACTTTTTTATATATTATGATTGAATCAGATAAAAGTATTATTAAACATATTCCCGACTTTTTAGATTATTGCGAGGTGGAAAAAGGTTTGGCCGATAAAACCCAGGAAAACTATAAACGTTATCTGGACAAGTTCGTCTTGTGGCTCAAAACCACCCATAAGGACGATCTAAAGCCCCAAGAACTGACTTCAGAGCATATCTGGGCTTATAGGCTGTATTTAAGCCGTTTTCAGAGCCAAAACGGCCATTCCTTGAAGAAGGTTACCCAGAACTACTATCTTATCGCTTTAAGGGCCTTTTTGGGCTATTTTGTGGCTAAAGACGTGGTTTCGGTGCCTCCGGACAAAATAGCCCTCCCAAAGGACGCCAGGGCCGAAAAAACGGTCAAATTCCTTAATCTGGACCAGGTCGAGAAGCTCCTGATGGCCCCTAAAACCGCAGAAAAAGACGGCTTAAGGGACAGGGCTATTTTAGAAGCTCTTTTCTCTACGGGCTTAAGAATCGCGGAATTAGTTGCTTTGAATAAAGAACAATTCGGTAACGTTAAAGATAAGAAAGATCTGGAGCTTGGCATCATCGGCAAAGGCAGCCATCCCCGGACCGTTTATTTTTCCGAAAGGGCGCTCGGCTGGATAAAGAAGTATCTGGAAACCAGAAAAGACAAAGAAAAGGCCTTGTTCACCAATTTCCGGTCAAGATCCGATGCCGACACCCGCCTCACCGCCCGGTCCATTGAAAGAATCGTCAAAAAGTACGCGGTACTGGGCGGCGTGCCGATTTTTACGAGCCCCCATACTTTACGTCATTCTTACGCCACAGATCTTTTAAACCAAGGCGTTGATTTAAGAAGCATCCAGGAGTTTCTGGGCCATCGCAACATTGCCACAACCCAAATTTATACTCACGTAACCAATAAGCGTCTGAGAGACGTCCACCGCCAATTCCATAGCGGTAAAAATATTAAAAATTGACAGTCCCCTACAAATTAAGTGTAATATTTGCCCTCTTTTTACGTCATAGCGAGCTGATCTCGATATATCGGGCGGTTTACCGCCCGTTATAATTGTAAAACTAAAAGCGCGCTTTTGTACCATCCTTTCCGGATGGTTTTTTAAATGCGGATATTTGATTTAGGGTATTGACAAGGCCTTTTAAAAATGCTATCCTGTCAGCATAGTGCAAAATTGAGCACTAAGCTTACTATGAGTAACTTCGAATCTTCGAATAACTCTGGTTTCTCTAATATTATAAATAAGGACGAGATTGAACCTCCTGATAATAGAACCGAGGTTGGGCAAAGGGAACCTCTGCAACATTTAGGTTCTTTTTTTGTTGACCCACTGTCCTTCGGCAGGCTGGCTTTGCCGGAAGATATGGATGTAGAGATTATTTCGGAGATTGAGCACTGTCATCGATTGTGGCAAGAATTAGCCAGCCCCAAAACCCTGTTTGATACTTGGGAATTCCGGTTCGCTTTCTATCTGGGCTATCATTACAGGCCCCATTTCATCTTATTAAAAAACGACAAAGAAAATCTGGCTTTACTGCCCTTATGGTACAATCCGGATGAAAAAAGATACGAGTGGTTTGGCAGCGATTGGCAGGAAGAAGTTGTTTTTTTCAGCAAAGACCCTCAATACATCCCTATTTTGCTTGAAGCCGCTCCTTCTCCCCTGTTACTTAACGCCATCTCGCCCAAATCAGCTTTTCTTTTAGGTAAAACTGTTGCTTTTGAGCCAGATTCGGCTAAATATGTTTTGCATCTCGAAAAATTCTCCAACCACGAGGATTATTTGGCCACTCTTAAAAAGAACGAACGCCACAGTATGAGAAAAGACCGGCGCAGAATTGAAAGGCAAAATCCCGAGATTATCATCGATAATTCCGCCGACTTTGACAGTTTGGTGGAAATATCCAAGAAAAGACTGACAGATAAAAACCAGGTGCCCGACTGGCAAGATCCGAGGAGAATCGAAGCTTTCAGACAAGTCATCAATCTTGGCGGCAGTTCTTACAAAAACCGCATGATCACCATTAAAATCAACGGTAAAATCGCCGGCGTGGATTTGATTGCTTTATTCAATAATACTTATTTCGCCGTCAAATGCGGCTACAACGTAGCCGAATTCCCGGGCATCGGCAACTACTTCAATCTTATCGAAATCGACGATGCGATTAAATTGGGTTTCAAAAAGATCGACTTCCTGCAGAACAACTACACTTGGAAAAGCCGCTGGTTTGAAGCCGTTCCCCTCTTTAAGTACCAAAAAAACTGACCCTCCATGAAAGTCGCTTACTTCTTAAGAAGTTTGGACTTGGTGTTTTCCCAAGAGAAAACATATGAAATTTATGCTATTTGCCTCGAAGGTTCCGAAGAAATGAGAATAGCCCAAACTGAGCTCCGTTTGACTAACATTATTCCCATTAAGCTCAAAAAAAAGGGCATTAATTTCTCGGAACTGAAAGGCGAGGACGTTTTTAAAAACTCCAATCTCTCCCCGCAACTCAAAAAATATCAGATAAATTGCCTCTTTTTAAGGAACTCCACGAAGTTCCTCAAAGAATGGAGTAAAGAAAGCGGCATCGCTATTCTCTCTCCGTCTTATCAGCTTGCCGAAAAATTCGAGGACAAGCTGTTTTTCGATAGTTTCCTGAAAAAGATAAAAATCCCCTCGGTCAAAAGCGCGATCCTGAGGTCTAAAAAAGCCCTGCTGCCCTTTCTCCAAACGGTTGTTCAAATTCCTAAATCCACCGGAGGCGAAGGAACGTTTTTTGCCGACTCGGAAAAATCTTTCCAAAAAATACTCAAAACGCTTAATCTGCCGCTCTTGGCCCGCGAGTATCAAAAAGGAATGGCTTGCGGCGCTTCTCTTTTTGTTGATCAAGAAAACGTCTGCCTTTCAGCCCTGAACCGGCAATGCTTTTTAAAAAATCCGAACGGCGGGCCCTTAGGTCTTTTTATCGGCATCCAGTGGCTGCCTTCGCAGTTTTTTACAAAAGAACTTTATGAAAAAATAACCCGGGACTTAATCAGGATAGCCGAAAAAATAAAACAGGAAGGATTGACGGGCATGTTTAATTTAGATTTTATTCTGTCGGAAAACGATCAAATCTTCTTTCTTGAATGCAACCCGAGAATCACCGCGGCTACCCCTCAAATCATCGCCACGGAAGAATTGCACGGCCGTACCGATTTCATGCGCCTGCTTTTAAATCACTTCTGCCAGAAAAATTATCCGGCGGCGAAACCTGATTCCTTGCCTGAAAACTCATTCCAAGGCGCCCAGATGTGCATTGAATTGCCCGAGCACACGATAACGAAATTGATTCCGGGCGGATTTTTCGAATTAAAAAAAGGCAAAATAAAAAGAATCGGGCTGGAAAACCGTCTTGATTTTCTGAAACTGAAAAACGGGCTGTTTTTCCACAACGAAATCAATGAGGGAGAAAATTACAAAAAGACGATTACGGCGGGCACCGTTTTCACCAATTTCCCGATGTATGACATGAAAGCGGGCTTTCTTAATAAAAATGGAAAAATCGTTTACGACTTTTTCCATTCTATTAAAAAATCTTAAAGCTCGATTTTGTATTTTAATTTAAAGCTCTCGGCAATCCGATAAAACGTGTCTCGGTAGCTTGCCCAGGAACTTTGGAAGGTATTGAAGGAAATTGCGTAAACGATGCTGTCGCTGTCTTCAACGAAGACCAATAGTGTTTTAAAGTCGGCTTCTTCCTGGCGGCTCGAGCACTCAATCAAAATAGCCCGGCGGCCGTCAATCACTTTTTGCTCTTCCTGGACAAAACTGATGCCGGGCACCATTTGAACCAAAGAAGTTTTAATGCTGGTGATATAGTCTCCTAAATTATTAAAATTCGCGTATTTTTTCATGTCGTCTCTCTTGACGGAGAAATTGGTCCTGAAATCAAGCTTTTGGAAAACACCCTCAGAAATATCTTCTTTTCCATCAATAGCCATAGCTAAAATTCCTTCAGGAGGGGTGGTTGCTTCCTGCCAACCCGGCGGCAGCGTTATTTCAAAATCGTCTTTTAATAAAACGGTTTCTCCAATAATCTCCTCCCCGCCGTTTGACGGACTTTCCGGCTCTGCTTCTCCGGTTGTCGCGGGAACGTTTTCTTTGGCTTCGGGTTTGATTATTTGCTTATAAACATAAAATCCCATTATGCTCAGAACGGTTAAGATAATCACGGTGATTGCTACGACTAATAATTTAATTTTCATAGTACATTAAACATCGCTGTTAAATATTCTTTGGTTTTTAGCTGCTCTGTAATGGTATTTTCAAGTTCTAAAGCAATGAGCGTACTAAAATAGTTTAACGGATATCGCTGTAAATAGTCAAGCTCGGATAAGCTTTTTAAAAAGTGGGGGTGTGCGGAATCGCGGTAATGGGATCCCTTATTTAAAAAAACGAAATCTTTGGATCCGCTGATATGATTACAGCCACGGGGATATTTTTCGATAATCTTGATATTGTGTTTGTAAACTTCTTTGCGGAACAGCCGGTCGTTTTCCAAATGGGCGAAATCCAGGCAAATTCCCCCGAATTCCTTAATTTCGTCTTCGTCAAAAGGTTCGAATGTATTCTCGATATAAATAATTTTTCGGTACGAGCCATAATCTTTGAGCGGCGGGTATTCGCGCCCGGTATGTATATTAAAAGCTTCCGTCTTAAAAACCCTGACCAGATAATCCAGCTCGCTCAAGGCCATGTCGCTCCTTAAGTGAACCAGAGGGATCCTTTTGATGTCGGTTTCTTCAAGCAATGAAAAAAGTTCTTTTCTTTCTTTTTCATCCAAACACGTCGGGAAAACCGCAACTTCTTTTAATTTAAGTTCTTTGATCTCCTTGAGTTTCTGGCGCCATTGACCGGGAGTAATAGTGGTGATGGTAGGCAGAATTTGCATATTAATTCTCATTTGCCGTGTCTACGATTTCGCGCGGCAAAATCGTCCAAAGCTTTATCTAAATCTTCTTCGGTGAAGTCGGGCCAGTATTTTTCCGAAAAATACAATTCGGCATAAGCCGACTGCCAAATTAAAAAATTAGAGATGCGCTGTTCTTTGCCTGTTCTGATAAGCAAGTCCACGTCGGATGTCCAAAGATTTTCGGAGATGGTTTTTTCGGTGATTTCGTCGGGAGAAATCTTTTTCTTAATTATGTTTTTAATGGCCGAGGCGATTTCCGCCCTGCCGCCGTAACTCAAAGCGATATTAACCGTCATTTCTTTGTTGTTTTGAGTGAGCTCTTCAAGTTCATGAATGATTTTATGCAAACCTGCGGGAACTTTCTCCTTCTGCCCGATTATTTTTATTCTAATCCCGTCTTTATTGATTTTCTTGATATTTCTCTTAAAATCATTGAGCCCCTGCCGGAGCAATCTCATCAGATAGTTAACTTCGGATTCTGAACGTTCCCAATTTTCGGTTGAAAACACAAAAAGGGTCAAAATCTTAATCCCTCGATTCTTAGCCCAGCCCAATACCTGTTTAACCCTATTCAATCCCTTGCGATGGCCGATTAAAGTCGGCAATCCCCTCTCTTTGGCCCATCTCCGATTGCCATCGATAATAATGCCCAGGTGATACGGAATATTTTTTGTTTGAGACGTCATAATTTAAAGGAAATTAAATAAATTAATTTCGCTATCGCAGTAAAAAATCGCTCTCGATTTCGAGATTTTTAGGTAATAAGTATGGGGTATTAAATCCGAGACAATAAGCCATTTTCGTAGCTATTTTAGACAAAGCGATTTTGGGTAAAAAGTATCTTTTAACATCATGCCGATATTTTACTAAATCGGGGAAATCTTTCAAGAGTATTGAAGAAGCGACTAATCCCCAGATCACTCCCCCGCCCGACCAGGGCTTGCAAAGTCCCGCGGCATCGCCGCAAAGAGTAACCGAATCGCTTCTGGGAATAATCAATCCTTGCGGAATTAAAGCCGAAGCCGTTCTTTCTATCGGGATATTATTTTTTGTCAGGAATTCTTCAAAAAGCGGACGAGCGCTCTTTAACTCTGAAATTACGCCGTATTCCGTTTCCTGGCCCCGGGGAATTTTCCAAATAAAGCCGTTTTTCACAGCCCATGTTTCAACATAGTTTGAGGTATCTCGCAAAGCGGCAAATCCCCGAATCCCCAATCGTAAATCAGGATCTTTCATGCCTAAGCTTTTTCTGGTAGCGGAACTGGCGCCGTCGCAACCGATAATTTGATCAAATCCTTGAGGCATAACATCAATCGGACTTTGCAGAACAATTTTTGCTCCGGCCTTCTCAGCCAATCCGGCAACTAATCTGTCCAATTCGGCATGGCTCATCAGTAAAAAAGGTTTCGTAAACTTAACCTTAACGGTCTTTTTGGGAAAATGTATCAGAACTGATTCAATCCGATTTTGGATCAAAGCTTGGCTTTGGGGCACAAAACTCAAAAGCCTTTCAGAAAAAAGACCGGAACAGGCCTCTTTGCCGATGCTTGGTCTTTTTTCGAAAACGGTCACCTTATGCCCCGCCGCCGAAAGCTTCCAGGCAAGATAAAGACCGGTTATCCCCGCTCCGATAATAGCTGTATTTTGCGGTTTCATATTGTTCGAATTTTAAAGGCGTTTTCTCCTGATTTTTAGCTAAAATATAACCCATCGCGAAAGAAAGCAGGGAAATCAAGACAACACCGATGACTAATATTATATCGGCTTGATGAGACTTTACAAATTCTTTAATTTCTGATAGCATAGTTTTATATGGCAACAACTAAGGCGACTGGCGTAACACGTTTAGGCCGAGATTCCCAGCCAAAATATCTGGGGATAAAACTGCAGGATGGGCAAATTGCCAATCCGGGCCAAGTTATGGTTCGCCAGCGCGGCACTAAAATCATCGCAGGCAATAACGTGAGAAAAGGAGGCGACGACACTCTTTACGCCGCAATTAAAGGCGTAGTTAAGTTTTCCACGAATAAAAAACAAAGATTCGATAACTCACGGCGCCTCGTCAAAATAGTATCTCTGGAACCTATAAAGGAATAGCTGAAACTAAAATGAAAGAGGCTAAACCTCCACCGTTATAAAAGAGGTTTAGCCTCTTTCATTTCGGCCTTTTCTGTTTTATGGCCGCTTTCACGAAGTCGCGGAACAGCGGATGAGGCTTAGTCGGACGAGATTTAAACTCAGGGTGAAACTGGGTGCCCAAAAAGAAGGGATGGCCTTTAAGTTCCGCAATTTCAACCAAATCTCTCTCCGGATTTAAACCCGACATCACCATGCCCCTCTTCTCCAGAGTGCTCCTGAAGGCATTATTCAGCTCGTAGCGGTGCCGATGGCGCTCCATGATACTTCCGGCCTTATAAGCCTTGTAGGCCAACGTATTTGGCCTTATACGACACTTGTACTCCCCCAATCTCATAGTGCCGCCGTACTTCTTTTCTTTCAAAAGAACGTCCTGGTCCGGCATTACATCAATGACGTTTTCTTTGGCTTTGGGCGCAAATTCGGCGGAGTTCGCCTTCCTTAATCCGCAAACGTGGCGGGCGAATTCAATGACTAATAATTGCATACCTAAACATAATCCCAAATAAGGGATTTTGTTTTTCCGGCAAAATTCAATCGCCTTAATCTTGCCCTCGATGCCCCGCGAGCCAAAACCGCCCGGCACAATTATGCCGTCGTAATCTTTCAATTCTTTCAATAAACGGGGATTTTTTTCGTATTCCTCCGATGACAACCAATGAATCTCGGGCTTTCTTCTGTTAAACCAGCAAGCGTGTTTTACCGCCTCAATAACCGAAATATAAGAATCGGTCAGGGTAAAATGGCCCGTTTCAAAATACTTGCCGACAATCCCGATTTTTACCGGAGTTTTTACGGTCCTGATCGTATTGGACAATTTTTTCCAATCTCTCAAATCGCCCTTGTTCTTGCTCCGCAAACCGAATTTCTTTAAGATCCTGTCCCCCATTCTGTCTTTCTCGAAGTTCAAAGGAACCTCGTAAATCGATTTTATGTCGGGAGCGGAAATAACGTCTTCTTTGGCAACGTTGCAGAAAATGGAAATTTTCTTTTTCCTGGGATTATCTATCGGAACAACGGACCTGGCGATAATCATATCCGGCTGAATACCGGCCATATTGAGCCACCTGACCGCCTGCTGGGTCGGCTTGGTCTTCATTTCGCCGATCATACTGGGCACAGGCAGATAGCTTATCAAAACAAAAAGGATATCTTTGGGCGAAGTTAATCTCATCATTCTCGCCGCTTCCAAAAATAAGCTGTTTTGGTATTCCCCGACCGTGCCGCCGATCTCTATTAAAACAAAATCAGCTCGAGTCGCTCTCGCTGATCTTTTGATCCGGAAAATTACCTCTTCCGGAATATGAGGCACCACTTCTACGCATTTGCCGCCGTATTCCAAGTTCCTTTCCCGACGGATAACGGCTTCGTAAACGCGGCCCGTGGTGATGTAATTAAATGTATTTAAATTCTCGTCGATGAATCTTTCGTAATTGCCCAGGTCCTGGTCGCACTCCGTGCCGTCAGCGGTCACAAAAACCTCGCCGTGCTCAATGGGATTCATAGTACCCGCATCAACATTCACATACGGGTCTATTTTGATGGCTGTCACCCGGAAACCCTTGCTTTGCAGGATTTTACCGATGCTGGCAGTCGCCACCCCCTTGCCGATGCCCGACATTACGCCGCCCGCAACAAAAATATAGCGCGCCATAAATACTTTCACATAAACATCTAAACATCTAAACATTTAAACAAAATTAAAAATGCTTAAATGTTAAAATGCTAAAATGCTTACATGTTAATTTTTTTCTTCGACGATAATTAATTTTATTTCCGCCTCCAAATTATGGCCAAGCTGAATTTTAATCGGAAATTCTCCTATTTCCTTGATCGGCTCTTTTAAGAGAATCTGGGTCTTTTTAACTTCAAACCCCTGCTCCTTGAGCTTTTCAACGATCTTTTGAGCGGTGACTGCTTCAAATAACTGCTCTTTTTCACCGACTTTCACAGACAGGACGATTTCAAGTCCGTCCATCGTTGAAGCAACCCCCTGCACTTTCTTTAACTCTTCTTCGGATTTTTGTCTTAACAATTCTTTTTGAATTTCGAGCCACTTCATATTTTCTTCGGTAGCCGGCTTGACCAAATTCTTGGGCAATAAAAAATTCCGGGCGTGCCCGTCAGCGACATTTTTAAGGTCGTACTTTTTGCCAAGTTTTTCGATATCTTGCAACAGAATAACTTTCATGTTTTTTTATAAAGGATGTTATCGATTTCTATACTATCGTATCTGTTTAATTATTTCAATAGCCTTATCGAGTTGCGGATCTTTGCTTTCGTCAATATCCGTTTCTGACAGCTCGATTTCAACATCCGGCTTCAACCCCTCCTTATCAATCAAGGTGCCATTGGGCGTCAGCCATTTAGCTACCGTCACCTTCAACGAGCCCAGTTCAAGTTCTTTGAGGGTTTGCACCGAGCCCTTGCCGAAAGATTGAATGCCTACAAGTTTAACTCCCCGATTGTCTCTTAGGGCGCCGGCAAGAATTTCCGAGGCTGAAGCCGAACCCTGGTTAATCAGAATAGCTAAAGGATAAGCGCTCAATTGCCCCGAACCCGAAGTCCGGTATTCTTGACTTTCGGCGCTTCCGCCAAAGTCTTCAATTGTAACAATTTCTCCTTTCTTTAAAAACCAACCGGCGATATCCTGAGCCACCTCAAGATAGCCTCCGGGGTTATCTCTCAAGTCCAAGATTATGCTGTCTGCCGGACTTGCCAAAATTTCTACAGCCGCCCTGTTAAAAGCGCCCGTGGCTGTTTCGGAAAATTGATAAAGATTAATGTAAGCGATGTTCTCTTCTTTCATCCCCCACTTTAAGGAAGGAACTTCAATCACATCTCTCGTAATTTCAAAATCTTTGGATTGCGACCAGCCTTCACGGAAAATTGTGAGAGTAACCTTGGTGCCCTTCTCTCCCCTGATGAGCTTCACCGCTTCATCAGCGGCCAAATCCGCGGTATAGGTGTCGTCAACTTTGACGATTTTATCACCGGCCCTCAATCCCGCCCGTTGCGCCGGCGTTCCTTCCAAGGGAGCAATCACGGTTAATTCGCCGTTTCTTATGCCGATTTCCATGCCGACTCCCTGAAACTCGCCCGAGACATCTTCTTTAAAAATCTTGGCATCTTCGGGCGGCAGATAAACTGTGTAAGGATCTTTCAGGGCGCTTACCATGCCCGAGACCGCGCCAAAGAGCATTTTCTGGTAATCCATTTTTGAGTGATCGACGAAGTTTTCTTCAAGCGCTTTCCAGGCCTCCCAGAAAAGAGAAAAATTAACGCCTTCGGGCTTGCCTAAATCGGCATTGATAATGCCTTCGGGAGGAGCGACCGGTATCTGAGATTCGCTAAAATAAAAACCGGCTCCAAAGGCAATTGAAACCAAAATAACTAAAAAAACCGGGGTAATGATCTTTCTCATACTTCGATAAGCTCAGTATGACCCTGAATTTTATTGAAGGGTCAACATTGTTTGATTATAGCGCAAATCTTAAAAAATAAAAAGCCCCGCGGAGAACAGTTCTCCGCGTCTCTTTTATTCTAATTCAACATTATTAAAATCTTTCTTCTCTTTATCTCTTATCCGATTCTCAATAATTTCCTTGCAACCACCTTCTCCGTTCATCATTTTTAAAAGAAAATCTCGTTTGGTTATTGAGGGAAAATTTTTCTTTCCGATGTAGTCAGGGTAACTTGACCATTTGTAATCTTCCAAAAACTTAATTACTTTTTCCGGACTTTCAATTCCTTTTTCTTTCCAGTTCGGCTCTATTAAAGATACGCCGTTGGTGTGGATATAGGCGAAGACCGCCATCAACTGTTCGTCGTTTTCTATGTGGACCGCTTTAAATCTTCCTTGAAAAAGGTGGCCCATTCTGCCGTATCTTTTATTAAAATAAGCGGCGTAACCAGCCCCGAGTTTCCTCATAAATTGGGTAATTCCGTTATCTTGAATTTGTTTTACCAATAAATGGATGTGATTGGGCATAAGGTAAAAAGCCAAAATCTCTAACAATGTTTTACGGGCATCCGCGGAGAACTGTTCTCCGCGGGCTTTACTTGCTTTGCGTTGTTCTCTTTTCCTTCTGATTTCCACATGCTCGCTGTTATTAAATTCATAAAGAGAAAAAATTCCTCGGTAATAATCGTCTTTATCTTTAAAAGTCGGGATACCCCCCACTCCTCTGATTACAATGTGATAAATTTCATTATTAACCAACGGTGGTCGTTTTATAGGCATATAGTTCGCGGAGAACTGTTCTCCGCGGCTTCAAAGAGCCCGCGGAGAACTGTTCTCCGCGGGGCTTTATTTTAGGAGTTTATTCCAATTCTTTTTCCACGTCTTTAATCTCTTCAGTGATGAAATCTTCGGAAACGTTCAGCGCTTCTTTCAATTTTTCCCTTACCTTACGTTCGGCCTTGGTCAGACCCGGCTTTTCATCCAAAAACTCAATCTGCTCTTCCACCTCTTCTTTCAGGGCTTTAAAAGCGCGCGTAACCGTTTCTTTAACTTCTTTGGTTTCTTGCCTGACGCGTTTGCGCCAAATGGCAATGCGGTACCAGGCGTAAAAGCCGACCGCAATGGCGCCGATAATTAGAACGATTAAAGTAATCATAATAGATAGGTAATCTAAAGCTATTTTACCAAACTTTAAAACAATAGGCAAAGTCACGGCCAATTTAATATGCTCTGTGGAATTTGACTGGGCGCCCCGGCCGTCAACGGCTATCGCCCAAATTTCGTAATCGCCCTTGTCTAAAGTTGCCGGGTGAAGGTAAAACCAGTTTCCTTGGCTATCCGTTTCCACGATCTTCGTAATCGTTTCTCCTCCTTCTCTCTTAATTAAAACCTTAATGGTGCTTTCGGGGAAAGCCGAGGTTCCTTTGATGTTTAAAATATCTCCCACTTTCAATTTTTGAGGATATTCGGTGATTATCGGCGTCTCAAGCGGCGCTATGACGGTATCAACACTGGCCATGGTAAAATTACCGGCTCCGTCAAACGCTTTGGCAATGACGGTAAAAGTTCCGGGCGCTTGAGGCGATATCTTGTAAGGATTATGTTTTAAGGATGCGGCGGTTGCTAAGGGCAATGATGTTTCGCGAATATTAATTTCATAATACTCAATCCCGGAAGAAGCATCACTTGATTTGAAATGTAAAATAGGGCTGGGATTGGTCGGGTCGCCCTCGTTATCAACTTGTACTTCAAAAAATTCCGGCTTTTGGGTATCAATTAAAACCTTGCGGTGAGTTATCTCGCCCCAACCGTACTGATTGCGGAATCTGATGTGGAAATACCAAGCACCGTCCGCGATATTTTCATAGGTTTTCGAGGTTATCAAGCCGTCAGAATCGGAGCCGGGATTAGCCGTGGCTTTTTCGTGGAGCAGCAGACTGACGCCGGTAACATCAGAAGGCAACTCCCAAGAAAACGACGGATCGTTGTTTGAATACCATTGATTTTCTTCAGAGTGTGTCAGAGAACTGATAACCGGGGCATTGGGAACTCTGTTTGGAGTGGCTGACGGAGCCGTCGGAGTTGTCGGAGTACTTGGGACTACGGGAGCAATGCCTTTAGTGGAAAGAGTATAAACTCCAGAGCCCATGCTGGCTAAAATATTAGTTCCCATGCCGTCGTCCGCCAACACGGAACCCGAAGCAAACGTCAAATTGGTAGTACCTGAAGTCTTAACCTTAAAAGTAATATTAATAATCGTTCCTGAAGCGCCAGTAAACCCGGGGGAAGGTTTCCCGCCGGCAAAATTGATTGTTCCAAGCGAATTGGAAAAAACGGGATCTTGAACCCAAAGAGAAAAAACAGACTCTTCTTTGGTAATTTTAACCACTTCTAAATCATTTGCGTTAAAAACTAAAGTACCGTCAGCCGCGTTAATTGCCGCTCCCCCGGTGCTAACTTTCGCCTGAACTAAAAAAGTGTTGCCAACGGTATAAGTTCCCATAGAGGGAGACAAATACAAAGAAGCGGCGGCCGCTTCAGCCGCTGGAGCAACTCCGAAAGAAAGTATTAAAACGGTAAAGATGAAAAACGCCTTGTTCATAGTTTATGCCGAATCTTCTTGATAATGAACCAAACTGGCACGCATATAATCAAAACCAGAATTATCGCAAAGTATTTGTAAGGAAGCGGCTTGTTTCGCGGCAATTGTTCAACAACAATATAGTTGCCGGCTTTATCAACCGCTCTCACCCTTATTATACTTCTTAACCCCTGATCTTCCAACATGTAGGGACTCGTCGTCTTTACCCAATCCCCCTCCCTTTCTTTTATTTCGTAATAATCAATGCCCGTTTGCTTGTCGGTGGTGGAAAAAATGATAAAATATTTTTCCTCAAAAATTAACGGGTCTTGATTGATTTCGATTTTAAAAATCTCCGGAGGAACGGTATCTTTGGCTATTTCTTCTTGCCATTCATTCCTGCCCCGAGCGGGATCGAGGGGAGCCGCGTCGAAGGGCTTGGGCGAAATCGTAAATTCAGCGCCTCGGGTGCTAAATTTCACCGGCGTTCCTAATCCGTCATTTAATAATATTTGGGAACTCTCTAAAAATTCAACCTTCGCGGAGAACTGTTCTCCGC